>PALX01000006.1 GCA_002710775.1 Micavibrio sp. | reverse complement strand
TTGTTCTAGAAGAATATGAGCATGCTAAAGCACGCGGTGCTAAGATATATGGTGAAGTCGTTGGTTATGGTCTGTCTGGAGACGCCTATCATATGACATCTCCGGCGCCTGATGGAAATGGCGGCTACCGTGCGATGGCGGCGGCGCTTAAAAATGCTGGCATGAATCCTGAGGACATTGATTATATCAATGCGCACGGGACATCGACACCAATGGGTGATGGGATTGAAGCGGGCGCGGTGCGCAAGCTGTTTGAAAATAGCCTCAATACAATGAGCATGTCTTCAACAAAATCTGCGATTGGTCACCTGCTTGGTGCGGCGGGTGCTGTAGAGGCGATCTTCTCGTTGAAAGCAATGGAAACAGGTATTTTGCCGCCGACGCTTAACCTTGATGATCCTTGTGAGGAAGTGCAAGGCATGGACCTTGTGCCGCATAAGGCGAAGGAAAAGCAGGTTAAGACAGCATTATCCAACTCATTTGGGTTTGGCGGTACGAACGCATCTGTGATTTTTAAAGCTGTATAAAGAATAAAAGAGGGGACCGCTTGCTTAAGTATCTAAGTGGTTTCCTCTAATCTCCCTTCGTGATACATATTTATCATGAAATTTTTAATTAAAAGTCTCGGAATCTTGTTTTTACTCGGCGTTATTCTGGTTGCGGCGGGCGCAGCTTATATAAATCATGCCTATACGGCGCAGGGTGAGCACGATAAAGAGACTGTTTTTGTCGTGCCGCGCGGTGCTTCGGTAGGTAAAATCGCGCAGGATTTGTATGATCAGCGTCTGATTAGTGATCCTTTCTTCTTTAAAATTTTTGCTCGGTTTCGTGATCATACAAAAATGCAAGCGGGGGAGTATGTCATTCCTGCCTATGCGAGCATCAAAGAAATACTGAGCAAGATCGAAAGCGGTGATGTGCATTTGCGTTTTGTGACGATTCCCGAAGGCTTGACGAGCTACCAGATTGTTTCACTCCTTAAAGACACATTCCCAGATGCCAAAGAGATAGATATACCGACAGAAGGGTCGCTGATGCCAGATACCTATGCCTATACGATGGAAGATGGGCCAGAGGACATTATCAAACGCATGCAAGTGGCCATGGATGAAGTACTTAATAATGCGTGGGAAAAGAAAAGTGAGTTGAGTGTCGTAAAGAGTAAAGAAGAGGNCATTATTTTGGCTTCAATTATTGAAAAAGAAACCGCCGTTAATCATGAATACAACACGGTTGCCGGCGTGTTTACGAATCGATTGCGTATCGGTATGGCGCTTCAGACAGACCCCACGGTTATCTATGCGATTACAAAGGGGCGGCACGAAGATAGAGGCCAGGGACCACTTGGTCGCAGATTGCTTCGCAAAGACCTTGAAGTTGATGATCCATATAATACCTATAAGTATGCAGGATTACCCCCTGGGCCAATTTGTAATCCAGGCCGTCAGGCGATTGAGGCAGCGCTGATGCCGGAGGACAATGATTTCATTTATTTTGTTGCTAATGGCACAGGCGGCCATAGCTTTGCCAAAACGCTGGCTGAACATAACGCCAATGTACAAAAATGGCGGCAGATTCGAAAAAATAGCCTTTAGAGGAATATTTTTATTTCTTAGAAGAGGTAAGTGGTTGTGTCAGATTTGATGGCTTGAGCATGTCATCTTCATCGTCATCTGTATCTTGCTCGGAAGCGTTTGAGGATGTTTTTTGTTGTGCTTGTTGCAGAGGTTTGAGCATTGCCTCCAGCTCTTTATATTTATCAATGCATAAGCGCGCACAACCGATCCCAACAAAAGAGAAGACACCAATAACAGGAATGTAATCCAGCAGAGCGGTGGAGTCAGAAAGGACAATAAATCTTATGCCGCTATATAAGAATGACAGGATGGATACGGCAAGAAGCATAGAGAAACCGCGGCGTAGCCTGAATTCTCTTCTAACCATCTTTCGGCCCATGCTAAGCAAATATATAAGTGATATTATATAGGCGCTGATGTAAATGGCCGATGCGGCAATAAGCGCTTCTATAATAATCGAGTAATTCATATATATGTCCCGCTAACGCTGTTTATAACTATAGTTATAAAATGAAGTATATCCCGAAATTCTTAAAACTTACTTAGCAAGCGAACGCAACATCCACGCTGTTTTCTCGTGTGCGGCGGCGCGGCCAATAAAGATATCTGTTGTGACTTCGTCACCAGCTTCTTGTGTAATTTCAATAGATTCGACAAGAATTTTAGCCATTTTAGTGTGATCATCAGCAAGTTCTTTAACCATGTCCTGAGCTTTAGGTACGCCTGCGGCTGGAGAGATTGCTGCGCCTTCCATCATTTCTTTTGTATTGGCGGGTGCGTATACGCCCAGTGCACGGAGACGTTCGGCCAGATTGTCAATCTCTGTCCATAGTTCAGTGTATTGCTCTTCAAAAATAGTATGAAGTCCTTGGAAGTTAGGGCCTTCTACGTTCCAGTGATAAGAATGTGTTTTAAAATAAATAGCGTAAGTATTTGCCAGAACTTTTTTCAAAGCTTCTGTCACTTGTGTTTTTGCATTGCTTTTAATGTAATCTGCAGGGGCGCTACTCATTTTTTATCTCCATCATGAATTTGTTGCTCATAGAAAATATAAGCGCTTGAAGAATAAAGTCAAACCCCATAGACACAAAAAGAAAGGAAGCAAATAAGGTTCTATTATTTGTCACTGTCTTTTGGTGGTTTTGGCTTCATCACCTTGTCAACAGAAGGCGCTCTGGACACACGGCGTTGCGTAGAACCGCCCATACCGCCAGGGCCTGCCGGTCCTTGTGGAGCCATACCAGGTGTATATTCGCGGACCAGACCTTTTTGTAATTCTTTTGAAAAAGTTACGCCGCGGCTTCTGGCATCCCCAGCAATGCTGACGACATCATATTCATCTGATTCTTCTTCATGCACGCGCTGGGCCTGAATAGCGGTTTTAAACCATCTTTCAAAAAGAGCGAGGGATTGTTTTTGGCTCATATGACGGACCCTCCTTTTACATGCGCCATGGGAACCATTCGTGCATCTGTGATAACAGTGTCCTCAATAACGCCAATAAAAATATGGTCCACATAAGCCATAACTTCGTGAAATTCTTTTGTGACAGGAATATTGAGTTCTTGGCTCTCCATATCGGAGAATTCTAGCGAAAGCTTACCAGAGGCATGTTCGTAAATAACGCCGGACACAGGTACATCAAAGGGGCTATTGCTAATAAGCCCTGCCTCTTCATCTCTGGTTAGCATTAAATCAATTTTCATAGATCTCTTTTCCCACCTTTAAAATCCTCTATAATGATATAATGTTATCAAAGCATATGTCTATTAAGAAAGAATAAACAAGTATGGCTGGATTTACGGGATTTGTCGATACATCTGGCAAATCACAGGAGAAACTTATTGCGCTAACAAAGCCAATGATCGAGGCGCTCGGTCATCGAAGCGCGGCTGACGAGGTTTTATGGACAGATAGTTCGAAAGGCGTTGTTCTCGGGCAACTAGGCGCACAAACTTTTGCAAAAAAGAGGAAAAAGGAGCCTGAAATAACCTGCTCACCCAGTGGTCGTTTTCGCATACTGATTGATGGTTATTTATTTAATATTGCTGACATTAAACGCCGCATTGAGGCCGAAGGCGATAAAATTCCGGATGACATGACGCCTCTGGAAATTCTGGGTCTGCTGATTGAAAGAACTAGCTTTGAAGACAGCATTAAGCAAATAGATGGTGCATTCGCTCTAGTTGTTTGGGACCAGAAAGAAGAAACACTGCATTGTGCCAGGGACCGATTTGGCAAAAAGCCGCTTTATTTAGGTTGGGCGGGGCAGAGTTTGCTCTTTGCTTCTGAGCTTAAAGCTGTGCGTGCCTATGAACCAATGAAAGCAGAGGTGAATCCTGTCGCTTTGAAAGCTTATGTTCGCTACGGCTATGTCCCTGCGCCATATTGCATCTATGATGGTTTTATATCTGTACCTGCGGGGTGTAGGGTTTCGGTCACTAAAGGCTTATTTGAAAACAAAGCGGAGCTTTCTGATCTTATAGAATCTTATTGGAACTGCATAAAAGCGGCGGCAGATGCGCGTGTTCATGATCAGGACTTTAGTGAGCATGAAGCCATCAATAGTGTTCGTATGGCGATGAAGCAAAGTGTGGCGGAACAATATGCCGCCTATGGCGGTGAAGACAATGTCGGTGTTTGGTTGTCTGGTGGTCTGGATTCAACAGCCATTGCAGCGCTCCTCCAAAGCCATAGTGATAAGCCGGTAAAGAGTTTTACGCTTGGTTATGAAGAAGAAGGATATGATGAGGCGAAATTCGCGGCCCAGATTGCAAGGCAGTTAGGCACGAATCATCATGAAATTATTGTACCGATGCGTGAAGCCAAAAATATTATTCCTGATATGGTGGATGTCTATGATGAACCGTTCTCAGATGTCGGCCAGTTAACCTCGTACCTCGTTTCTAAATTTTCTAAAAACTATACAGATGCGGTTATGACAGGGGATGGCGGAGATGAGTTATTTGGCGGGTATAACCGTCATAGCCAAGGCACAAATCTGTGGCAAAATATGCAATGGCTTCCTTTAAAGGTCAGAAATTTTGTTGGTAAGCAGATCGGGAATTTGGGACCAGATTTTTGGTCCATGTTCAAACCGTCCGAAGATCATTTTGGTGAACGCATGATGAAGGTTGGGCGGGCATTTTCGGCCAGTAGTAAGAATGATCTTTATAAACTTTTCCTGTCTCTTTGGTCTAACCCGGGTGATTTTATGCAAGGAACGGTTCTGCCTGAGGCTCTGGGACTCTTGAATAAAGGGGAATACTATTTTGACGGTAAGCCGTCTTTCTCGGAACGTATGATGGCGCAAGATACTTTGCACTATTTACCGAATGATGTACTTACTCGCCTTGACCGCAGTGCGATGCATTTTGGCTTGGAGACCAGTACACCGATGCTTGATCCAGCCCTTTATAGTCTCGCATGGCAATTACCGCACCATATGAAAGTGCGGGGACGCGAGGGGAAATGGATTTTGCGGCAGTTGCTCTATCGCTATATTCCAAAAAAATATATCCATCGCCCGCGGATAAGTATGACGGTGCCGATAGGCGAATGGCTTCGCGGTGACATGCGTGATTGGGCAGAAGCTTTGCTCGATCCTGTGAAGATGAAAAAGCAAGGATATTTCAATCCTGAACCTGTTCAGATTGCATGGAAGAATCACTTAGAAGGCCGTATTAATAATGGCTATCGGATATGGGCGATATTGATGTTCCAGATGTGGCTCGAAAAATGGATGCGATAGAAAGGCCTTTAGTATCATGAAGAAAATACTGATTACAGGGGCGGCAGGGTTTATCGGATTTCATACGGCGCGAGCCTGTATGGATAAAGGTTATCATGTTATCGGCATTGATAATTTGAATGATTACTATGATCCTGCCCTAAAACTGGCGCGTTTAAAGATATTAGAGGGTTATGACGCGTTTAGCTTTTATAAGCTGGACATTGCCGATAGTGATGCGATGGCCGTCTTTTTCAAGGATCATCAAGATATTCGTGCTATCATCCATTTAGCGGCGCAGGCAGGTGTGCGTTATTCGATTGAGAACCCAAAGGCCTATAGCGACAGCAACCTTTCAGGCTTTCTTAATATGCTGGAGGGCGCAAGAGAACTTCAGAATGTGGGGGTGCTCAAGCACTTTGTCTATGCCAGTTCGTCTTCCGTTTATGGTGGAAATACAAAGGTGCCGTTCTCTGTGGATGATCCGGTGGATAACCCTGTGTCTTTTTATGCGGCGACGAAACGCTCAGGGGAATTGATGTCACAGGCTTACGCGAATTTGTATCAAATTCCATCCACAGGCTTGCGCTTCTTTACGGTCTATGGGCCATGGGGGCGTCCGGATATGGCATATTTTTCCTTCACTAAAAATATTTTGGAAGGGCTACCAATTTCTGTTTTTAACAATGGCAAAATGCAACGTGATTTTACGTGGTATGAAGATATTGTTGAAGGCATAATGGCTGTGCTCACAACCCCGCCAAAGTCAGGAGAACAAGGCGTTATAGCTACTGCGCCCCACCGTATTTTTAATCTAGGGAACAACAAGGCCGAAAAACTCACTGACTTTATTGAGGTAATAGAGCAAGCGCTTGGCATCGAAGCAGAAAAAATAATGAAACCGATGGCCGCCGGGGATGTTGAAGCCACCTATGCGGATATTTCCTTATCACAAGATATTCTGGGTTTCGCACCGAAGACACCGATATCTGTCGGCATTCCTAAATTCATTCAATGGTATAAAGAGTTCTACAATGTGGGGTGACATCGCTTTATTTTGTTTAGGCTGCGCTTTTGCCGCTCTTATCATTACGGCGCTGTCTATGCCGTTACTCATCCAATATCTAAAAGCGAAGCAAATATATGATTCTGCGCATAGACGTAGCCACGGGAAAGATCCTGTGGTCGTTGGCGGTGGATGGGCGGTATTACTGGCTGCTTTGCCGTTAATAAGCATCTTGTTTTATGTGCAAGATGTGGCGTTGATATATTATGGTCTGCCGCTTGGCGCATTTGTATTAGCGCTCATATCGTGGTGGGATGATGTCGCGCATATCAATGTTGCGATCAGACTTCTTGTTCAGTCCTTGGTTATTATACCCGTAGTTTTGTTTCTCTTCCCGCAGCAGGTGCAACTTTTCGATGTTCTGCCGCTTTGGGCAGATAGGGCTGTGCTGTACTTTTGTCTTTTATGGTTTACCAATCTGTATAACTTCATGGATGGTATTGATGGGCTTAGTGGTATGCAAACAGCCTATCTTGGTTTTTCAATAGGCGGACTTATGATCTGTTTGGGGGTTGGCGGTCTGATGGGGCCAGCCTATGGTTTCATTCTGGGCGGTGCGGCGCTGGGCTTTTTGATCTGGAACTGGCAACCAGCTAAAATCTATTTGGGAGATGTTGGTGCGATCAGTCTGGGGTTCCTTATGGGATGGTATGTGTTGAGCCTCGCATTGGCAGGGTATTTTTGGCCAGCGGTGATATTGCCTCTCTATTATTGTCTGGATGCAACAGCCACGCTTATAGGCCGTGTATTAAAAGGGCAAACGGTTTTGAGTGCGCATAAAGGGTTTTATTATCAAGCCCCGATCCCATACCCATATAAAGACAGGGATGTTGTCTGGCGTATTGCAGGCGTGAACCTCGTGCTATTACTGTGCGCATACTTGTCTGTGCAGGCAGACAATCTCTGGCAACTCGTGCCTGCGCTCATCGGCGCATTTTGTAGTGCATATGGCCTAATGCTGTTTTTCCAAAAACAACGCTATAGCTAAACTGAAATTTATAAAAAGAGAGAAAATGGAGCGAGTGAAGGGATTCGAACCCTCGGCCCTTACCTTGGCAAGGTAATGCTCTACCCCTGAGCTACACTCGCATCCTTTAAAGAGTAGAGTTGAGATATAACCTCAAAATGATTTTGATTGCAAGAGGTTTTCTCATTGAATATGGTCAAAAAATGATAAAAACTTCACAACACATTATAGAAACTGTCGAAAGCCTTGGTATAGACACGGTTTACCACGAACATGATGCCGTATTTACCGTGGAAGAATCTAAAAAAATTAAAAATCATATTGATGGTTGTGGCACAAAAAACCTGTTTTTGAAGAATAAAAAAGGGGTGATGGTCCTTGTGCTAGCAAAACATGACACGCAAGTAGACCTTAAGGGGTTATCAAAACGAATCGGCGGCGGAAGTCTCTCGTTCGGTAAACCTGATTTGCTGGATGAAGTTTTGGGCGTTAAGCCCGGCTCGGTGACACCATTATCTTTGATTAATGATAAAGACAATCGTCGCATTTCCTATTTTGTCCTCGATAAAGCGATTACAAAATATGATTATATGAATTGTCATCCGATGGTGAATACGGCGACAGTGGTGCTGAAAGTCTCAGACTTGCTTAAATTCATTGACCATTGCGGCCATGAAAAGTTAACGCTGGATCTTTCAAATCCCTAAATCTAAATTGCGCACTATAAGTAGCCGTAGCCGAAATCATATTTGAGATGCTTCTTCAAGACTTGAAAGACGTAGTGCATGTCTTCTTCTGAATACCAGTCTTCAGTCTTTCGTTCCTTTAGATTTACTGTTTTAGCCGCGTGTGCTTCATTAAGATTTAGTTTCTTTGACATTTTCTCTTTTGAGCTACTTTCTACCGCATACTCGATTATATCCTCAGTTATATCTTTTATACCGATATAGCTACATAGGCGTGAAAGCTGTTCGTGCGGACTTCTTCTCCAATCTTCGTAGCGCATAGCAAGGACATGTTCAGGGCATGCTTTTTGTGCATCTCCCCATGCATTGAAATACATGATCAGGCCCCAAATATCTTCCATGCCAGAGCCTTCGGCGCCAACATGCAAATAGCGTGTGAAGCTAACATCGCTTTTAGGAATGTTGTAAAAGTTGGGGAAATCTGTGTGCCATTTCTCGTATAGCGAAACAAGTGCGTCTGGTATGTCTCTGACAACAAAAGCGTATTTAGGTAAGTCTAAGGTCTTATGGATTGTTTCTAAGCGCATTAAATAATGAGGGTGGCTGTGTGTTATGGCGATTTGTGGAATGTTTTTATATGTTGGGGGTGTTTTTGTATGTCCCACGAGACTTTCATCCCGAATGTGTTCAGGTATTGGCAACTTATAAAGGCGTGCTATCACATGGCTCAACATGTATTTTATCCAGTGGGTCCCGCAATTCTTTGCTGTTGAAATATGTGCGTCGAACTTATTATATTTTATGCAGGTCGGATTAAATATTTGCCGATTAGCACTTCTTAGGTTGAGTAATATCGTTTCTTTTGATGGAAGCATGTTAATATATACGCGAGACTGGAGTGTGAAATTATTTGTTTTAATTGTAACATCTAAGACTCGATTGTAAATCGTTGTTACTGTTCCTCGTTTTAAGGGAAAAGCCTTGTTTTACTCACCATATGATATATTTCAATGTATAGGATGATTAAGAAATTTTTGGAAAAAGAAGAAGTTCTTCCGGTTTTTCCGCTGAGCGGTACGCTATTGCTACCGGGTGGATATTTGCCGCTGAATATTTTCGAGCCGCGCTACATGAACATGGTGGATGACGCGCTGAAAGCGGACCGTGTGATTGGTATGGTTCAGCCTTGTGCCAAAAAAGATAAGGGTGAGCTATATAAAACAGGATGCCTTGGCCGTATTACCAGTTTTCATGAAACAGAAGATAATCGCTATTTAGTTACGCTTACGGGGACGACCCGCTTTGATATTATAAAAGAAGCCAAACCCAAAAATGGATATCGTATGATGCGTATTACGACGGCATGCTATACCCATGATATTCAGCACGAGGAGCAGCCTGTCGATATTAATTGGGGATGCATACTAGCGAAGTTAGAAAGCTATTTTGCGATGAAAGGAATAGATTGTGATATGACTATTCTTGAGCATACCCCGAAAGCCAAGCTTTTATCTGTGTTATCAATGGTTTGCCCTTTTGAGGCTTCTGAAAAGCAGGCGTTGTTGGAAGCTGAAAACTGCAAAGAACGCTTTGATCTTTTCACAAAAATTATTGATATCGCGACTCAATGTAGCCAAGATGAAAAAAAGAAAGTGGAGCATTAAGCGATGACAACAAAAACAGATCCTAAATTCCTTNAAATGCTTGTCTGTCCACTGACAAAAGAGGGGCTTGAATATGATCGTGATGCCGGAGAGCTCGTCTCTAAAAAGGCGGGGCTAGCTTACCCGATCCGTGACGGTATCCCCGTCATGTTGCCTGAGGAAGCGCGTAAGCTTAAAGACTAAGCCAGCTCATCTAGTCTTCTTATTTATCTTTTTTGACACGCAAAGCCCATTCTTGAATAAGGTCTTTGGACTCTGTGTAGATTTCAGGTAGGGCATTGATGTCTGATGCTATATTCGTCGTCTTTTTATCCTTAGCCTGTTTTTCAATACGTTCAGCGGTGCGGCTTAGTTTTTTAAACCCGAAATTACCCGCCATCCCTTTAAGTTCGTGGCCGCGCGCATGGAGTTCTTCTATTTTTTCATTTTCATTTGCGGCTTTCAGTGCCTGAATAATTTCTTCCGTTTTCTCATAAAATCCTTCTAAGAGTTCGAGTAACTGCTTGCCGCCCAGACTGTCCTTCAGGCTAATGAGCATCGTTTCATCAAAATATTCCGCATCTAATATGATCGGGGCGGATGAGGGTGTGTTTAGTTCTGGCCCAAGCTCAGATTCGGAATCGAGGTCTGAAGTGTTTTCTTGTGTTTCGTCTGTCTCAATAGGTGCGGAGTCTCTATCTAGTGGTGTAGGGATGGGTTTGTCGCTATAGCTGAAATCCAGCCCTTCCGCCGCACTATTGGGGGGTGTCTCTGATTGCACTTCGGATTCATCAGTAGGGGGAAGTTCTTGTTCTTCTTCCATTGCTTCTTGCTCTTGTTGTATGGCGTTTGACTTTCGTCCTTCGCCGGATGCGATGGAGCTAAGGATAGTATTTAGGCGCTCCGGGCTAATAGGTTTGCCGACATGATCATTCATGCCAACCTCTATATATGAAGCGATATCCTGTTCGGACACATTACCGGTCATGGCAATAATGGGGGTGTTTGGGTTTGGCCCTATATTTTGACGTATCTGGATAGTGGCATCCGGCCCTTTCAGGAGAGGCATTTCAATATCCATCAAAATAACGTCATAGGGGTTGTTCTTTGCTTTTTGGACAGCCTTTTCGCCGTCATTGACAATATCAAGTATGTGGTTACCTTTTTTCAATAACCCTGTTAGGACCTTTTGATTAATCTCATTATCTTCAGCGATTAAAATGCGCATGGTCTGTAATTTGCCACCTGCTTTCACATTCGATAAGTCTTGTGTTTTTTCAGCGTCACCTTGTGCTTCATCTGCGGCTTCGAGACTTAAGGTGAAACTAAACGTACTGCCTTCGCCTTCAACAGAATGCAACTTAATGGCGGCGCCCATGGCTTCAATAAGGCGTTTACAAATAGCAAGGCCCAGACCACTACCGCCAAATTTACGTGAGATTGAGCTGTCCGCTTGGGAGAATGGGTTAAATAAATTCGCTTGCGCTTCTTCTGATATCCCGATCCCTGTATCTTGAATGCCGAAATAAATCAAATGTTCTCCAGGGTTGTTGCCGGCTCCGCGATTGCTGACGTGAACAGTGACAGTACCTTCCGTAGTAAATTTGATCGCATTACCAATAAGGTTAAGGAGTACCTGACGGATACGGGTCGGGTCACCATTCAAATAAATAGGGGTGTTTTCTTCAAGCTTTAGGACAAGGGCTGTATCTTGTTCTTTCGCACGGCCAGACATAAGTGTAATTACACTTTGTAATAAGCGGTGCAGGTCAAAAGTCACGACCTCAATATCCATTTTGCCTGTCTCAATTTTTTCAAAGTCGAGAATGTCATTAAGGAGAGCAAGCATTGTGTTCCCTGACTCTTGGATGGTTGTTGCGTATTCGCTTTGCTGCTTATTAAGCTTGGTGTCGAGTAGTAAACGAACCATCCCCATAATCCCTGTCATAGGGGTGCGGATCTCATGACTAATCACGGCAAGGAAGGCTGATTTCGCACGGTTGGCTTCATCAGCCGCTTCTTTGGCCTGCCGCATTTCTTCCGAACGCTGTGCTTCACGCTGACGCAATTCATCCATTACTTCCCGTTCACGTTCTAACACGCGCAATAAACGCTGCTGGTCCGCTGATTCTTTTGATTGGCGCAGACGTGCCGCCGATTCTGCCTCCTGATTTTGTCTGATTTCCTTGCGGATGATCTGATTTTGGTAAACCTTAAATTTAATAATGGCGGCGGTGACAAACAAAATAGCTTGAGGTAGCAGAGAATACCAATAAGCATTGATTAGATATTTAGAAGTTTCAAGAATGCCAGCATAGCTAAGGATTGTGACACTGCTACAGCTAATCATGATAAGCCAACCCAGAATGAAAAACCCTGTACCTGGACGCTTACTCGTCGCTTTGCTTAAGACGATAATCAAAGCTATAGCAAGGCACACCAAAACAGGAGCGAAGAAAGCTATCGGTCTAAGCGGCGCGCCAACAGGGATAGCTAAATAGCTGTAAGCGGCACAGGCGCAGACAAGAAGGGTAAAGAAGATAATGAAAATATTGGACATGCCATGTCCTTCTTTCCACTTTAGATTCAAAAAGAACCGTACGGTCCACAAAATAAGGACCGAGCCGAGAGCAAGTGATAAGCCTGTCATTTGGCCGGGCATATCTGAAAGGCTAAAGAAATCAAAGTCCAGATATGTGAAGAGATGAAGCTGAACGCCAAAATAGCCAGCAAATAAGATGTGTTCGACATGCGGATTGAGTAAGAATAAGCCGATGAAGAAGGCAATGGTTGCGATAAAAAAGGCAAAGATCAGATGTCTCAGATTGTCATTTTTATAAAGATTCGACAGGAAATGTTCCTGCGCTGTAATCTTCAAAGGAAGGGTCAGGGGCAGGCCATTATCGGCATATAAATACATTAAAAACATGTTTTTAGAGCCGGGAGCGAGTTCCAAAGTTGCCGTCGTGCCGACCAAGTCTTCGCCCAGGTTGCTTGGCGCATTCCGTCTGGCATAGCCATCAACAACCATTTTTCCTGTCGTGACGTTGTGGATATACATAGAACGAACAAGACCTGTGCGGCCATCAATATGCCTGCCGAAATCCAGCGTCCAGTCTGTTTCTTTTGTTTTGTTTTCAATAACAAAAATCAGGTAGTTGGGGTTAGAATCGAAGCTTAAATTTAAAATGTCGCCCGCCGTGCGCGTGCCGCGAATATTATTATTAAAACGCTCAACAACTTGCTTCCAGTTCAAATTCCGCTGTGTATCTTGTGTACGGTAAGCGAATGGGGTGAGGGTGTATTCTGTTTTCGTATTATTAAGCGTGAGTGTCGGGGAGTTTGTATCAATTTGCGCGCCTGCTTGTTGCGGACACATAAAAACTATGGCCACGCTAAGCATAAAAAACGATAAAAGCAGACGATGTAAATTCATATAGCTATTAAATGATCAAAGCAGGAAAATCGCCATGAGCAACAGGACAATTATAATGCTGAGTGTCGCTATTTTGCCGAAACTCATAAAATTGTGCCAAAAGTTTTCTGCATCTTTTCGGTATGCTGGATCGACTTCTACATTGTGATTTTCTTGTGCCATTTTATCCTCTTTTTTAAAACGTATAGTAAAGGTATTAAATTCCCATTAAAACAGTGTCTATAGAATGGCGCATATTCCTGTGCGACTCAAGTAGAAGGATGTTTTTATCCCTGTTTTAAGAGGTTTATTTTACAAAGATTAGCTCAGTATTTTACGAATTGCTTCGGGATAGGCGGTATGCTCTTGCTCCAAGATGCGTGCACTTAAGCTCTCTTCTGTATCATCCGCTTCAATGGGTACTGTTTTTTGTAAAATGACAGGGCCTGAATCAAGTTCAGGCACGACATAATGGACGCTACAGCCGCTCTCGCTTTCGCCAGCCTCTAAGGCTTGTCTTTGGGGGTGAAGTCCTTTGAATTTAGGCAAAAGCGAAGGGTGAATATTCAAAATTTTCTCTGGCCACTTTGTGATGAAGTGATCTGTGAGAACGCGCATAAATCCTGCCAGACAAATGAGATCGACATTATATGGCGCTAAGGCTTGTTGTAGCGCGTCTTCAAAGGTCGCGCGGCTAGGAAAGTCTTTATGATTGATAACGGCGGTAGGGATGTTTTTGTTTTTTGCAAATTCTAATCCGGCGGCATCGGCTCTATTGGAAATAATGATCGCGACTTCGGCAGGAATTTTGCCTGATTGGCAGGCATTGACGATGGATTGCATATTACTGCCACGCCCTGAGATAAAAATGGCCAGTTTCTTTAAATCTGCCATGCCGTCTCAGTGTTCTCAATTTCGATAGTGTCATTTTCTGTAACCTTGCCAATCTCCTGCGCTTTTTGATCGCATGAGGCAAGGGCTTCTACGACTTGGTCACTGTCTTCCGCCGCACAGAAAAGGACCATGCCGATGCCTGCGTTAAAAGTTGTGGCGAAGTCTTTGTCACTTAAAGACCCTGCATCTTTAAGCCAGCCAAGAACAGGTGGGAGGGCCCACTTATGGGCATCAATGTTGATACCTAACCCTTTAGGCAGGCTTCTTGGAATGTTCTCGTAAATGCCGCCGCCTGTAATATTGGCGAGGCCCTTGACTTTGCCTGTGGCAAGGGCTTGTAGCGCAGGTTTTACGTAGATGGTTGTGGGCGTAAGAAGCGCTTCGCCCAAAGTGTTAAATTTTGATTCAAATGGCGGTTTGATAGTGTAACCGCCAGCTTGTTCAGCAATTTTACGGGCAAGTGAAAAGCCGTTTGAGTGTAAGCCAGAGGACGGAAGGGCGATGATGGTATCGCCTGCTTTAATGTTTTCCCCAGTCACCATCTCGCTACGTTCGACAGCACCAACAACAAAGCCAGCAAGGTCATAGTGTTTGTCTTCATACATGGAGGGCATTTCTGCCGTTTCGCCGCCGACGAGCGCGCACCCTGCTTGTTGACATCCTTCTGCGATACCTTCAATGACTTTTTGAGCCGTCGTAACATCAAGCTTGCCTGAGGCAAAATAATCTAAAAAGAATAGCGGCTCTGCGCCTTGTACGATCAAATCGTTAACGCACATTGCGACGAGGTCAATGCCGACAGTGTTATGGATGTCAGTTTCAATGGCGATTTTGAGTTTAGTGCCAACGCCATCCGTGGCGGAGACGAGGATAGGGTCGTCAAATTTTTCTGTCGCTTTTAAATCAAAGCATGCGCCGAACCCACCAATGCCGCCCATGACTCCTGGGCGCATGGTTTTTTTGATACTGGGTTTAATCGCTTCAACGAGGGCATTACCTGCCTCAATATCAACACCTGCTTCTTTATATGCGTTTTCTGCCATTGTTTCGACCTAATTAACTGCTATAACTATTGTTTACAACATTGGGTGCATGATGAAAATAGTACAATTTTTTTTATTAACGTTGGGTGTCACTATATGGCTTGGTCTTGCAGGGGCGGGGGTGTCATATGCGAGCACCAGTGTTTTTGATGTTAAAAATGTCGAGGTGGATATTTCCGGTGAAAGTACCGTTAATGCCCGTGATAAAGCATTTGCCAAAGCGCGCCGTATGGCGTTTGAGCGTCTGGCTGAAAGGCTTTTGACTGAGGATGAGATTAAAGCATTGCCGCAACCTGATGATGCGGAGATTTCGGTGTTGATCAATAATTTTGAAATTGTGCACGAGAATTTAGCGCCAAACCGTTATGTCGGTGAGTTCTCTTTTTCGTTTAAAGAAAATGCCACGCGTCAGTTTTTCGAAGGCGGCGGGTATCGGTTTAGTGATATAGGCGGTAAAGCGATTTTGGTTCTTCCTTATTTTCAAGAAGGCGGTCCTGCGCGGTTGTGGTCTGGCGAGAACCCATGGCTTGAAGCATGGCAGCGCGTTGACACATACTCTGAAGGCTTGGTGCCTGTGATGGTGCCTTTGGGTGATGTACAAGATTTGTCCAGTGCGCCTGAATCGACGCCGCTTAATTACGATCAAGACGCATTGCTTAATATGGCTGAAAGATACAAAGCCGAGGCTGTCGTTATTGCTATTGCGACGCTCAATACGGAGACAGAGCTATCCATTGATTTGTACAGAACGGATGGTTTCGCGCCAGCACATATCAAAAGCTTCAAAGCTTCGGTACCTGAGAACGAACAAGGAGAAATGGATATAAAGCAGATTATGCGTAATGAGGTTCGTGAAGTTTATGCCTTTATGCAACGAAACTGGANAGAGCAGACCGCAACATCTGCCTATGCTCAGAAATCTTCTATCTCTGTTTTTGTACCATTTTCTGACCTTGGTGAATGGGTGAGAATACGGAACGCGCTGGATAATGTTGCGGCGATATCCGAATATGATGTGGCTTCACTAGATCAAAATGGTGCAGATGTTAAATTGAATTACAGCGGTTCTTATGAAAGATTAATGCTCGCCCTAGGCCAGCAAGCTTTGTATATTGAGCAACCGAATATTCAGGCGGGCTATGATGCGTCCGGCTCATACTATGCGATGCAGGCCGCAGGCCAGAAGCCGATTTTAAGAAAACAATAGAGAAGACAAAGAGCAGAAAATAAGTTTGATATGTCTGTTTCAGAAATTAAACAAATTCCAATGGATTTTTCACACCGCGTGGCCTATGGCCGTGAAGATTTCCTGATTGCGCCGAGTAATCAAGAAGCGGTGCAGTGGATTGATATGTGGCCGAAATGGCCAGCCCCGGCCTTGATTATTTATGGGGATGAGGCCAGCGGCAAAACACATTTATCTTATGTGTGGCAAGACAGGACAGGCGCGCAGCGTATTCCTGCAAATGACCTTAAAGACGCGGATTTTGGCCGTATTTTTGAATGTGACAAATGTGTGATTATTGAAGATGTATGCTCGTATATCGGTGACCGTGAATTTGAAACGGCTCTATTTCACTTATATAATATGGCCAAAGAAGAGCAGGCGCATATATTGCTTACGGCGTCTTCTGTGCAAAGTGGCTGGAACTTTGTTATCCCTGATTTACGCTCTCGTCTTTGTGCCGCACCGTCTGTTGCTATCCATGAACCTGACGATGTTTTGCTTCAGTCAATATTAGTAAAACTGTTTTCTGACAGGCAGTTGGATATATCTATTGAAGTTATAAATTACATTCTTCCGCGAACTGAGCGCTCATTCCGTTTCATCAAACGTCTTGTAGAAAGAGCCGATAAGATAGCATTGTCCGAGAAAAAGGCTGTCACTATTCCGGTGATTCGCAAAGCATTTGAATCCTTGGCGTTAGAAGATTGACACCACTCTTTTAAGAGTACAGCAGGCTGACTTTACCGGATTTTCTGGCGTTTTTAATTTCATTCCAATTTTCAATATTAAGGTCGATTTTAACAAGGCCGCAACTTGNATACCCAAAAGTGAGGATTGTGTTTTCCTCCAAAGAGGCAGTGTCGCTTAGGAAATGACACAGGCGCATTAAATTTGGCATATGAGCAATGATAAGTAAGCCATTGATATTGCTTGACATTTGTTCAATAGCTTCACTTAGGCTGTTTATAAGATCTTGGCCATTACTCATCATTGAGTCATAAAGAACTGCTTCAAAGTTGATGGGCGTTTCCTCTATGTTCAAAAGCTCAAATGTTTGTTTTGTGCGCAAGGACGGAGAGCACAAAATGTAATCGAATTTGACATCATGTTGCTTGACCCAATTGCCAAGTGATTTTGCCTGCTCTTCTCCTTTTTCGGAAAGCGGTGTATCGGCGTCTTCTGAGTTTTGTGCTTTTTGTGCGTGGCGTAGTAGGTATAAGTGTTTCATTAAATGGCTTTGCTTCTTAAATATCCTCTATCATAGCATTCTATCTTGTTTTGTGGATAGTTTGCTACTGTGCAATACAACAAAAGTTTGACTTTTTTTGTTATTAGAGACATATTCAAGTCTAAATATCGGAGTGTAATATGGTAAATATTGTGGCTGTGCTGTTTGATGTTGATGGCACCATTCTAAAGAATGAAGACCTGCATTATGAAGCGACTAAAATCGCGTCTGAAAAGCTGGGTGTTGATTTGAGTTATGAGCTTTGGCAAGCGAATCTGGGTAAAGGACACCCCGTTGTTTTTGAGGCGCTCAAGCCAAAATTTGATGCGATAGGTTCTACTATTTCTGTTACCGAATTTTGCGACTCGTGCATGGAAGAATACGGCAAGATTATTGACAGAGTACCTGCCCGCAAAGGGATGCGCAAATTTATTGAAGGTTTGAATGCTAAAGGTAAGGCAACGGGCGCTGTGACCAATGCTATTTCTGAATATGCTAAAAAAGGGTTAGCGGCTGTCGGTATTATGCCGTTTTTTGGTAGAAATTTTGTAGGTTTAGAAGAGCTGAATGCTATCGGTATGCTCCATATGAAAAAGCCGAATCCTTACCCATATGACTATATGCGTTCTTTTATGGGTGTAACTGACACACATGATCCGAATGCGCCATATGAGCGCTATGGAAAAAAAGGACATGTAGCTGTCTTCGAGGATAGCACGGGCGGCGTTGAGGCTGGATTAAAATCTGGTGCCATCACTATTCAATTTGTTGAAGGACCTATACCAGCTCACCCTGATGCGGACTACCACATCAGGACGCAAGAAGAGTTTGAACAAATTCAGACGATGTTGCATCAGGGTTTGTTGGAAAAAAGAGGCTTGCAACGCCCCGAGAACAAACTGCCGCGTGATAGACGCCCTCTAGGTGTGCAGAGCAGATCATCATCATATGCCATTGTTGATAAGCCAAGAGTGGCAACTGGTCCTCGATAGAAAAATACGCTAGATAATAGATTATGATTATTGTTTTTGGCTCAAACGTTTATGACATATTTTTCCATGTCACTGATCTCCCTGAAAAAGATCAGGCTTTATTTTTAGATACGCATGCACAAGCGCCTGGCGGTAAGGGGCAAAACCAAGCTGTCGCGGCGGCTATTGCCGGTGCATCAGTTAAATTTTTTGGTGCCGTAGGGCAGGGCGCACATGCTCGCGCATTGCTCAAAAATCTTGAAGACCGTGACATTGACACGTCCGGTGTTGAAAAATGTGACCATCCGACAGGTGTTGCGGCAATATTTGTCGATCCTGACGGTACGCACAAAGTGGTTGTCAGTAAGGGCGCAAATTTACATGTGAGTCAAAAGACGATTAGTGACGCGCATCTTGATGATAAAACAACGGTGATTTTGCAGGGCGAATTGCCTATGGGCGAGACTGAAGCCCTCATTCACCGCGCTAAAGCAAAGGGCGCCCGTACGCTTATGAATTTGGCGCCATATCATTTTATTTCAGAAGAGGCGTTGCAGAATCTGGACTATATTATTCTCAATGAATATGAAGCGGATGCACTGGCGAAGCAACTGGATATGAGTAGCTTTAATAAGGAGGCCTTTGCGAAAGATCTGGCGATTCGCTTTGATCTTGCCTGTATCGTTACGCTTGGCGGTAATGGCTCAGTGTGTAGTGACGGTGAAAAATCTATGCTGGTGAGCGCGCTGAATATTCGTCCGATAGACACGATTGGGGCGGGCGATGCCTATACTGGTTATTTTGCGGCGGCTCTTGATATGGGGCAGTCATTAGAGGACGCGCTAAAATGGGGCGCTGTCGCGGGTAGCCTAGCCTGTACTAAAATCGGGGCGCAAGAGGCATTGCCATTAGAAAATGAAGTGGCCGCACGGATAAAAGAGATTGTTATCCGCTCTTCTTAATGCGACCTTTTTCAAGTCCTAGAGTTAGCTTGCCTTTGACGAGTGCTTCGGCTTCTTTCCCAAAAACTTTATAGCGCCATCCTTGAAGCATCGGTATATCCCTGGTTTCCTCAAGCGCGAAGTCTTCCAACTCCTGTACATTGNCAATCATACGTCCGGCAATGCCGTGTTCATTGGCGTTCAGTTTTAAAAGCAGTTTGAGCATATCAACAATATGAGAGACGTCCGCTTGCTTCTTTTTCTTATTCGAAGGGATTTCAATCGTGGATGATTCAATGTCTTTCTGTGCTTTGGCGATGATTTTTAATAAATTCTTGGCCTTATCCCCCGTTTTAAAAGCATCAGCCATGCCACGTATACGTTTAAATCCTGATTCGTCTTTTGGTTTGGTCAGGGCTATTTGGGTAAGAACGTCATCTTTCATAATGCGTTGCTTAGGGATGTTAACGCGCTGTGCTTCTTTCTCGCGCCATGCGGCCAAAGCTTGTAATACAACGTAGTCTTGTTTTTTGTGGGAGCGCATCTTAATCCGCTGCCATGCGAGGTCAGGATCATTTGCATAAGTTTTAGGATTGGTCAGGATTTGCATATCTTCCTTAATCCACTCCAGTCGTCCTTGCTGTTCGAGCTTTTCAGACAGGTTTTTGTAAACATCAATCAGATAAGTCACATCGCCAATCGCGTATTTGAGTTGAGCATCGCTGATTGGCCTGTGCGACCAGTCTGTAAATTGACGGCTTTTATCAATGTCTTCGTTGCAGATGCGTTTGACCAAGGCGTGATAGGCAATTTGCTCACCATAACCCAAAACCGAGGCGGCAATTTGTGTGTCAAATACTGGCGCGGGTAGCTTGCCTTTCATTAGCATATAGAAAATTTCCATATCCTGTTTTCCGGCATGCATGACCTTCAGTATGGTTTCATCGGCCAGAAGTTTTACTAGAGGCTTAAGGTCTATATCCTTGGCGAGTGGGTCGACGGCCACAGGTTCCACTTTCGGGCTCCCGATCTGGACAAGGCATAGAAGAGGATAATATGTTTTGTCGCGCAGGAACTCTGTGTCTATCGTAATGAAATCGCCAAAGTCTTGTTTGCAAAAGTCTTTCAAATCTTTGGTTGTTTCAATGATACGCACGTCTATAAATACCTTAATTAGCCAAAAACTTTTTCTAATAATTTAGAAAACGGGCCCTTTTTTTGTTCTCGTTCTTTATACATTAAATCATTGATTGTTTCTATAGCTTGATTTGGTAGCTCTTCATACTTGATACGAGCATCATCAAAAGGTTTTGATAGATCATAAACGCCGTAAAATACCTTTTCTGGTGCTTTGTAGCATGGGTTGATGTCTCCTGTTTCTGCACGGCACAGCGTTTCTGTTGTCAATGCTAGTGTGTTTGTCATTGTATCTTTGTCATTTGCGTCAAAGCTAACTGCTTTTTGGCTAATGGAGACTTGAGGCGAGACCGTGGTTAGGCCGTGATATCCATAGCCTATGATTACAAGTGGTGCGCTTATATGAACAAGCTTGTAAATAAGTAAATGCGTGTGACCTTGGTCTTTCGCTTTTTCAAATTCTTTATGGAGTTTGGTATCTGACATTTGATTTGTTTCTGGATTAATGGGTGTTGGCATCATTTTTTCCTTTGATTTTTGGGCCACAAACACTAGAGTGTGGTGACGTTTAGGCATAATTTATAGACATAAAAAAGGCAAGAAAAATATGCATGCATATCGCACTCATAATTGTGGTGAACTAAGAAAAGAAAATGTTGGCGAGACTGTAAAGCTCTCAGGATGGATACATAAAAAGCGCGACCATGGCGGCGTGCTATTTATTGATTTGCGTGATCACTATGGTTTAACGCAATGCGTTGTGGCGGAAGGTTCTCCTTTTCTTGATGCGCTAGAGAATTGCCGTGTTGAATCTGTATTGACGATTACAGGTGAAGTATTGGCGCGTTTGGATGAAACCGTGAATGATAAATTGCCGACAGGGGCTATTGAGATCAAAATCTCAGACCTGCAAGTGCAATCATCAGCAGATGTATTGCCATTCCAAGTCGCATCAGAAGACGATGCGGGTGAAGATGTGCGTCTTAAATACCGTTATATTGATTTGCGCCGCAAGAAGATGCAAAAGAATATAGGCCTGCGTAATGCGATGATCCGTTCTTTGCGCGAGAAAATGCATAATCAGAATTTCCAAGAATTCCAAACACCGATTTTGACAGCAAGTTCACCGGAAGGTGCGCGCGATTATTTGGTGCCATCACGCTTACACCCAGGTAAATTTTATGCGTTGCCTCAAGCGCCGCAACAATTCAAACAGCTTTTGATGATGTCTGGTTTTGATCGTTATTTCCAAATCGCCCCATGTTTCCGTGATGAAGATGGCCGCGCTGACCGTTTGGCGGAATTTTACCAACTCGATGTTGAGATGAGCTTTGTAACACAGGCGGATGTCTTTGCGACAATGCAACCGGTGATCGAGGAAACATTCAAGCAATTCGCTGACTTCACGGGCGAAAAACGCGAAATCATTTGGGAAAAAGACATCACATATAAAGAAGCGATGCTTAAATACGGATCGGATAAGCCAGATCTTCGTAACCCGCTTGAAATTTGTGATGTAACAGAAGTCTTCGCCCGCGAAGACGTCACGTTTAATGCGTTTAAAGGCGTGATTGAGAAAGGCGGCGTTGTGCGCGCTATTCGCACACCTAAAGTCGCTGATCAGCCACGTTCGTTCTTTGACAAACTAAATTCTTGGGCACAAAAAGAAGGCGCGCCAGGCCTTGGCTATGTTGTCTTTAAAGACGGTGAAGGCGCGGGCCCGATTGCAAAGTTTATTCCGGCGGAAGCGCAAGAGAAGCTTAAGGAGATTGCTGGTCTGGAAGACGGTGATGCGATTTTCTTCGCATGTAATAAAGAAGCGGCGGCGGCGAAATTTGCTGGTAAAGCGCGTGACGCAATTTGTGACGCAATTGAAGACCCTGCGCACCCTGCGGCGCGTGAGCAAGGCGTTTATAAATTCTGCTGGATCGTGGATTTCCCAATGTATGAAATTGATGAGAAAACAGGCAAGCTTGATTTCTCTCACAACCCGTTTTNTATGCCGCAGGGCGAATTGGAAGCCTTGCAAGGCGATCCATTAGAAGCACATGCTTATCTGTATGACTGTGTTTGTAACGGTTTTGAACTGGCATCTGGTGCTATTCGTAACCACAAGCCAGAAATCATGGAAAAAGCATTTGAACTCGCTGGCTATGATCGCGCTGTATTAGAAGAAAAATTTGGCGGCATGCTCAATGCGATGCGTTACGGCGCACCGCCTCACGGTGGTATTGCCTTTGGTATTGACCGTATGGTGATGCTCCTTGCGGATGAACCTAATTTGCGCGAAGTATACGCTTTCGTGATGAATGGCCAGTATGAAGACCATATGATGGGTGCGCCGACTTTGGCAGAGCCTGAACAGCTTAAAGATCTTCACCTCAAGGTGAATTTGCCGAAGGAAAAGGTAAAAGACACCGAAGCGGCTTAAATTTCTTGGCCTAAATTTTTTTCGATAAAGAATAAACAAAAACCCCGATCATTACTGGTCGGGGTTTTCTTTAGATAGAGGACTCACCTTCGGCATAAAGGGGGGGTAAGATAAAGGTGAGAACACACCCTCTATCATTATTCTTAAATGTGGAGGCGATTAGCCTACGATCTGGTCTTCTGTGAAGAATTGCTCGATCTCGATCTTTGCATTTTCTTCTGAGTCAGAGCCGTGTACAGAGTTTTCACCGATTGAAAGCGCGAATTCCTTACGGATTGTGCCCTCGTCAGCATCTGCTGGGTTCGTAGCACCCATAACTTCACGGTTTTTTGCTACAGCGTTTTCGCCTTCGAGAACCTGAACAACAACTGGCTCAGAAATCATGAAGTCTACCAATTCGCCAAAGAAAGGACGCTCAGCGTGTACGGCGTAGAATTTTTCAGCTTGTTCGCGTGTCATGTGAACACGGCGCTGGCCGACGATGCGAAGGCCTGCTTCTTCAAATTTTGCATTGATCGCGCCTGTCAAATTGCGCTTTGTTGCATCTGGCTTAATAATCGAAAATGTGCGTTGGATAGCCATGTGTATCTCCTTAAAATCTTATCAATCTATAGTGTGGATGCGTTATATCCGAGCCAATGGCCCTTTGCAAGAAAGAAATTTAAAAAAATTTTATTTGGCTGAATTTAGGCAAAAAGAGACCCGGGTATCGAGGGGTAAGGGCGATCCCGGGTTCTGGTTTTAACCTGCCTTGGGGTTCACGGTTAGGGCGAGGAACGGCAGGTTAAGAAGCTGACTAAACCTTTGGGGTATGAGGAGGGTTGGGTATAGGGTAAGGCCTCGTCAGCATATCTCTTTTTTGTCTGTGTCTTTTTTTAAGTCTTTAACGACTCCTTATCGTTTCAAACGTTAATTCTGGTTATATAGTTGCGAGAACCGTGCCAGTTTTGTTTTTTATAAAATTTTTATAAAGCATTGATTTGTATATAAAAAATTATATCTTGGCACATATATGATTATGCGCGGCGGCGGCAATTTTTGCGTAAACGGAAAAATTTGCCGATTGAGGTGGGCAAGAAAGCATATGTGCTAAGAGGTTCTTGAATGATATGTACAAATCTCTATAGTAAATGAGTGTTTAAGAATGCAAAAATTGCTGTTTTTTCAGGTCTTCTGCTGGGTGCTGTTTGGGCTACGCCGAAGGCTATCGCGCAAGATATCCCCGCAGGATTGGGAAGCTTAGCTTATGATAAGCAGATTCTTCGTAACCTTCAGCCGCACAAGGCGATTTATGAGGTTTCTTTGAAATCCAGCCGTAATGGTTCTCAGATATTGGATGTCCAAGGGGACATGTTATATGAATGGCATGGTAGCTGTGAGGGCTGGATCACTAATCACCGCTTTAAATTACTCTATTCTTATGCTGATGTCGGCGTTGTTGATATCACCAGCGATTTTTCCGCTTATGAGAGTTATGATGGGGGATTATTGCAGTTTAACAGCTCACGTAAGCGCGGCAACACAGCGCCTGAGCAATATCGCGGTGAAGCGGACTTAGCAAAGGGTGAGGCTAGTTTTAAGATACCTTATGGCAGTAAGGCTATCTTACCAGAAGGCACAATTTTCCCTGTGAAGCACACACTCGAATTACTTCAAGCAGCCAAAGATGGTCAGCGCTTCGTTAATGCGGATGTGTATGACGGTAGCGATGTCGATAGCCTGTATGAGATTAATGCCTTTATTGGTAAATCCAGCGGGTTAAGGCCTGATATTAAAGATAGAGCGCAAGAATCCGGGCGCAATTTTGACCTCTCTTTACTCAAAAACAAGAAAAATTCTATGCGTCTGGCTTTCTTTGATGCACATGAGAAGACGGAGGATCCTGCCTATGAAATGTCGATTGATATGCATGAAAATGGGATTGTTTCTTATATGAAGGTGGAATATCCTGATTTTACTGTTGAACAAAAGCTGAAAGCTCTGGAGCCTATTGACTGGCCGGATTGTTCGCAGAAAGAAAATGAGGGATCATGACGGATAAAGATAAAAAAACAGTGCTAGTCGTTGAAGATAACGATCTCAATATGAAGCTGTTTACAGATCTACTTGAGGCACATGGTATTGATACCATTCAGACGAAAGAAGGGAATGCCGTCCTTGGTGTCGCTCGCGAACACATGCCTGATCTGATCCTGATGGACATTCAATTGCCTGAAATTTCCGGCTTGGAAGTAATTCAGTGGCTCAAAGATGATGAGGATCTAAAGGATATTCCAGTAATCGCGGTGACAGCCTTTGCCATGAAGGGGGATGAAGAAAAAATCCGTGAAGGGGGATGTGAAGATTATATTTCCAAACCTATCGATGTGATGGGCTTTATTGAAAAAGTTCAAAAATATGTAAGCCCAAAAGAATCATAAAAAATAAGAGTAAATATGCGTAGTGCGAATAAAAATAATAAAAATGAGAAGAGGTCTGCATGTCTGCACGTGTGTTAGTTGTCGATGATATTTTACCCAACGTGAAGCTGTTGGAAGCAAAGCTAAGCAGTGAATATTACGAAGTTATTACCGCAACAAGCGGTGAAGAGGCGCTCAAGCGCGTGGCTGAAGATGGGCCTGATATTGTATTGCTGGATGTGATGATGCCAGGGATGGATGGTTTTGAGGTTTGTCGCCGTATGAAAGCGGATGCGCGCATGTCGCATATCCCTGTAGTAATGGTCACAGCCCTAACGGATGCAACAGACCGTGTGAAAGGCCTCGAATCGGGTGCTGATGATTTCCTAAGTAAGCCAGTCAATGATACGGCGCTGATGGCGCGTGTACGCTCGCTTGTTCGTCTTAAGATGACAGTGGATGAATGGAAAGTCCGCGAAACAACGGCGACAACATTAGGGGTCGTTGATGAGGCCAGCCAGACGATGGACGGTGAAGTTGCTTCGGCGAATATTCTCGTGATTGAAGATCAGGCCTTTGAAGCGGATAAATTTACGGAAACGCTGCAGCGGGATCACCATGAAGTGACGTCTGTATCCAATGGTATGCAAGCGATTGAGCAAGTTACGGGCGGCGATTTTGATTTGATTATCGTGTCACTGAATATGCTTGAAGAAGACGGCCTTCGCCTCGTATCACACCTCAAATCAAATGATAAAACGCGCTCTGTGCCTATTTTGATGGTGGGTAATGAAGAAGATATGCAGCGTATTGCCCATGGCTTGGAGATCGGCGCTCATGACTATATCTTGCGCCCTGTAGACCGTAACGAGCTTTTGGCGCGCACAAGAACGCAGGTGCGCCGTAAACGTTTCCAAGAGCGCTTGCGCGATAATTACGAAGTCAGCCTATCTATGGCGCTGACAGACCCGCTGACAGGGTTATATAATCGCCGTTATCTTATGGTCCACCTTGATAAGCTTTTAAAACGCCGCGAGGAGGCGCATAAGCCTCTTGCTGTGCTGCTATTCGATATCGATTACTTCAAGCAAGTGAATGATAATTACGGCCATAATGTCGGTGATGAAGTGTTAAAAGAATTTGCGACACGTTTGAGCAATGGTTTGCGTAGTTTTGACCTTGTGGCACGTTTAGGCGGCGAGGAATTTGTCGCTATTTTACCGGATGTCACGATGGAACGTGCGATGGTGATTTCTGAACGTCTGCGCCGCGGTATGTGTGATAAGCCGTTTAAAGTGAGCCATGAAGAAGGAGAGCTAACCTGCTCGACATCTATTGGCGGTGCCTATTTCTTTGAAGAAGAAGGGATAGAGCCGGAAGAAGCACTTCGCCGCGCTGATGACATGCTGTATGAAGCAAAAGCGCAGGGGCGTAACTGCAGTGTTTTTGAAGGCGAGGGAAAAGTTGACCCAGATCGCTTCGAGCCTGTGGCCCGCCCAAAGGAATAAAGAAAGCTGCAGTAATGTAGAAAAGATAACAAAAAAGCCGGGAACTTCCCGGCTTTTGAATTCTTAAATGTCCCAAAAGAAAAATTAGTTCTTCTTATGTGGAGGTAGTTTCTTCTGAGAGAACCAGCAATGCTTACGTGCATAAGCATCATATTTACGTAGGCGCAATTTTTCAGTTTGCGTACGTGGGTTAATTTTTACGTAGTAGCGGTATCCTGTACCTTCTTCGCTTTCCAGCATTACTTTTTGTGCTACACCTGAAGCCATAATCAATCCTATTCTTTTTTATAAACTATAAAATCTTTCTCTTTTGACGAAGCTGTACCGCGTCAAGAACCCGAATATGGCGAATAGTAACTAAGAAATCAAGCTTTTTTTTAACACGCTGGTGCAGACCTGATGATCCAGTATCTAAGGCAGACATAGCCGGATGCGCAGTCATCGTCACTGTCATCAACAGAGTCCGCTTCACAGGCAGAAAAAGTCGAAGCGACTTTGTCAAAAGCCTCCGCAATATAAGGGTCGGTCTTGTTACTACGTGTTGAGATATAAACACCTGTATAGGTCGTAGAGCCTACTGTTTTTGTTCCGTTAAAATACATCCAGTCTTCCAATACGCCTGGCGCAGGGCTTAGGTTTTGTCCAGAAGCCGCGCCAAATATAGGCTCGTGGTCATTGGTGTCGCCTGGATTGCCCGGGCATCTAAGACCAGAAACAGCATTATCTGACTCCGCCCCAAGCGTGGAGCCAGTAAAGTGGGCTGAAGATGGATTAACTGGGAATGGGTTGTGAAAACCGGCATCTGTAGTCGAGCCGTCATTAACTGTAATATCGCCGCCCGGATAGAGCAGGGTACAGCCTTCAATCGCGGCTTTAATCGTTTGAATTTGTGATTTAACGTCTTGCGCAAGTTTGAATGAGTTTTGGGATCTTGACTGCTGAGAGTCTGAATTGACAAATGTAGCTGTTAGCGCCGCCATGAGTGCAATAGCGATCAAAATATAGACAAGTGCTGACCCTGTCTCAGCAATGCGCTTGTTGGTGATGAAATGCATATAGATACCCCTTTAAAATAAACCTGCTATCATTCTATCAGCTAATTCTTAATGTTTTAAGTAAAAAGCATAAAAAAACCGCCCTCAAATAAGGGCGGCTTAATTCTTTATTCTCGATCAGCTGATCTTAGTTCTCAACGATAGTGTGGTAGTAAACGTAGCGGCCACTGGAATCAAAACAACCATAAGGTTGTCCAACGAGAAGATGGGTTCCTGTAGGCCAAGCCACAGTCGTTGCAGTCCCTGCGCCAGATGCTACGTAATATGTCTGACCAGTCCCTTGTGCAATCGTTTCTTCTATACTTGCGGGCAATGCACCATATGCAGGTATTCCATCAATTGAATATCTACGGTTTAATTCACGGCACAAACCTTCTGTTACGTCTGGAAGAAATGCAATCATTTCCGTGGCTGAAGTACCTACGTCTGTAATTGCAAAGTTGTCGTTGTAGTACCAAGGAAGAGGTCCGCCTGTTACGCCAGCATTCTGCGGTGCGTATTGATGTACAGCGCCACCACCATTCGGGTGGAAAACACAAGCACCTCCAACTGGGCCACCGGAAGGTTGCGTACAATCGCCGAAATCTTCTGGTTCGTTGAACTCCATGGTGTCAACGGGAACGCCGGCAATAGACATACGAAGCATCGCTGTACGAATACCCGTTGGATATTGTGTCAAGGATGCAGAGTTTACCGCCGCTGTCTCACTAGAGGCATCGCTACCACCGGATCGGCTTGACTGTGTTACCGCATATGAAAGCGCCGCAAAGAGCGCCACAGCAATCAAAATCAGGAATAATACATTCCCTCTTTCTGTTTTTTTAAGTTGTTTGACCATTTGAGGCTCCTTCTTTAGTAATGTGTTTACTCTACCCAAAACTGTTAATCTCCCCACATTAATTGATTTGTTATCCAAATACTACCGTAATTAATCTTTTTTATTCTATCCTTTTTCTTCTAACTTGGCATATCAATATCAACGCGAGATACGCTAAACTGGCCGTAAAGAAATGATTTTGCGGCCTTTGATTTTCCAGCACATTCGCGGCCCACACAAAGCTGTTCAACTGATACACGCCATCCATCACCACCATTTTGAATATGGCCAATCGCTTCGCGAAATGCGCCGTACTGGCGGCCAGTGTTACCAGAAATAACGATTTTTCCGTTCTCATTCTTGATATCAACACCTGTCTTTTTGTATTCTTCCGCCGCGCGCGTCACAAAATATTCAATCTGGCCTTGGTCAACATTAATATTCTTAACGGTAGGGACGGGGGGCGTTAACGCCTCTGTCTGTGCCAGATCGATACGCATTTGCGCAATTTTATCAGACTGAATACTCCCGTACAGAATAGCAACGCCAGCAACCATCCAAGCAACACCACCGGCAACAAGCAGTGTTTTTCCGGCTTTGCTGGGTAGACCCTCAAAAAAAGTCATCATGTCCTGTGTCGAGTTAGGACCCGTTAACTGCTTGATTATGTTATTAATATCTACCTTTTTCACGTATCTTCTCTTTTTATTTATTCTTGGCCTATTTAGCCATTACACATAATTCTCGCTGATTTAGCTTAATTTTTACTTAATATTTACATAAATATATTGTGCGACGCGTTAATCCTTTATTTTATTATTTCTTACCTTGTGCCATGAATTCTAACGCGCCCATCTTCTTCCAAGCCTGGCATAGGTTTGGCGCCTCTAAGCTCAGGCACGCCGCCTGCGCTAAAGGCCTGAGGGACAAGCGCTTCCCATTCGACTGTATTTCCATTATTACTTACTTCATAGCGTACCAATGTACCATCGTTATCGCCGAGAACGTCCAGCAATTCCTGAACGCGCACCATGTGACGTAAAGAGTCGTTCTGAAGCGTTTTAGCGGCCATAGTCATGAGCTCATTCGACGCTTTTCTTGTTTTTTCTTCTGCTTTACGCAGATCTGAACCAAGTGTAATAGACATGAAGTTAATTGTCAGGATATAAGCAATCGCCAGTAAGGCCACACCAACCCCTGATAATAGAACGGTAAGCCCCGTCATGCGCGCAATTTGTTCTGAGCGAAGTTGGCGCTGTACCCATGGTACTGGCTTTGTTGCATCAGGATTAATTGTTACGAAATTTGCATCCATGCTCTGAATTTTAGGCAGGATTGTTCGTGACGGTCCAATAAATACCTGAATACGGCCTGTTTCCGTATCCCATCTAAGAGCGGATGCCAAACCTTCTTGCTCATATATATAAACTGTTTCTTTATCCCAGTGTTCTTCGTTACCAGGGAGGGCTGCCGCCAAAGGGCACCAGCTGTTTGGGTTAGAGGCCATCGCGGAGGAAGGGATCGCCAAATACCAGCATCGTCCGTCTTCAACTGTATATGTGTAGTGAATTTTCTCAGTGCCGCAGGCTTGAGATGCCGCGTTCCAGACAGTTTCATCTTCAGAGCCAGCAATAGCGGGGACTGAGCCGCCAACCATCTCATTCGTTAAGAAAGGCAGAGGGCGTGCATCGCCAGCAGTCCCTGCCGCCATGCTTGCCATAGAAGACAGACGATCTTTAATGCCGCCTCCAATATTGGAAGGGCCTGTATTGTTACCATTTGTACTCATCGAATCTGCCATCTCTTCTATATTACCGCAATTTTCTTAAATTTAAACTTTAAAAGCCCCCACCTGTCAGACCACCAAGAGCGCTATCAATCGACATATTCATAACGGTCAGTGCAAAGATCGCACTACCAAAGGCGATTGCCAGATAAACGCCCGTTAGACCGAAGGCGAGCCATAGAATGAGGCTGTGTTTGGTTTTGGCGTTTTGAGCGCGCATTTCCGCAATCGACTCCATAATTGTAGCAACCTGCGTCAAATCGGACAAGGTCGCCAGTTCCAGCCGTTCATTTCGTGTAAGCGGTTCTCTATCGAGGGCTGAACCAAGAGGGATACCACGGAGTAGATCGTCTTTTGATTCTTCCCAATATTTAGCAACCTCAGGCACAGACGCGGAATCTGCGGATAATTCCAGAATTTCGTTCATAGGTACGGTCCCTTTAATCATACGGGAAGCCGTCATCATCGAATCGGCGAAGCCCAGATCTCGCATGTAAGCGCCAATCATAGGAATACTCCTCACGATCTTGGCTGTTGGCCAGTCTTTCTTACCGCGGTTAAGGTAGAATGAAGTGATTGCCCATACCATAAAAATGCCCATACCAACGGCAATAAGGATCAGAATGTCCCACGTTAAGGATAAATTGCCGACAACATTCTCAAACTCAGCCAGTTTTTCCGGTTCTGTTGGTTTGTTGTCGTTAAACCAGCCGATAACCATGTCTTTCCCCCAGAACATGGCCTGCACAATAGTAATCACGTCAAAACCGAGCCAACCCATCGTTCCGGCGATAGAACGCATATTTTTTCGCTTATCCGTGATAGATTGGATAGCGTGCGGAATACCTTCTGCAATTTTGTTGGCACGCTCACTTGCTGCCAAGATAGCTAAGGTACCGCGATCAAAAATGTTGAGTGCTTTCATTGCATCAATAATGCCAAGGCCGCGCGATAAAGCTTCACGGGCCGGAGCGAGAATGTTTTGGCGGGTAGGATTTGTTTCAGCCTCAATCAAGCGCCAGAAAGCGACACCAGGGGAGGTTGAGGTTGATCTAAACTGGATACCGCGCAGAAGCTGAACCTGCCACCATGATGATTTAGCAAGAAGACGTTCCATAGGGCTACGTTCATAGGGGCGAATACTAACGGCGTAAGCGCCGCGCTTGGATATTTCTTTGCGTACATCTTCTGCCGTGGGCAGGTAGAACGCTTCAACACTCTTCTTGATACCTGATGTTGTTTCTGTGGCTATTTCTGCGATCCATTGCTTCATGCTTCATTACTCCCGCATGTAGACAATAGCAGATCTGGGGTCAATAAGGCCGGAAACAACGAGGTCGATAACGCCTTCATGTCTTGAGTGAAAGACAACACCTTCTTGGTGGCTGATGCTGTGGACGTCTTCACGCAAAGCTTTGAAGATATGGCTCCGTTCAGATACGTTAGAGGTTACAAGTAGTGTGTCTAAGAGTAAAGTACGGCCAAGAATACCTGTGCGGTTACAAAGATCACAGCCGCTGGAATTGTGTGTCTTTACCTTGGCATCGCCTTTAAGTTCAAGGAGTTCAAGTTCTACAGTATCGAGCACATCCTTCGCCACACTTGTGTGGGCACAGCCCTGACAGAGTGTTTTAACAAGGCGCTGGTTCAAAATACAACGCACTTGTTGGGCGAGTGTAAAGGTCGAAGAGCGCTCACGTTCCGCCGGCATTAGTGAAATAAGACGCTCAAAAGTCTGTATCGCCGTATCAGCGTGTACAGTGGTGATCACAGTGTGACCTGACTCTGCCGCTTTAAGGGCAGTTTCAACTGTTTCCCCGTCACGCATCTCACCAATGATAATATAGTCAGGATCATGACGCATGGCGGCGCGGATCATGGAAGCAAAGTTTCCTGACTTATCTTCTGTATGGCGAATTTGCCATTGTGTGGCATAGCGCATCTCATATTCAATCGGGTCTTCAATCGTTAAAACATGGCGCCGCCTTCTGTCAATTTGTTGAACACAGGCATAAAGCGTAGTTGTCTTACCCGAGCCTGTCGGACCAGATAAGAGAATAAGGCCACCGCCACCTTTCATTTCAGGAGCGAGGAGCTTTTCCAGATGCCCGCCCACGTCCTCATGGCGTTTAAAGAGCTCTTCGAAGCCTTTTAGAGCGGCGCGGTCAAGTAGACGGAGGGTGAGTTTTTCACCGTCCATACCTTGCGGCCCGGCGGCTAGACGCACATCGACGGTTCGGCCTTGCCACGCAAAGCTAAAACGTCCGTCTTTGGGCGTCGTTTTATCACCAAAGTTCAGGCCACCGTCTCTTTTTAAGAGGGTTGTTAAACGTGCCATCGCCTCAGGAGGCAAAAGGTGCATTGGAATTAAGTCACCATCAATACGGTATTTGATCCAGTTCGGTGCACTGGGAGAGCTATCTTGTGTGATATGAATATCTGAAGCGCGCATTTGTAGGGCTTCGGCGAGCATGTCTCGCTGGAATTGGTTTAGGAGCAAACCGTTATCTACGTCAGAGAGCCAGTCTGCCAATGTTTTTTCACAGCGGTCCGCTGACAGATCATGAACATTTCTCAAGGTTTCTTTTAGTTCAGCACGGTCCCATATCTCAACTTCTAGGCGATCAACACGGAAGCCGCTTCGGCGTACTGTGGAAACAAGTGAATCCTTCTGCTTTTCTAAAAGGTCATTCATAGGTGCGATGCGTAAAACACCGTCGCGCAGGCCAATTAGGTGAATATTGAGTGGAAGCCATGTCTGGACAGGAAGGACAGAACGCAGTTGGTCGCCACTGGCTGTTTCCTTAATACGATCAATATCATCTTCAGGATTGATCATATTGGTTTGTTCAGACGGCGTATACGCGCCAGCCATATCAAGGAGCTGTTCTGTCGATTGGGAAATTCCCTGAGATAGGAGCATAGAACGTTCTTTTTGCACCATATCAAGGTAACGTTCACGTCCTTCGCTAATGTAGGCCTTGCGGCGTTCCATGACGCTACGACGTTCAGGCTGGCCTTCTGGCGGCCCAAGATCTATCTTGCGACGTTCAACGCCAGAACGATGTTCGGCGTTCTCAGCGGTTCTGCTCTCCGCTGATTCTACTGCTCCGTCTGGGTTGTTGTTATCGTCTTCTGCCATATTGGAGAGTCCTCAATAGCTTAATTGGTTAATAGCGGGTCCGGCGCGGCTTCCGTGCTTTCTGATGTATCAATGGCTTCAATGGCTGTAATACCTGAGCTGGTCAGAGATTCAGACGATTGACTTTCACGATTATGGATAGATAGTGAATCATCGAATAAAAGTAGGACTTTATCTTTTCCGCTGATGAACTCAGCCCCTTCAGGCGTGATATTGATAAGCCAGCGTATACCGCCAATGATAGAGTGTTTGCCATCCGTGATGATGCGTGAGCCATTAGGCCCTGAGATAACAGCGCGGTCAGCGGCGTGAGATGACAATATGTAGCTATCCAGAATAGGGGCTTTTTGCTCAATAGAATAGCGCGAACCATCGTCATAGCTTCCCGCCGGAAGAGGGGGGAGGTCTGCTGGTCTAAGGTTCTGCAATTCCTGATCTAAATCGTTACTATCGACGCTTACACCGTCACTACTGCTTGTGATAGATGTGCCCGAAAGAAGAGAGCGGCTGTTAAGGCTAACAGCGGCTGAGGCTGAGCCTTTGATCGGCATAACAAAGACACCGCGAGCCCCGCTATGGCGAATTTGCACGTTGTCAATCAAATCCCCTTCACGCGTGGGCGACCATCTGAGTGTCAATGCACAGGCTTCAGTTGGCTCAAGAACAGTGTTATCAGCACATCCTTTTGACGAAAGCGCGATACCATTTTCAGCACCTGCCAATGAGATATCTGTAATGCGTAGCGGGCTGTCACCGATATTAACAAGGGTGGCTGTTAAAGCCGATAAAGCATCGACGCCGGAGCCAAAGTTAAACTCCGTAATGTCTGAAATTAATAGACCTTTTCCTGGAATGGCGCTGGGGAAAATGGACGCTTCAACCGGTTTTGACGCGCTGTAGCTCCCTGAAAGGGCCACATTTGCCAGTTTCCCTGGACCTGAGTGTTCGATAACCAAGAACCCGCTGGCAGGACCTTCAATAAGCGGTGCCCATGTCACGGATGCAATACAGGCTTCGCCTTGTTCTAGACTGGTACAATTATGTTTCATGGAGAAACCTGATTGAGACGAGCTATCAATGCGAATATCGTTAATATCTAATGTGATAGGAGAAATGTTTTTAATTGTCACGGAACGAATGATCGGACGACTTGAGTTCAACGACCCGAAATCAATGCTTGAAGGAATGATCTCAAAGTCCGTTAAAATAACTGGCTCAGCTTGATTGTCGTCAGCACTTGGTAAGACAGAGCCCGTAACGGTGGCGCTTACAAGTCTTTTTGCCCCGCTATGTCTACCGAGTAATGATAGGCGGAAACTTCCTGTGCGAGAGCCTTTTAGAGAAATAATGACAGCACATTCTGCACCGGGTGGTAGAGCTTCACGGCTACAGGCGTTTTGACCGATGGACGCTGTAATGTTTGATGACGGATACAGGTCCAAATCTCTAAATAGAACGTCTTCATTGCTATCATTTCTAAATAAAGCAATAACTTGTGCGTTTGACCCTACGGTAATATCTCCGGCATTAATTGTAGGCTCGACGGCAACCAGTGCGCCTTGCCCTTGCGCTCTTTCGGAACGGGTTTGAGTGCCCCCAGCCGCTTGTGGGTCGTCAAATGCCGATTGCGCCATGGCAGGCGCAGAAGAAAAAGCATATAAACATGCTAGGAGTGCGGTAGATAAAAACGTCTTTTTGCGAAACATCAGTTGGACCCTCCTGGATTAATCATGTCAGGGGACATCGTCATAATGCTGTTCAATGTCGGTCTTTCGGTATCTGTATCAGCGCGTGTTGCATAGGTATTGGAAATATTTTCAGTTATGTTCTTGGGCGTTTCATACGCTTCCGCTTGTGCTTCTTTTGCTTTTCTAAGTTCCTCAAGCAAAGCTTGTCGTTCGCTTTCCAGATTTTGCAGGCTTTCTGTCGCATAAGAAGAGCGTGCTTGAATAGTCTGCATCTCATTTTGTTTTTGTTTCAAAGCTTGTTGCTGGTTTGCAAGTTCTGCCTGCGCTTCGTTTAGCTTACGGGCCGCATCGCTTTGCGCTTGTTTAAGCATATCCAGTTCTTGCGCATTCGTATTGAGCTGCGATGTCGCTAGATTAAGTTGCTCTTCAGCCATCAGTTTTTCTTGGCGTGCCTGATCCAGTGCCGCTTGATATTCTTTTTGAGTGGCGGCCATCTTAGCCATTTCATTCTCGTATTGTTCCATATAGGCGCGGCTTTGCGCGGCTACTTGAGTTGATTGCTCGGCAATGTCTTTCTGGCTAGTCAAAATAGCTTGTTTTTCTTGTTCTGTAGCCGCTAGCTTTTGCTGTAAATTACGGATTGTTTCATCTTTTGTTTCAATGACCTGACTAGCTGTGTCCAGAGCTTTTTGTTTTTCTGAGTTTACTGTTGCCAGCATTTGGTTTTGCACTTCCAATCGTGCTTGTTCTTCCGTCATGGCCGGGGACACCGCTTGCTGTGGTTTCTTCGCAGGCTTTTGCATGGAAGAACCGTATCTATCCGCACTTTGTGTTTCTTCGACAATCGGTTGCTGTCTCACAGAAGAAATATCGACTTGCTTCTGTGCGGATTTTTTGCGCTCTGCTGTTTTGTTCGCTTTTGGTGCCTGAGCTGCTTCGAGCGCGGCCTGAGCCTCTTTTTGCATGTCTTGCGGCACATAAGCTACGACGCGCGGACGAAGTAAGAATACAAGTTCAGAGTTCTCGGTTTCTGCTGTGCGGCTCGTTGGAAGAAGAGGGCGCGAAAGACCTAGGCCTGATGCTGTGTATCTGTCTTGCTCTGATACAAGACCCGCGATAAGGACGGAGTCGCCCGGACGCACACGTACTTGCGTAGAAAGATCGCGCTCGGTTACTTCCGGTAATTGAAGGGTCTCATTGTTACCGGCGTTAAATTCTTGGAAACGTTGAAGTTCATCAAGCTCAATTTCGAAATTACCGTAGACAGTAGAGTCATCCCAGCTACTACCGATTGTTAATGTGAAGCCACTATCGACAGATGAAACAGTGGTCGATACAGTTTCATCGCCGTCTTCGTCTGTTGTTCTCGATAAGCTTTCAACATAGTTGGTTGTTTCCGCCACGCGAAGCGTTGCTTCTCCGCCTGAGAGGACGGCAAGTTGCGGCTGAGAAATGGTCTTCACATTACCTTGTGTGGAAAGGAAGCTTAAGATATCGCCTGTGTTAAAGTTAACGTTACCGCGCGTGGGTAAGCCTAAGCTGATAGGCGTCCCTAGATTGTTGTTGGCGGTACCACTAATTTGCAATCCGGCGTTAAAGCCGTCAAAGGCGCCAAAGCTATCAATTTTATCCCATTGAATACCTGTTGTATTACCACCTGTAAGCTCAACTTCCCAGATGTAAGTTTCGAAAATGATGAGGGCTGTATTATTTCTTAAGCGTTCGAAGTATTTGTCGACTTTTTTGGCGGAACGACTTGTTGCCGTATAAATAATAGTACGGGTTGTCTCGTCTAAAATAGATGTATTACCAGTGATAGCATCGACGCCTGTCACGATGTTTTGCATGACATCCGTTTCACCCAACGGCGGCAATGCGACAGTAAATGTTTCAATTTCTTTAATCGTTACAACGCCATCTTCATAGGCGCAGTATAAATCAGCAAGGCCACACACATGGGAGACGACGTTGCTCAACTTGCCCTTGAGGTTAGAGACCGTTACACGACGTGTAAGTCCTTCTTCTGTCTCAAAAGACAGGGCAATATCGTAATCAGCAAGCATAAGCTGAAGTGCCGCGGCAACGGTTTCGTTCCTGAACTGGAAAGGGCCAACCTGATCGGAAGGAAGCGTATCGTCTGTTTCGGCTTTTGGAATAAGCACGTCTTCGCCTAGCGGCACATAAATAACCGGTTCATAACCTTCGTTTATTGTGTCAGGACGTTCCGCCGCGCGTGCGGGCGCGCCAATGTCAACGTTTCGTGGTGTTGCTGTGGATACTTGCGCACAGGAAGAAAGCACAAGGCCAATGGCGCAGGTACACATAAGGAGATTGGATTTTGCCAATATTTTACCCATGGACATCATTACTATTGTATTAGCCTTTCCAACATTTTCAACAAACGGTCTTTTTGCACCGGTTTCATCAGAACAGCGCTCACGCCTAACTTCCCTGATTCGGTAAGGATATCAGGATTTTGGTCTCCTGTAACCAGTATTACGGGAATTTTTAATTGATATGTTTCTTCAAGTTGCCTGATAAACTCGAAGCCATTGAGCGGCTCCATACGCACATCAACGACAGCGGCTGAAAAGCTATTATCTACGAGGGATAGGGCATTGTTGCCGTCCGTGGCTTCTACGCATTCATAATCCGCCGCTTTCAAAAAGGTAAGGATTTGCATACGGACAAAATCATTGTCTTCTACAACTAATATTTTTTTACTCACTATGTGCCCAGATATACTTAATCAGATTTAACAGTTCGAACCACGAACCATGTTAGGGTAATCGCATGGGGGCTGTAAATTAAAAAATTGTAGGTTTTGATTGTGCTTTAGTTAAGTGGCCCAGCACTGTTAACTATAGCGGCGAGGAGGGCTACGGCAAATGCGGTGTATAGCAGTATCATTTGGGTCTTACCCGGTAGCTTTCCTATTTTATGAAGAATGATACCGGCAAAATATCCGCCGACAAGCGCGCCTATTGACCACGGTATCCATATGGCGGCAATAATATTGCCATGAAGTATGTGAGTAATAACGGCAGATATTACAAGTAATAGTTCGGCAAATCTCGCCTGTATTTTCACATGGGCGATTTGGTCTTCTCGTGGATACTTTACACGAAGCAAGGCAATCAATAATAGACCTATGCCTGCGCCAAATATACCAGCATAAAAACCTGCGCCAAAAGAGGCTATTCTGAATGTTTTTTTTGAGATTTTATTAGCAATGGTTGGCGCGAAGAGTGCAAGGATGATTGCGACAATAATTGCGGGTATAAGCCAGATTTGATCGATGTTTGAGATCAAAGATGCGCCCATAATTGTACCAATAAAGGCGAGAGCAAACATCGGTAAAACGGCTTTAAAGTCTATATGTTTATATGTTGATGCTGTTGAGCCTATCCCTCGAAAAAGGGAGCCAACCTTAATATTGCCAACAATGACGCCGAATGAGCTACCCGGAAAAAAGAATTGGATGAACGGAACTGAGAAAAACATACTGCCGCCAACGAGGACAGCCATAATGGATATAAAAAAAGAGCCTATAACAATAAAGAGACTCTGGGTGGTTAGTAGCGATGTTAAGAGTGCTTCAATCATTGAGTAATTTTGCCATTACTATATTTCACTGTGCCGTCAACAATTGTGTGAATTGCTTTTCCTTTAAGCTTTTTACCATCGAAGATGCAGTTATGGGATTTTGAAAATCCGTCCTTACCGCTTACAACCCATTCTTTGTTCATATCGAAAATGGCGATGTCGGCATCCGCGCCAACAGACAGCGTGCCCTTGTCTTTGCGAATAATCTTAGCGGGCTCGTGGGTCATCTTTGAAATGCCTGTGCTTAAATCTATGTGGCCAGCTTCAACAAGGTAAGTGTTCATCACAGCAAAGCTTGTTTCCAAGCCGATAGAGCCGAAAGCGGCGTCTTGGAAGGGAAGAAGTTTGTCTGGCTCAATATGCGGCGCATGATCCGTTGTGAAAGCATCTATAGTGCCGTCCTTAATCCCTTCAATAATGGCTTCAACATGTCTTTTTGAACGGAGCGGTGGGTACATTTTCGCATTGGTGTTGTAACCAAAGCACTCCTCATCTGTGAGTGAAAAATGCTGGACGGAAACTTCTGCTGTGATGTTTTTGTGGCCGTTTTTCTTTGCGGTGCGAATGGCGTCTACAGCGCCGATACTGCTATTGTGAAGAAGGTGAAGTCTTGCCCCAGTCATGCAAGCAAGGATAATATTTTTTTGAACAGCAAGGTCTTCTGAGGCGGCGGGGATGCCCGGCAAGCCGAGTTGTGTGGAGACCCAGCCTTCATGCATCACGCCCTTGCCTGTGAGCGTGTCTGTTTCGCAGTGGCTCATGAGTAGAATGTCGCATGTCTTTGCGTATTCCATGGCGCGTCTAAGGACATTCTCGTCTTGAACGTCGACACCATCATCGGTAATAGCCACAGCGCCAGAGTGCTTCATTTCATTGATTTCAGATAGGCTTTTACCATGTTGGCCCTTAGTTGTCGCGCCAGAGGGGTAAACATTAACAAGGTTTACTTCTTTTGCTCTTTTGATAACGAATTCGATAACAGTTTGGTCGTCTGCGATAGGGGCTGTGTTAGGCATGGCAACAATTGAAGTGATGCCGCCAGCCAGCGCGGCCATAGATGCTGTTTCAATCGTTTCTTTATCTTCTCGGCCCGGTTCGCGAACATGAACTTGAAGGTCGATAAGGCCAGGTGTCACAACAAGGCCTTTAGCGTCGATGGTTTGATCGGCTTCCTTGCTTATATTTTTACCCAGATTTTCGATTTTTCCGTCTGCAACATAGACGTCCATGACGCTATCAATGCCATTGGCGGGGTCAATAACATGACCGTTTTTAATGAGGAGTGTGTTCGTCATAATCGTGCAAACTCCTTTTCTAGACCATCATAGCGCTGGCATAAGAGCCACAGAACGGATTTGCGAACGGCCATACCGTTCTCGACCTGCTTTAAAATATGTGATTGCGGATCAACGGATACGAGAGCGGAGTGTACATCAATGTCACGCTGGACGGGGCCGGGGTGCATAAGAATTGCATTTTTATTGGCGATATCAAGGCGCTTGCGGCTAATGCCATACATTTTTGAGTATTCGCGCAATGTTGGTACGAAAGTATTCGCGCCGCGTTCACCTTGTACGCGCAATGTATAGATAACATCTGCGCCCTCTAAGGCTTCTTCGACATTGTAATGAACGCTAACGCCAAAATTCTCAACATAAGCAGGCAGCATTGTTTGCGGTCCGGAAACGCGCACTGTGGCTTCTAATTTTTTTAATAATCTAACAAGAGAGCCAAAAACACGAGAATGCAAAATGTCACCGATAATAGTAACTGTTTTGCCTTTTAAGCTATTGCCGCCAAAGTGCGAGAGCATTGTCATTCCATCCAGGAGGGCTTGTGTTGGGTGTTCATGCCACCCATCCCCCGCATTGATAACGGATGCTTTAATGTGGCGCGATAAGAATTCGGCGACACCAGATTGTGCCGTACGGATGCTGACAACTTTAGGGTTGTAGGCGTCAATTGTTTCAGCGGTATCAAGAAAGCTTTCGCCTTTTTTATCTGTGTTTCCAGAGCTCACATTCGTTGTGTCCATAGAAAGGTTTTTGGCGGAAAGGTCAAAGCTGGCAAGTGTTCTAGTGGAGCTTTCAAAAAAGGTATGCACCATAGAGCATCCTTTGTTCAATGAAAGCTTGGCTGTTTTATGTTTTTTGAAAACGGGGGCAATGTCGTAGATGAGATTGATGTCATCATTGCTGAGTTGATCAATAGAGTAGAGGTCAAAAAAGCTCGCGTCTCTTTTGGCGCGCCTTGCGATCAATTCCTCTTCAATCTCTTTACTCATGAGCCCTTATACTATAGAAGTTTGGACAGAGATAAAGTCTTTTTTATTAGGGATTAACATGATTGAGAAAATTATTGAACATATTGGAATAGAAGGATTAATAGGGCTCGGTGGCGGTTACCTTTTGGGTGCTGTGCCATTTGGTCTCTTGTTATGTTTTATGGCTGGTTATGGCGATATCCGAAAAATGGGGTCGGGTAATATTGGTGCAACGAATGTTTTACGGACAGGAAACAAGCCTCTCGCTTTAGCAACGCTGATATGTGATAGCGGTAAAGGCGCGGTGGCGGTGTTGATAGGCTGGATGTTTGGTCCTGCCTATGCTTTTGGCGCGGCGCTTGGCTCAGTGCTGGGGCACAACTTTCCCGTATGGCTTGGGTTTAAAGGCGGTAAAGGTGTGGCGACAACCTTGGGTGTGCTGCTGGCATTGAACTGGATGGTCGGCCTAGCGGCGTGTCTGACATGGCTCATTATGGCCGTTTTATTCAGGTTTTCTTCTTTATCGGCATTGGTTGCGTTAGCGGCGGCGCCGTTTTATGCGTATTATTTTGGCGACCCCAAACAAGTCTATTTGATTGGTTTGCTAGCGCTGATTGTATGGATTAGACATCATCAAAATATTGCGCGTTTACTTAAAGGCGAAGAGCCTAAGATCGGCGCCAAAAAGAAGTGATTTTGAAGTAGTGCTTAAGCGAAGAGTTCTTCGGGGGCCAAGGGACGAATTTTTTGCCCGATTTTGAAACCGAGGTCAAAGGCTTCCTTTGTTGTCTTGATGGTCGCTTTTGCTTCATCGGCGTATACGGCAGAGCCATCTGCTTCATATACGCAGACGCGTAAATGCATCTGATTATTCTCGTCTAGTGTGGCGTATGCACCAACGGGTGTTTGACATGATCCTTCAAGGGCTTGGAGAGCGGCGCGTTCTGCGGTCACAGCAAGGCCTGTTTCTTCGTGGTGAATGCTATCTAGGAGGAAACGCACCCCTGCATGGCTTTGGATTGTTTCAATCGTGACGACACCTTGGCCGCAGGCTGGAAGCATTTCTTCTGGCTTGAAGTATTTTGTAACGCGACCCTCTAATCCTAAACGTTTAAGGCCCGCGGCGGCCAATACAGCGGCGTCGACTTGTCCGTCTTTTACTTTTTGTAAGCGCGTATCAACATTGCCGCGTAAAATTGTAACGTCTAAGTCGGGGCGAATGCGCGTGATAGCGGCTTGTCTGCGCAAAGAGGCAGTGCCAACGACAGCGCCTTCCGGTAGGCTGTAATAACAGCCATGGCTACTGCAAATAAAAGCATCTCTTGGGTCTTCGCGCTCCAAAACATGGTCAACACACAGGCCTTCGTCCAAAACAGACGGAACGTCTTTCATGGAATGAACGCCGCAATCAATATAATCAGATATAAGCGCTTCTTCGACTTCCTTAAGGAATAGGCCTTTACCGCCTTTATTGTCAGGCAGGCGTGTTTCGCCATGCTCTTTTTTCCAATCGCCCGATGTGTCGATTGTTCTAATTGTGATCTGTAATTGCGGGAAAGCTGCTTTTAGTCGGTCCGCAACAAGGTGAGTCTGGGCCAATGCCAGACGAGAACCGCGGGTGCCAATGCGTAAGGGTCTGTCAAAATCGTACATAGTGACACAACTCTTACGCCTGTTTTTTTAGGATTGCAACTGCTTATGAATTTACGCGCCGATTATCTTGCGTATAAAACGTGATAGAAGTGATAGCCGCCTTCATTTTGGGATTCGAAGCATATGGAGCGCACGCCATCAAAAGCGCTGGTGGAGTCGTTATCAATCCTGTAGGTTTTAGTGAAAGCACCTGTGAATTTGTCAAAGCTGATATTGCTCGCTTCTCGTGGCGGCGCGCCGGAGGGGTTTGGTTCGCCGAGCAGGTCGTTTATCTGCATGCATAAATCTTCATCAATGTTAGTGAGTATAACCAGTAGGTCTGCGCAGGACGCATCGCATGATGCCCAGCTTGTGTAGCCGCCGACATACTCGACAACATTAGCGCCTGTAAAGATCCATTCATCTGATGTGGCTTGCGGGAATGTGCGTAGTGTTACGCCGCCGCCCTGTGGATTGAAGACTTCTGTTTCCGGGGAGTCGCCATATGTGCCGTAGCCTGTTAAATCATCATGGGCGAAGGATATGTCGTTCTCCGAGTGACCATTGCTAAGAATGGTGTTAACGCCGCGTTCTAGTGTCTTTGAGTATTTTAGGATATCGCTGGCGAGGATTTCATTGCGTTCGTAATCAATGCTACTCCCGCTCCCATCTGAGCTTTGTGTAACAGCATAGCTCAGTGCGGCGAAGAGGGCGGCGACGATTAAGACTAGAAATAATACGTTTCCGCGCTCGTTAATCATTGATTCTTGTCTCGTAATCATAGTATCAATAATACCTCATAAGTATTAAGAAAAAAACCGAAAGTTAGGAATGGATAGTTAAAATGACTGACGCTGCAACAAATGTAACCGATCCGATTGAAGCCCGTTACGCAAAACTCGAAGAGGCGAAATCACGCGGGATCAACCCGTATGCTTATAATTTTGACCGTAAAGATATGGCCGCAGATTTGCAAAAGAAGTATGAAAGCCTTGAGGATGGCGCCGAAACCGAAGACATGGTTGTTGTGGCTGGCCGCATTACGGCGATGCGTAATAATGGTATGTTTATCGATCTGACGGACACATCAGGTAAAATTCAGGTTTTCTCTCACAAAGATTCCACACCAGCGGAAGAAATGGAAAAGCTCGATCTTTTTGATCTTGGTGACATTATAGGTGTAAGGGGAGTGATCCGCCGTACACCGCGAGGTGAGCTATCTATTCGTTCCAAAGAAATCACACTGCTAACAAAGGCGTTGCACCCGCTTCCTGAGAAGTACCACGGCCTGCAGGATATCGAGCAGCGCTATCGCCAGCGCTATTTAGATCTTATTGCAACAGAAGAAAGCCTTGAAACGTTACGTAAACGTTCAAAAATTATTGGCTGGCTTCGTACCTTCTTGGAAGAGGAGTGGGGCGGTGTAGAGGTTGAGACGCCAATACTGCAAGGTATTATGGGCGGAGCTTCGGCCAAACCTTTCGAAACGCATCATAACGCATTGGATTCACAGTTTTATTTGCGCATTGCGACGGAGCTTCATTTGAAGCGTTTGATCGTGGGCGGCTTGTCTGATTGTGTATTTGAAATTGGCCGTATCTTCCGTAATGAAGGTATCTCCGTAAAGCATAACCCTGAGTTCACATCTGTTGAGCTGTATAAGACCTATACAGACTATAATGACATGATGAAATTGACTGAGGATTTAGTTGAGCATTTAGCATTAAAGCTTTATGGAACAACAAAAATTACATTTGGTGAACATGAAATTGATGTAAAAGCGCCGTGGANACGAGCGACGATGATTGATCTTGTGAAAGAAGCGACGGGCGTTGATTTCCTTGAAATTACGGACCGCGATGCGGCGGCGGCAAAAGCCAAAGAACTCGGCGTTCACGTTGAGGCTCGTCATAAATGGGGTGAGATTGTTTTGGAGGTGTTTGAGGAAAAAGTTGAAGATACGCTCATTCAGCCTACGCATGTAACGGATCACCCGCTGGATGTATCACCACTGGCGAAAAACCACCGTGACAATCCGATCCTGACGGAGCGGTTTGAAAGCTTCATTAATGGCTGGGAAATTGCCAATGCTTTTACAGAGTTGAATGACCCTGTAGAACAGCGCAAGCGTTTTGATGCGCAAGTAGAAGCGCGTGAAGCAGGGGATGAAGAAGCGCAGATGCTGGATGAGGATTTCGTGACAGCATTGGAGGTTGGCCTGCCGCCTACTGGTGGTTGGGGCCTGGGTATTGACCGCCTTGTTATGCTACTTACAGATTCTCACAACATTCGTGACGTGATTTGCTTCCCAACATTGAAACCGGTTAAAGGGGCGTAGGGTATGAGTGAGTATGCAGTATACGAACCGACGGAAAAATCTTGGGCAACGGTGAAGAACGCGTTTTCTTATGCATGGAACAATAAAAAATTAGTTTGGAAACTGATCTTATTTTACGGGCCGTTTTTCCTTCTATCGTTGCTATTAAGTGCTGTAGCGCAGGTGACATCCATGGAGCAATATGCTCATTGGGGTTTTTTCGGTCTGATCGCGGCACTGGGACACTTCGTTTTATCTGTTTTTGTTCCAATTTTTGTTGCGGTGACGTGGCATCGTATTGTCATTAACGGACCCGATGGCGTTAAATTTTCAAATCCTTTAGTGCCTAAAAAGAGAGACTGGAAGTTTCTTGGGTTCTGGTTGCTTGTGGGATTCATTTATTTCCTGCTAGGCATGGTTTCTATAGGGGGGATGACATTTATAGGGATCAATTTATATGCAATTTCACCGATTCTTTCGCTTTTATCCGTTGTACTGGCTCTCGTTGTGTTCATTTATCTGATTTACGCAGGAACACGGTTTAGTTTTATTTTCCCGTCTGTTGCGACGGATCATAATTATCCGATAAAAACGATCTGGAGAATGTCTAAGGGCCTTATCATGAAATTGTGGGGTGCGGGCTTTTTATCGATGCTGGTGATGATCCCGCTGACGATTTTATTCGTAGCATTTCCTGCTGTTCTTGCTCTTTTAATCAGTGCGGTGGCTGGCGGAGAACTAATGTTCGCTATTTTGGGTGTTCTGGTGTTGGCGCCGATCTTTATCTTTATGCAGGTATTTTTCTCTGTCATTGGTATTACCTTGCTATCAAATTACTTTATGGTAGCGAAGCAACGCTTAAATGCGTAGAAAATTTAAAAAACAGAGAATAAAAAAGGCGCCACATAGGGCGCCTTTTGTTTAAGTAAAGCTCTAGTATTATTCAGAGACTGTCGCAGAAATAGATTTACCGCCAACGCTTAGGGAAACGGATTCAGATGTTTGCTGTTGATAGATGTAATATCCACCGATCACAACAACAGCCGCGACGAGGACCAAAAGTAATGTTTTGTTGTTCATGTATTTATCTCCTTACATTTTTTATTGAGCGTTTATAGCATAAGAGGCTTGATGTGGAAAGGAGAGCTACAGCCCCAATTCCTGAGATTCAAGTTTTTTGATTTGATCGCGGAGTTTTGCCGCTTCTTCAAATTCCAGATTGCTGGCGGCTTCATGCATTTGTTTTTCAAGCTTTTGAATATGTTTAGCGAGGGTGTCATGCGTAAATGGCGTTTGTTTGCCATCCTCAGCCACCATCATCAATGGTGCGTCCTCTTCTTTAGGTTTATCGTAAACGCTTTCGGCGATCCGTTTTTTCACGGAAGCGGGCGTGATGCCGTGTTCTTCGTTAAAGGCTACTTGTTTTTCACGGCGGCGTGATGTCTCGTCCATGGCATCTTTCATACTGCCTGTTATACGGTCAGCATAAAGTATAACGCGGCCATCAACGTTTCGAGCGGCGCGGCCAATCGTTTGGATGAGTGAGGTGCGGGAGCGCAAGAAACCTTCCTTGTCTGCGTCGAGTATCGCGACCAAGCCGCATTCTGGAATATCAAGACCCTCTCTTAGCAGGTTAATGCCGACAAGAATATCGTAGGTGCCAAGGCGTAAGTCGCGGATAATCTCAATGCGTTCTAATGTGTCTACATCCGAGTGAAGGTAGCAAACCTTGAGGCCATTCTCGTTCAAATATTCTGTCAGCGCCTCGGACATTTTCTTTGTCAGTGTCGTGACCAGAACGCGGTAGCCTTTTTCAATAACCTTCTTACATTCATGCATTAAGTCATCGACTTGATGTTGTGTTGGTCTGACCTCAACAGGCGGGTCGATAAGACCTGTCGGGCGAACAATCTGCTCGATATACTCGCCGTCTGTTTGTTCGAGTTCCCATGGGCCAGGGGTGGCGGAGACATGCAGGGCTTGTGGACGTAAATTTTGCCACTCTTCAAATTTTAGTGGACGGTTATCAATCGCGGCAGGCAGACGGAAACCATAATCCACGAGCGTACTTTTGCGCGCATAGTCGCCCTTATACATGGCGCCAATCTGCGGAATGGTGACATGGCTTTCATCGATAAAGATCATAGCGTCGTCTGGTAAATATTCGATCAAGGTTGGCGGCGCTTCACCGGGCGCGCGACCTGTTAGATATCTGGAATAGTTCTCAATGCCGGGGCAAATACCTGTTGCGGTGAGCATCTCAATATCAAATTGTGTGCGCTGTTCAATGCGCTGGGCTTCAATGAGTTTTCCTTCTTTTTCAAACTCTTCGACGCGTGTCTTGAGGTCGATTTTCATTTGCTCAATGGCTTGGCGTATCGTCGGGCCGGGGGTGATATAGTGAGAGTTCGCATAGACTCTGATTTCATCCAGCGTATCAAATTTTTTACCTGTAAGCGGGTCAAATTCTGTGATTTCTTCAATCTCGTCACCAAAGAAAGAAAAACGCCATGCGCGATCTTCAAAGTGGGCAGGGAATAGCTCTACCGTGTCACCACGCACGCGAAATGAGCCGCGTTCAAACGCTAAATCATTGCGTTGATACTGTAAGGTGACGAGCTGTTTAATCAGTGCATCGCGGTCCATCGTATCGCCTTTGGCAATAGCCGTTGTCATGGCTTGGTAGTCCTCTTTTGATCCGACACCGTAAATACAGGAAACGGAAGCGACAATAATCACGTCCTTGCGTTCAAACAGCGCCCGTGTAGCGGCGTGGCGCATACGGTCAATCTGCTCGTTAATAGAAGAGTCTTTTTCAATGAATGTGTCTGTGCGCGGTACATAAGCCTCGGGCTGATAATAATCATAGTAAGAAACGAAGTACTCAACGGCATTATCAGGGAAGAATTCTTTGAATTCGTTATACAGTTGAGCGGCGAGTGTTTTGTTATGCGCCATGATCAGGGTAGGGCGCTGTAACTCTTGAATGGTATGCGCCATGGTGAAAGTTTTACCGGAGCCTGTTACGCCCAGTAAAACCTGATCTGTTAAGCCGTCTTTGAAACCTTCGGTTATTTTGGCAATGGCTTTGGGTTGATCACCCGCAGGTTCAAAATCCGATGCGATTTTGAAGGGAATGTCAGCGCGTCTATCTTGATCTTTATTTTTATTCGCCGCCGCTTGTGATAACTCAACTACACCTTTCATATCACTAATATAATGCTATATCTAAAAAGAGGTAGGAAAAACATACAAAATTAGAGGATTTCAATGAGTGAATTAATTGCGGGTGTGAAAAGCCCTGAATTGCTAGATTATCTGTCACGGCGACGTTCCGTGATGGCGCGGAATATGATTGAACCTGGGCCTTCCCAAGGCGAAATCGAACAGATGTTGACGATTGCGGCGCGTGTGCCGGATCATGGCAAGCTCTCACCGTTCTATTTTAAAATTTTTCAAGGGGAAGACCGTGCTAAGGCGGGGGAATTGTTACGTCATGCTTATTTGAAAGATGAAGACCCGAACGCATCTGAGGCTAAGCTTCAGTTGGAATCGGAGCGCTTTATGCGTGCGCCAACGGTGATTGTGGCTGTCAGCGCCCCCAAATTAGGCAAAATTCCAGAATGGGAGCAAGTGCTCTGCGCTGGTGCAGCGTGTCAGAACCTTGTTATCGCCGCAAATGCTTTGGGTTATGGCATTCAATGGCTTACAGAATGGTATAGTTTTAGCCCTGACTTTGCCTCTTCTCTCGGTCTGATGGGTGATAATGAAAAAATTGCGGGTGTGTTTTACATTGGTACAGCTGCCGAGCCACCGCAAGAACGCGCCAGACCAGATATTAACGATCTTATAAAATAGATTATCGCTTCCTTATTGGAATATTAAAGAATTCAGGCTATCCTGTAAGAGAGATTAGTGAGCAACTGGGAGCGTATTCTTGTCTGTCGGTTTTTTTATTTGGTTTATTGTCACCGTCCTGATTCTAGGATTTGTCTGGTGGTCTGTACGTATTCAGTCTTTGCAAAAGAAGGCTTGGAAAGCTTACGCCGATAAATACGATCTTGATTTCAAAGAAAACAAATTTTTTGAAGCACCTTCAATGCAAGGCTATCTGGAAGATTACTACATTCAGGCGATGGAAGGGCTTGAACTGGATTTTGGCGGGCGCAAAAAAAGGCCGATTCTGCTTAAGCTTTCGCTTCGTCACGAATTGCCGTTTACGCTTTTTATCTGTAAACGCTCGGAACAGGTTGTGTTCCAGCAAGTGAACATGCCTGAACGTGTGAAGCTTAAAGGTGAAAAAGGGCTAAAATGGGATGCAAAAAATCTTGTTGGAACGGATGACACGGAACTCGCACTCGCCTATATGACGCCAGAGCGTATGGAAATGGTGCAAAAGGTACTTGATGTGCCGTATTCTCGCGGTGCTTTTATTTCTTCAATGGATGAAGCTTTCTTTATCTTACAAATGGATAAGCCGCTTACTGATCCTAGGCAACTTAGTGCTATTTTTAAAAGGCTTTCGGATGCGGCGATTATTATGGAGGTTGATGCTTTTCTTGAGCCTGGCAATAATTTATTAGGTGAGGATGAGGAAGCTGCAACAGAAGAAGCGGATGCGGATGATTCTGCCGCGAAATCTAAAGAATCTCAGGCGGAAGAATTAGTCGAGGATACGGAAGAATCCAAAACCGAAAGCGCCGAGGCTGATGCCGCCACTGCTGCTAGCGTCAGTGAGCCCAGCACCAAATAAATTTACTTCCTGAAGGTTATGATTTGTTGTTATTTGTGTGGCTTTATCACGCAAGTTAAATACGCACAGAATTTTACCTCTTTTATAGACGAGTATATCTTCACCAAAATCTTCAAACACAATATTGCCGAGTGTTAAGCCATCCTCGGATTTTCTCCACGCGATAAAGTCTTTTGTGAAGTTTAAAACGGAATCCGTATCCTTTTCTTGCAGATCAACGGCGCGTGTTGCATGGCTCGCCGGAATAGGAAGCCAAGGCTCGTCGGCTTCGGTAAAGCCACAATGTTTTCGATCATGCGTCCATGGCATCGGTGTGCGGCATCCATCGCGGCCTTGCCATTCTGGCCAAAGATAAATACCCCAAGGATCTTGAAGTTTCTCGTAAGGGATATTGGCTTCCGGCAGGCCGAGTTCTTCCCCTTGATAGATAAAGGCTGTTCCACGTAATGTTAGCAAAATAGCCATGAATAATTTTGCAGTTTGAGGTTTGCCTGCGTCTTCGCATCCCCATCGTGTCGCAACACGAACAACGTCATGGTTGCTAAATGCCCAGCTTGGCCAAGCATCCTTTGCTTCTTTATCAAGCTCAGCAAAAGCATCTTCGATCATGCTTGATTTTAGATGTTTGTTAATGCCGCCCATAAGGGATGTGTTATATGCGGTATCCAATCTTCCTTGTGAGGTATATTCTCCCACAATTTTATAGCTATTATCGTCTGCCAATTCCGCTAAAGTCATGGCCTCTGGGTATTTGTCTAACAGTTCGCGCACGCGTGCTATGAAAGGGATCATTTCTGGGCGCGAGCGATCATAGACGTGCATTTGCATGCCATAAGGTTCTTTTTTCTCAAATTGCTCTGAGCGGTAAATGCCTGTTTTATTCGGTGGATTGTCGCGCAGTTTCTCATCGTGGAAGAGGTAATTGAATACATCTAACCTGAAGCCAGAAACGCCTTTGTCTAGCCAGTATTTCATGATGTCCAAGCATTCTTGCTGTACATCTGGGTTGTGGTAGTTTAGATCAGGTTGTTCTTTGAGGAAATTGTGTAGATAATATTGTTCACGTCGTGTGTCATATTGCCATGCAGACCCCCCGAATACAGACTGCCAGTTATTAGGCGGTGTGCCGTCTTCTTTTGGTTCTGCCCAGACATACCAATCCGATTTTGAGTTGTCACGCGAGCTCCTGCTCTCAACAAACCAGTCGTGTTTATCTGATGTGTGACTAAGGACGAGGTCCATAATGATTTTAATGTCTAGGCGCGCGGCTTTTTCAATGAGCCTTTCATATTCTTCCGTGGTGCCAAACATGGGATCGACTTTACGGTAGTCGCTGACATCATAGCCAAAGTCTTTTTGTGGAGAGCTGAGAAAAGGAGATATCCATAAACCTTCAATCCCCAGTTCACGGAGATATTCAAGGTGGTTGGAAATGCCGGCCAAATCCCCTGTGCCGCTTCCTGTGCTATCTTGGAAGCTACGCGGGTAGACTTGATAAAAAACGGCTTTTTTCCACCAATCCTTGTCCATATTTATTTACTCACCTGAAGCGGCTGAAGGTGTGTCTTCATCTGTGTCTTGAGCATCTGCGGCAACTTGTACCTTAACCATTTTGTCTGGGTCTACAGGTGGCTCGCCGCGTTTGATGTTGTCAACAAATTCCATGCCAGAGGTAACTTTACCCCAAACAGTGTATTGGCCGTTTAGAAAGTGTCCGTCATCAAACATGATGAAGAATTGAGAGTTTCCTGAGTGCGGGTTCCCTGAGCGTGCCATACCAACAACGCCGCGGTCAAAAGGGACCTCGTTAAATTCAGCCTTAAGGTCTGGCAGTTCAGAACCGCCCATGCCTGTGCCTGTTGGGTCACCTGTTTGGGCCATGAAGCCGTCAATTACGCGGTGGAATACGACACCGTCATAAAAGCCTTCGCGGGCAAGTTTCTTAATGCGTTCTACATGGCCAGGCGCTACATCTGGTAGCATCTCGATAACCACGCGGCCATCTTTGAGGTCAATGTAAAGTGTGTTTTCTAAATCTGCTGCTTTTGAATCAGTCATGGGGGAAAAACTCCATAGTGTTGAGATTAATAATGCGAGAAAAAATTTCATTTCTATTCCTTCCTGTTTAGGCCTTATTGCCTAAAAACATATGGTGTACTGTTACCAAAAATGAAGGGAAGTGCAATAGGCTTTAACCCAATGCGCGTTTTTGCTGTGGAGTAAATAAGTCTATGGCATCTGCTGTGAAACGGGCGGGACAAGCGCCGCATCTTTTTTCTTCAGGCTTAGAAGAATGCACTTCACCGTTTTCTTTTGAAATGCGCACGGCTTCCTTGAATAAAACGAGCGCCATAGCCTCATTAGCAATTTCATGAGCCTCAATGCCTAGGTTTTCATAGGCTTGGCGAAGATATGACGTGCGTATAACGCGACAAGAGCAATGCAACATATAGTTACGCTATTGCGGTTGAGAATTATTTGCAACAATAAAGTGAAAATAATTCTCATTTAAATCTGATGCATGTGGAAAAACGCTTTAGAAGATTTTCTTAAAGATAGAATCTATGTGCTTCGTATAAGGATCGTAGGTGAAGATTGCTACTAGATCATCCTTGGATAATTTAGCCTGAACATCTTCATCCTGTTCTAAAAAGCTCATAAAGGTCTTTTGTGCGCGCCCATCGGCAAAGCTGTCCCAGACTTGCATCGCATTGCGCTGGACAATACGATAAGCGTCTTCGCGGGAAATACCTGCTTGGGTTAGGGCGAGTAAGACGCGCTGAGAGAACACAAGGCCGCCAAGCTTTTCCAAATTGGATTTCATATTGTCTGGATAGACAAGAAGCTTTTCAATGACACTGCCAAGACGGTGAAGAGCAAAGTCGAGTGTTACACAAGAATCAGGGCCGATCATGCGTTCAACAGATGAGTGTGAGATATCACGCTCATGCCACAACGCCACATTTTCAAGCGCCGGAACAACGGCAGAGCGCACAACGCGGGCCAAGCCTGTCAGGTTTTCCGTCAGAATAGGGTTGCGTTTATGCGGCATCGCGGATGAGCCTTTTTGTTTCGCAGAGAAAAATTCTTCGGCTTCACGGACTTCCGAGCGCTGGAGGTGTCTAATCTCAATCGCGAAGTTTTCAATAGACGAAGCGATAATGCCGAGGGTACAGAAAAATTCTGCATGGCGATCCCTTGGGATGACTTGTGTGGAGACATCTTCGCCGCGCAGACCCATTTTGTCGGCAACATGTGCCTGAATAGACGGGTCAATAGTAGAATACGTACCGACAGCGCCAGATATCGCGCAAACAGAAATATTGTCTACAGCGCGAGCGAGGCGGTCTCTATTGCGTTTGAAGGCGGCGTAGTGGCCCGCAAGCTTGAGGCCGAATGTCGTTGGCTCGCCGTGGATACCATGGCTACGGCCAATACATAAAGTGTTTTTATGTTCTAAGGCACGGGTTTTAAGGGCCTCAATAACGCGGTCCAGTCCTGTAAGAAGGATCTCTCCTGATTGCTTGAGCTGAACGGCAAAGGCGGTGTCTACGACATCGGATGAGGTCATGCCTTGGTGAACAAAGCGGGCTTTATCGCCAACATGTTCAGCCAGATTGGTCAGGAAGGCAATCACATCATGTTTGACTTCGGCTTCGATCTCATCGATTCGCGCAACATCGAATTTTCCTTTTTCCCAAACGTCTTTGGCGACGCCTTCGGGAATGACCCCAAGTTTTTCTTGGGCTTCGCAGGCATAGGCCTCAATCTCAAGCCAAATGCGGAATTTATTGTCTGGTGCCCATATCTGGGCCATTTCTGGTCTGGAGTAACGTGGTATCATGTGAATTGTTTTACCCTTATTTTCTTGTCTTGAAAAGTCAAAGCTGTAAATTAGAGGCATAGTATTAAAGGGAGGTCATATATGACTCAATGGGTTTATAACTTTGGCGGCGAAAAGACAGATGGTCGCGCCGAGATGAAAAATTTACTCGGTGGGAAAGGAGCTAATCTCGCTGAAATGGCGTCTTTAGGCTTGCCTGTACCGCCCGGATTTACCGTTACAACTGATGTTTGTACCTATTATTATGCTCATGATAAAGAATACCCTGAAGCTTTAGAAAATCAGGTTGAATCCTCGCTTAAGAATATTGAAAAGGCTGTTGGCGCTCTATTCGGCGATGTAAATAATCCATTGCTTGTGTCGGTGCGTTCAGGTGCCCGTGTATCTATGCCGGGGATGATGGATACAGTGCTTAACCTTGGTCTTAATGATGAGACAGTTCAGGCTCTGGCTAAGAATAGTGGCAATGAGAGATTTGCCTATGATTCTTACCGCCGTTTTATCCAAATGTATTCGGATGTAGTGCTGGGCATTGATCATCATCTATTTGAAGATGTGATTGATAGCTATAAGCGCGGTTTAGACTTAAAAGAAGATACGCAAATTGATGCTGAGGGCTGGCAAGAAATCATCCGTCAATATAAGNATGTAGTTGAAGATGAAATCGGTACGCCTTTCCCGCAAGACCCAAAAGCGCAGTTATGGGGCGCGATTAGTGCCGTATTTGAATCTTGGGATGTCTCTAGGGCACGTACCTACAGACAAATTCACGATATTCCTGAAGAGTGGGGGACTGCCGTTAATGTGCAGGCGATGGTCTTTGGCAATATGGGCGATGATTGTGCCACGGGTGTGGCTTTTACCCGCGACCCATCAACGGGTGAGAATATTTTCTACGGGGAGTATCTGGTTAATGCACAAGGCGAAGACGTTGTGGCGGGTATCCGTACACCGCAATCTCTGACGATTGCCGGAAAAGAAAAAGAAGGCTCTAACCTGCCAGCGATGGAAGAGGTGATGCCTGATGTCTTTAAGCAACTCTGCGAGGTACGTGAAACGCTCGAGCAACATTATAAAGATATGCAGGATATTGAATTCACAGTCCAAAGCGGCTCTTTATATATGCTCCAAACCCGCACAGGAAAACGTACGGCGGCGGCGGCACTTAAGATCGCTGTTGATATGGTGGACGAGGGCCTGATTAGTAAAAAAGATGCGGTACTTCGTATTGAACCTGCTTCTTTGGACCAGCTTTTGCACCCAACGCTTGATCCTAAAGCTGAAAAGCTTGTTGTGACGAAGGGTTTACCTGCCTCTCCAGGGGCGGCGTCAGGTATCATTGTCTTTACAGCCGATGAAGCCGAGAAAAAGGCGGCTGAACAAAAAGTGATATTAGTGCGCACTGAAACATCACCTGAAGACATTCACGGGATGCATGCGGCGCAGGGGATTTTGACATCGCGCGGCGGTATGACAAGCCATGCGGCGGTTGTGGCACGCGGTATGGGCCGTGCTTGTGTCGCAGGTGCGGGAGAGGTGAATATTGACCTTAAGACGAAGACAATGCGCATTGGCGAACATGAATTCAAAGAAGGCGATACGATCACGATTGATGGCGGTACAGGGGAGGTTATTAAGGGCGAAGTGCCAACGATAGATCCTGAGCTTTCAGAAGATTTTGAGACCGTGATGGGCTGGGCGGATGAGCTAAGAGATATTAAAGTCCGCACCAATGCCGATACGCCAGCAGATTGCCAGACAGCGCGTAATTTCGGCGCGCAAGGCATAGGACTGTGCCGTACAGAACACATGTTTTTTGATGCCGAACGCATCCAACGTGTGCGAGAGATGATTTTTGCAGAAGATCCTGAGGGACGCAGAAAAGCACTGGCGCATCTCAAACCAATGCAAAAACAGGATTTTGCCGAGATATTCACGGCGATGGACGGCCTGCCGGTGACGATCCGTCTTCTCGATCCGCCGCTCCATGAGTTCTTGCCGCATGAAGAAGAAGATATTTTGAGCTTTGCTAAAACAGCAGGGCTGGAAGAAAAAGAAGTCCGCCTTCGTCTGTCTCAGCTCCATGAATCGAACCCAATGTTGGGCCACCGTGGTTGCCGTCTGGGTATTACCTATCCGCAAATATATGATATGCAGGCCGAAGCCATTATTGAAGCGGCGCTTGAAGTGCAGGCTAAGGGCGTTAAAGCGCTGCCTGAGATTATGATCCCACTGATTGGTACGAAAAAAGAATTAGCGATGCTCAAAGCGCGCGTTCAGCGTATCCATAGCAATTTATGCGAAGATATGGGTGCTGAAATTGATATTTTGATCGGCACGATGATTGAATTGCCGCGCGCGGCTCTGACAGCGGATAAGATTGCCGAGGAAGCGGAGTTCTTTAGTTTTGGAACGAATGACCTGACGCAAACAACATTGGGTATTAGCCGTGATGATGCAGGTCGTTTCTTGCCGCTTTATACATCGTTGGAGATTTATCCGAAGGATCCATTTGCCAGTCTTGACCAAGAGGGCGTGGGGCAGCTTCTTGAAATTGCGACAGAGCGCGGACGTAAAACACGGGCAGACCTGAAGCTTGGCATTTGCGGCGAACATGGCGGTGATCCGGAGTCTATCGCTTTTTGTGTGGCGCTTGGCCTTGACTATGTTTCTTGCTCGCCTTATCGCGTGCCTATTGCACGATTGGCTGCAGCGCATGCGTCTGTCAAAAAAGACAATAAGGCACCCATAAAAATAGTCGCGTAATTTTATTTACATAATGTAATAAAATGGTATATAGTGCCCCATCATTAATATGGATGGGCATGATGAAAGACTATAATAAAAGACGCGAACAAATCAGACGCTATGTGCTGGATACAAGTCAAGTATCCGAAGCAGATGCGCCAGCTGTATTGGATAGAGCCGCTTGGGGTGAGACAGTCCACTTAACGCAACACTTTGCGCGCACACGTCAATCTGATCGCGCACTAAAACATGCCATTGGCGCGACTGTCGGCGGTGTTATCTTTGCGGCAGTATCCTTTTCCGCCGCAGGCGCTTTATTGCCTAGTTTGGTTGCGGGGGCGTGTTGCCTTTTTGCGATAGGCAAGCTTGTTGATTGCGTGTCTAAAATGGATCCTAAGAGCAAAGTAAATGTTCAGCAAAGAGACTTCGATGAGGCTTATCGCCGCGTTATGACGGATATGTTCTTGCTTTCACAGGTTAGAACAATTTCTGATACAATGGGGGATATTACGGGTGATGAAAGTTACCCTAAACAAGATAGGCTTAAGTTTGAACAGTTAAAGTCGGGTAAAGTCGATTTAGGATTAGCGAATATATCATGGTTTTTCCGCGTGGCTTCTCATAAACGTATGCAACAAACTCTAGGTCATATGGATCAAAAAAAGGCTGCCCATGTCCATGAAACAACGGGTGAGCTCTATGAAGCAATGTTGCCTAAAGCGCTTCAATCTCTGGCCTCAGGTTTATTTCGCGGCAAGGATAATGGGTATAATAATGAACTGGAACGCGCGTCGGATTATCTTAATAGCCAGATTCATGTGAAATGGGAAGAAACCATTAACGCGCCGCGTTATGATACATACGCGTAAAAATTTCTCTAATGAATATTGAATGGAAGTGGTTTATCTGCGGCTTCTATTTTTAACAAAGCAAGGCCGAGGTTGCCGCTAGATGAGCGCATCTCCCCAATGTTTTTTCCATCATTATCTGTAAGATCAGTCATTGGGGCGGGGGCACCACCTTCAAACGAGACTGTATAAAGCTTTTTCTTTGCAAGGCCCCGATAATGCATACGGGCGGTGAGCTCTTGGCCGACATAGCAGCCTTTTTTGTAATCAATAGCGTTTAGAGCGTCCATATTACCTTCGGAGAGTGTGGATTTCTCAGGGATAAGGTCGCGGCTACCATCTGGTACGCAAAGGGAAATACGGTGCTTATTCCATTCTTCAAAAGGTGTTTCATCGCCTTGTTCTGGCTTTGCATAGCTACGAAAGCCAAGATCGAGGTGACGCGGATCACGCGGATGGTCTAGATCCATATCGCCCCATAATACCCATACATCTTGGTCGTTTAGGTCTAATGTCACGTTGGAATGAAGCTTATAGAGTTTTAGCTTTTTGAGCAGGGCCTCTGCGCTCCCGCCGCCTTCACATTCTAAAATAAGGCTTTCATCTTCTTGGCGAATAAAGAAATCAAATAGAAATTTTCCCTGAGGGGTGAGTAGGCACGCATAAACAAGACCGTTTTCAACCTTGTGAATATCGTTGGTGATCAGGCTTTGTAAAAAGTCATATCTGTCTGCTCCGGACACGGTAATGGCGGCACGATTATCAAGATATGTGTAAAATAAGCTCATGCATCTAATTTATGCGTATCGCACTGGTGTTCAATAGGCTTTTACCTTTTCATAAAAAATTAATATCTGTTTGTTAATGTTAGCCTGCGAAAAAGTATGAGTGAGAGTGTATGGATAATGAACGTAAAAACAAAGCGCTGGCGGTATGGCATGATTTAAATCTGGCCTGTAAACGGCTGGAAACGGAAGGGTTCGTACCTGAAGAGGCTAAAGCTGTTTTCGAAGGCGTAAAGAATAATTTGAAAGAGCTTCACGGCGAATTGGTTGCTTATCGAAAGCCTGAACATTTAACGGATGAGCATGTTGATAATGCGGTAAGTACGATTGTAGATGATTTTGAAATCGTACTAGGTATGTCTTCGGATGCGATGGACCAAAAAGAAATCGCCGAGGGCGTTTTTATAGAAGAAGGCTACACAGTACGTGATCATGTAAAAGAATTTATTGGTGACTATTATGATCATGATCCGACGCGTATCGGCGTCAAACGCATGATTGATGAATACCGTGAATATGATCTCAATACCCAGCTGGTGAAAGATTTGAAAGGGGTGGCTAATCATTTTTCACGTGTGGCTGTTGCCCATAAAGATGTGCGGGAAGAGTTGGCTTCATTCACGATGACATTAATGCGTGTTGTAGATAATGCAGGCGAGGGAAGAAATCCGATGGAATTTTTAGCGGATTTTAACAAGCTTATTCGATCCTTTGAAGCCAAAGGGCAGGATGCCTCTTCTGTACGCCGCGGTTTTAAAGATATACAGCGTTTTTAAGTAATCATTTTAAGGTATTCAGGCACGATTTCAGTAGCTTTGCCGTGGTGATGCTCGGCAAACATCGAGGCGCCTTGAGATGGTTCTAAATTCAGTTCAACTGTATGGGCGCCGCTCATGCGCGCTTCTTGAACAAAGCCGGCGGCAGGGTAGACATTGCCTGACGTGCCAATTGAAATAAACAAATCACAATTCATTAGTTTCTCAAAAATGAGATCCATATCAATCGGCATCTCGCCAAACCAAACGATATGAGGTCGTCTTGTGCCAATCTCACCACAGCCAGGGCAGGGCATATCTGTCGATAAATCTTCATTGATATCTGAGATAGCAGGGCAGGCTGTGCAGCTCGATTTTAAAAGCTCGCCATGCATGTGGTGAACTTGCGTGGAGCCGCCAAGCTCATGCAAATTGTCGATGTTTTGTGTCACTAAGAAAACGTCAGGGTGGCTGTTTTGTAGCGCCGCAATGGCTTTATGCGCCGCGTTAGGCTTAACATCATCGCTCAAAAGCTGCTGACGGCGCATATTGTAAAAATTATGAACGAGAGCTGGGTCGCGGGCAAAGGCTTCAGGGGTGGCAACGTCTTCAATACGGTGATTTTCCCATAGGCCATTTTGGTCACGAAATGTTTTCACGCCGCTTTCTGCGGATATTCCTGCGCCTGTTAGAATAACGATAGATTGGTATTTATGCGGCTTCATCGATCATCGTGATGAAACGGTCAAAAAGATAGTGGCTGTCTTGCGGTCCAGGGGAGGCTTCAGGGTGATATTGCACGCTAAAGGCCTTTTTGTTTTTCAATCTCATGCCTTCATTTGTTTTATCAAACAGGCTGAAATGTGTGAGTTCGGCAGTTTCTGGCAATGTATCAGTGATAACCTCGAAACCGTGGTTTTGAGATGTGATTTCTACTTTGCCTGTATGAACATCTTTCACTGGGTGGTTCGCGCCGCGGTGGCCGAGATGCATCTTTTGGGTTTTTGCGCCAACTGCCAGTGATAAAAGCTGGTGACCTAAGCAAATCCCAAATAGCGGAATATCTTTTTCAAGAAGCTCTTTAATCACCGGAACGGCATATTGCCCTGTAGCTGAAGGGTCACCCGGTCCATTAGAGAGGAAAACACCGTCAGGTTTATGTTTTAAAATCTCTTCAGCACTTGTTTGCGCTGGCACAACGATGACTTTAGCGCCAGTAGCGGCTAAACAACGTAGAATGTTACGCTTTGCTCCGTAATCGATGGCGACAATAGTTTTGTTGGGCGCTGTTTGCTTAGCGTAGCCTGCCCCAAGCTCCCAAAGTGCTTCATCCCAGTTATAGCTCTCTTTGGTTGTAACTTCGATAGCGAGATCAAGACCGTTTAGGCCGTTCCATTCTTTGATCTCTTGCAAAATAGCATCTGTGTCGAATTTCATATCTTCGCGGTAGATAATGGCGGCTTTTGGTGCGCCAAGGTCGCGGATGCGTTTTGTTAAGGCGCGTGTGTCTATGCCCGCAATCCCCGGAAGGTTATGATGCTTGAGCCATGCATCCAGATGGTTATCCTGACGCCAGCTTGATGGATTTGTAATTTCTTCGCGTACCACCATGCCGCGTGCCGCAGGACTGAGCGTTTCAATGTCTTCNGCATTCGTGCCTGTATTACCGATATGGGGGAATGTAAATGTTATGATCTGACCTGCATAGCTGGGGTCTGTCATAATCTCTTGGTATCCAGTCATGGAAGTGTTAAAACAGAGCTCACCAATGTTTTTGGTTTCGGCTCCGAATCCTTGTCCATGGAAGATTGTTCCATCTTCTAAAATTAAAACAGCGGTGGAATCTTTTTTAAATGACATAAGGGTTAGGGCCTATAAATTATGTTTATTCTGCGCGTGTTAAATTTTTGATGTATGGGCGTAAAAATCATGCTGAGCATAGCATAGGCTACGGTCAAAGGATTTTTACGATCAGGCACAAAAATTTGCCGCGCCGCGAGCGGTTTTAAAAGTAGCAGACGCATCTGCTTCGTCAAGCAAGAACTTCCGATGTGCCCGCATCGCAAGACCTTGCTTTCCTTGCATCTGCGATGTAGTTTTAAAACAGAATGAAGCATAATTTATAGGCCCTAACCCTGATTGATTTATAAAGAATAAGAAGAGGAAAGCAAAGGAAAATGTCTGAATTAAGAACAAGAATTACACAGGTCCAAAAAGATGCGATGCGCGCGAAAGACCAGCAAAAGCTCTCTGCTGTGCGCCTTGTGATGGCAAGCCTTAAAGATAAGGATATTGCCGCACGCACACAAAATAAACCAGATGGTATCTCTGATCAGGAAATTTTGTCTATGTTACAGAGTATGATTAAACAACGTCACGAATCGATTCGTATGTATAAAGAGGGCGGACGTGAAGAATTGGCGGCAAGAGAAGCGGCGGAAATTGACGTTATTGAAAGTTTTCTACCTGCCCAGCTATCAGAAGAAGAAACGGTAAAAGCGGTAGAGTCTGCGATTGCACAAAGCGGTGCGGCCAGCATTAAAGATATGGGCAAAGTCATGGGTGTACTGAAAGCCAAATATGCCGGTGAAATCGACATGGGTAAGGTCAGCGCTCTTGTTAAAGAAAAGCTCGGTTAATCTTCTTAATAAATATTTTTTATAGTTTAAACAAGGATATCGAAAACGGATCCACGCTCTAGCGTATCGGGATCGTTTTCCGATGCTTCGAGTCTTAAAACGGCGTCGGCGCGGTTGCTTTCATTCTCGAATGCTTGCTTGGTGATTTGATCACGAACGTCAACAGCCTGACTTTTTTGTTCACTGCGCTTAAATTCCGGGCGGTCTGCCGCAGAATAATTTTGAATATTTGGAAGCTGAGAAGCGACATTTAAGTCGATGGCCATATCATCCTCGGATGTGTTTAGTGAATTCACAGATAGTATAACGTCATAAAAGTTAACAAGAGATGAATTTTTTTGATTAATGGTTACTCATCCACAGGGGAGGTGGTTATAAAATCGCTTCTTATAAATTATGAAAAATTATAACTCTTTTTTAACTTCTATATAATAGAATGATACCTGCTGAGCGTTTTTATAGAAAAAATATTTTATCTTAACTTTTGGGTAATATTTGGTCTGTAGATTGCTCTTCGGGGTAAGAAAAAATCGTTATAATAAATTAGGGATAAAAAACGATCTTACACCCGTAAAACTATTAGGGGTAAGAAAATGATAAACGAGCAAGTGAGTAAAGCATTCGACCAATTCTTGGTCCAACTGCATGACACGCAACGTGTCCTAGATCTCGCAAGGGAAAAAACACCAGAAGCTATTAAATCGCTATCAGACGTCATTATTGAGGCGCTGGATTGTGAACTTTCACCGCGTGAAGCTGATTTGGCGGCAGATGTCCTTATTAATCTGGCAAAACGCCTTGAAGTATCTATCCGTGCAGGTCTTGCACTCAGATTAAGTGTATATGAAAATGTGCCGCTTCGCCTTGCCTTGCATTTGGCGAATGATGTAGCGGATGTGGCAACGCCTTTTCTGGAAAACAGCCCTGCGCTATCGGATACGGATATTTATTACATTATACAAGGACAGGAAAGCACGCATTGGCGAGCTATTGCGCGCCGTGAAAAACTCGCACCTGAAATTATTAATTTGCTTGTCGGCAAAAAAGATATTGCGACATCAGGTGCTCTAATCTTGAACACCAAGCTAAGCTTTAGTGATGGGACAATCTCGGCATTGAAAGATTTTGTGGCTGAGAATACAGACCTTATTAAAGACTTTGCATCTCGTGAAGATGTGCCTGAGTCGGCTATGTTAGAACTTTATTGGAAAGTGAATGAAGCTGAGCGCAAGGTTATTGTTGACATTGCGGGCATTGATGTCGAGCAGGTAGATAAGCAAATGCAAGACACGGCAGTTGATTTCACCAATGTTTTGTTTGGGTCTTTGGAAATTACTGAAGAAATGCAAAGTGTAGCCAAGCGGATGCAAGACAAAGGCGCTTTAACAACGCAAAAAATGCTAAAAGCGCTTCAAAATGGCCAGATCGGTTTGTTCTATAGCATGTTTGCGGCCTATTCATCTGTGCCGATTGAAGCAATCAATAATATCTTCATGGAAGATAAGGGTAAGGCTCTGGCGATTGTTTCAAGAGCACTGGATATTGACCGTTCAGCATTTATCTCGTTTTTTGTGCATGCTAAGAAACTGCGTCATGAAGACAAGATTGATCATGACAATCTTAATCAGGCGATGCGTTACTTTAATAGTCTTAAAGCGGAAACGGCAAAATCTTTATTGCCAAGCGTAGTGAAGCAATTCAGTTTTGGCCCACGTGCAGAAGCGTAAACGAAGAATTCATTTAAAAAAGTAGATCAACGATCAAGCGCGGCGATGCCAGGGAGTGTCTTACCTTCAAGCCATTCCAAAAAGGCACCGCCCGCCGTTGATATATAAGAGAAATCATCAGATACACCAGCATGGCTCAGTGCTGAAACAGTATCGCCGCCACCGCCAATACTCAAAACATCACCGCTTTTTGTGCGCGCGGCAACATAGCGAGCAACAGCCACTGTGCCGTGGTCAAAGGGGGGTATTTCAAAAGCGCCCATGGGGCCATTCCATAATACTGTCTTTGCTGCGCCGAGTTTTTCTTTGATCATCTCGGCTGATTGCGTACCGATATCCAGCATCATTTCATCATTTGCAATGTTATCAATAGAGGTTTCTCGGTAATCTGCGCCTTTGGCAAATTCTTTGGCCATCAAGCCATCCATGGGCAGGATTATCTCGCAATTTTGAGCTTTGGCTTCTGTAAGAATAGACTTTGCTTCTGCTGTCATGTCGGCTTCGGCCAGAGATTTTCCAACATCATGGCCTTCGGCCAAGAAGAAGGTGTTAGCCATGCCGCCGCCAAGAACGATCATATCCATTTTAGGCAGAAGGTTTTTGATTAGTGATAATTTGCTGGAAACTTTAGCGCCGCCTATAATAGCCGCAACAGGTCTTTTGGGTGTAGATAGAGCTTTTTCCAAAGCATCAATCTCTTTGTGTAGATTAAGTCCCGCATAGCTTGGTAGAAATTTTGTAATGGCCTCGACTGATGCATGGGCACGGTGCGAGACGGAGAATGCATCATTGATATAGATATCCCCGTGTACAGCGAGTTCTTTAGCGAAGTTCGGATCATTTTCTTCCTCGCCCGGACTAAAGCGCAGATTTTCAAGTAAGGTAATTTTTTCCGCTGTATCTGGACCAAACCCGACGTCGACGCCCCAGCATCTTGAAAGCACAGGTGGCAAGAAGCCAAGAGAGAATTCAGGTTTTTCTTCACCCTTTGGGCGACCAAAGTGAGAAAGGATTGTGATCTTTGCGACGCCAGATTCGCGCAAAGTATCTATTGTTGGTTTTACGCGGTCAATGCGTGTGGTGTCTGTGACTTTGCCATCTTGGACGGGCACATTCAGGTCGAGGCGGATTACAATATTTTTATTTTTAAGCGGAGCGTCTTTCATGCTGTGTATCATAATCAGTTAGCCTTTTTTTATGTATTAATTGAGCGGTGGTTGTCTGTTGCCGCCAGCAATCTATCGCGGATAGAGGGGTCGGCGGCGCTATGGCCACCATCGGGTACGATAATATAATCCGCTTCTGGCCATGCTTTATGCAGGCGGTGTGCCGTTTCAATGGGGCAGATCATATCGTAACGCCCTTGAATAATCGTGGCAGGGATATGTTTGATTTTATCTATATGATTGAGCAGGCTATCTTCTGGGGCGATTTTGTGGTGCAAGAAGTAATGCGCTTCAATGCGCGAGATGCAAAGATGATCAAGGTCTTTGGCCGGGTCATATGGTTTAATAGCTTCGGGAAACATCATGGCGCATGCGCTCTCATATTGTGACCATACGCGGGCGGCAGGCATGTGAACATGCGGGTCTTCATCTATTAGTCTTTTATAATAAGAGCTAACGATGTCTTTGCGCTCATTGGGGTTAAGAAAACCTGCAAAACGTTCCCATTCTTCCGGAAAAATCGTTTTAATGCCATGGGCAAACCAGTCGAGCTCTTTTTCTTCCATCAAGAATATGCCGCGTAATATCATGCTGATACATCTATCCGCATGTTTAATAGCGTAGAGCAGGGCAAGTGTTGAGCCCCATGACCCGCCAAATATGTGCCATTTATCAATCTTGAGATGATGTCTTAGTGTTTCGATATCCTCGACGAGCAAGTCAGGTGTATTGTTCTTAATCTCGCCAGCAGGCTCTGATTTACCGCTACCGCGTTGATCGAACAATACGATGCGGTAGTGGTCTGGATCGAAAAAACGGCGATGACTTGGGCTAATGCCGCCGCCGGGGCCGCCATGCAAGAAAACGATGGGCACACCATCAGGGTTGCCCGATTGCTCCCAATACAGCGTATGAATGTCATCGACTTTTAGGTGTCCTGAAGAATAAGGTTCGATCTCTGGATAAAATTTTCTCAGTGCCATAAAGGGTCTTTCGTCCTATTCAATAATTTCAATTTGCTCAGGGCTATCTATTTTTATCATCGGGCCGTTATAGTCTTCGACAAAGCCGCGTATGCGTAAAAGCTTCCCTTGCCATGATATAGGGTTTTCTCCGCGTTTCGCAAAGGCTTTGCGCAAATTTTGTGGAATATTCACAGTGAAATCCTCGCGCCAGTTCTGCCCAAAATTCACATAAATCATATCACGCACCGTTGCGATTTTTGCAGGTCTGCCTTCAACGATTTGCATCTGGAAGCTATTTGCTTTGACGGTTTCAGGCGTCTTCGGTGCGTATTCTTCGTTAGCCCATAGACCAACTTTCCCTGTGCGGGCTACATTTTCGTATGCGCGCAAGTATGAGGCTATACTGGCTGTTGTCTCACTGGGCCAATAAACAGCAAGCCCTGTTTCCAGAAGTAGTTTTTGTGCCCAGATATTGTCTTTGTCACTCACCAGTTGAGCGAGCAGATGCCCTGAACGATCTTTTGGCGGTTCGCGTAGCGCGCGGTCATAATAGGCGCGGACGGATTTTCCTGTGAAATGTTCTTTGATCAAGGCAAGAGCTTGGGTGTGGATAGGAGAGTCTTGATTGCTCGGGGTGTATTGGTCGGGGATCAAGATACCGTCAAGGCGGATGATGTTCTTATCTCCCATCGTCAGAGTTGTTGCATCGACAACGGTCTGCACTGTTTTTGCACTTTGACTTTTAAGTTCATTGAGCGGGAAAGGTAAGGGGGAGAGCGTGTCCTTATCAGCGCTATCTTCTTGAACTGCAATATGATTTAAACTATGTCTATAATCAAGATCATCGGCGAAGACTTGCGCCGATATGCTGGTTGAGCATAATAGTAAAAGACAAAAAGAATAATAATAAAGGGCGACGCGTAAATGCATCTTATTTCTATGCACGGTTTAAAGACGTTTTTCAAGATGGGGGTGTTTTTCCTCGTGCTATCGGGATGTACGACCAATCTGGCAACAGGGGAAAAGCAGTTTACGGCCTTTATGCCTGCGGAACAGGAGGCCAAGATTGGGGCTGAGAACCATCAAGCTATACTAGATGAGTTCGGTTATTATGAAGGCGCCACTATACAAGCCTATGTGAATAATATCGGGCAAAAGATAGCAAAGCATACAGAGCGTGATGATGTGAAATACACATTTACGGTGGTGGATAGTCCTGTTGTTAATGCTTTTGCTGTACCGGGGGGCTATATTTATATCTCGCGTGGGTTGATGGCGCTGGCCAATGATGAAGCTGAGCTTGCGTCTGTTATAGGTCACGAAATAGGCCATATCACGGCGCGCCATTCAGCGCAACAACAAAGCCAAGGCGTGCTCGCTAATCTAGGGCTGGCGGCACTTTCTATCGCGACTGATGCGCCGGCGGCGCTAGGGCAAGCGGCTTCTTTAGGTGCGGATTTATATCTTAAATCTTATTCACGTAAGCATGAGCACCAAGCTGATGAGCTTGGTATTCGTTATCTCTACCGTGCGGGTTATAACCCGTCGGCGTCTGCTGAGTTTTTGGAACAGCTTGAGGCTGAGGGCAATTTAAATGCTTTGATTGAGGGCAAGAATGCCAATGCGGTACCTGAATATTTCTCGACACACCCGATTACGACAGACCGTATAGACCGCACGATACAACTGGCGGCGAATTATCCATTGCAATCGACAGATGATAAGAAGGTTACGTATTTCTCTACAATAGATGGCATTGTATATGGCGAGAGCCCGCGCAACGGCTATGTTCGCGGACAAGATTTTATCCATACGGAGTTGGGGTTTAAATTTAGTTTTCCTGAAGGATATAAGATCAGCAATCTGCCAACGCAGGTCGTGGGGCAATCAAGTAATTCTGTGATGGTGTTTGACGGGGCTAAGAAAGAAGCGGGACAATCTATTCAGGACTATCTGATCAATGTATGGCTGAAGAATCGTTCGGATTATGCTGTGCCCGAAACAATTACGGTGAACGGCATGCCTGCCGTAACGACATCTTTCAGCGCTCTAGCGTCTGGAAAAACACGCACAACACGTATTATCGCTATCGCTTTTGACAATACTCAGGTTTATCGCTTTGCAATACAAACGGCGAACCCGCCGCCAGCAACAATTTTGACAGACCTTAAACGCGCGACATATAGCTTTAAAAAGCTAAGTGCGGCTGAAAAAGCGCAATATAAGCCAAAACGTATTAAGGTCTTTGCGGCGAAGGCTGGTGATACGGTAGCATCTTTAGCGGCGAGGATTCCTTTTGATGACCATAAAGAGCAACGCTTCCGTGTGCTCAATGGATTGAGTGCACGTGATACCATCCAGCCGAATAAACTTTACAAAACAATCGTAGAATAAGGCTCTTTATTCAAAAAAAAGCCGCTCTGTAGTAGAGCGGCGATTTAGGGTGAGTGAGTAAAGACGTTAGCGCTTTTGGAGTGAGGGAGAAGTTAAGGGGTAAAGTAAAAGCGCTAACTAATTCTAGTGTTTATTCCTCAAGGAAAAAGTTTCTGACATCAGGTGTTTCTTTTTGCAATGTGGTTTTAAGCTTCATCATGGCGCGTTGCTCAAGCTGTCTAACGCGCTCTTTGCTGACGCCTAAATCATTGCCGAGCTTTTCCAGTGTCACGCCATCATAGGTGAGGTGACGCTCCTTAATGATTTTTTGCTCTCTATCTGTCAATTTAGATAAAGCATCACTTAGCCATTTAGAACGAGCTTGCGAGTCCTTCATACCAATAACGGTTTTTTCAGGGTCTTGATTTTCGTCAACAAGGAAGTCTAAGCGTTCTGCGTTGCCATCTTCGCCAACGAACCCGTTTAAGGATTGATCGTTTGCGGCAAGGCGACCTTCCATCGCTTCAACTTCTTTAACTTTAACGCCAAGCTCTTTCGCAATTTTCTTGCGGTCTTTGTTGTTCAGGCCTTCTTTTTCCTGATTGCCTTCAATCTTTGCACGCAAGCGGCGGAAATTGAAGAAAAGTGACTTTTGAGCTGCTGTTGTACCTGTGCGGACAATAGACCAGTTTCTGAGTACGTAATCTTGAATGCAAGAGCGGATCCACCATGTCGCATAAGTGGAGAAACGAATATCACGTTCTGGGTCAAAACGATTCGCGGCTTGCATCAGACCGATATTTCCTTCTTGGATCAAATCACCAAGAGGTAGGCCATAATGTTTAAATTTTGATGCCACAGAAATAACGAGTCTTGTGTATGACTGGATCATTTCGTGAAGGGCGGCTTCGTCTTTATCATCACGCCATCTGCGCGCGAGGTCGAATTCATGTTCTTTTTCGAGCATCGGCGCATTCATAGACGTCTTGATGTAGGCGAGATTTGCTTTTTGTGTGTCTGGATCGTCAATATGTGCCATGTTGTGTACCTAACTTTCATTAAATGAATGTGGTTATCAATTCGTATATTTATCGAATTGGTTACAGTATCGCGCGGAAATATGACGGAAATATGATCGAATTGTTACAAAATGGTAACAATTGTGTAACGTTTTACTACAAAGGGGCACGGTGAATATTCTATGAAAACCTCAAAGGTTAAGCAAGGCTCACATCAAGAACGTGCTCTACCTCTCCTTTAGATGGGTCGATGAGAGCAGAAATCAAGGGGCCGCCGAAACCACATCCGGCATCTAGTGAAGCTGTCGCACAGTTTACATTGACGCCTTGGTGTTTTGGGTCATAGCCGCGGATAACCTTTTGGAAGTGCTGATAGGTATCACTGATTTCATTAAAGTTTTGTCCTGACCACCAGAAGCTATCTGCTTGTTCTTCCAAGGTCCGTGTCGGGTCTATGCCTGCATTAACGAATAAAACGGGCGCTGCTGTTGTTTCTTTGCTGGTAAAAGCTGCCCGTTTAAGGCTGGAGAAGAATTCGCTAAAGCCTGAAGTCTGGCGCATTTTCTCGCGTAAGACATTTGTCCAGCGTGTTGTACCAAGAACGCCTTCGCGTGTAGCGCGGAGGGCGGCTTCTGTCGAGCATCCCAAAGCGGCAAGCATTGTTTCCATACCATTATCTAAGATATAGCTGAGCACCTGGTATGGGTTTGGGGCAAATTGAAGTTGTAGTAGCTTGTCCCACATTTCTTCTTGCACACCTTTAAGATAGATAATATCGCTTGGAACCATGCCGGGAATGGAGAGGACCATGCGACGGAATGTTAGAATTTCTGTAATTGTTTCGATAGGCGTGTCGCCATAACCGATATAATTGCCGAGATAGATGATACGGTCACCGGGCTGTATTTCGCTAAGAAGCATGTCGTGAAGTCTAAGGAGTTGCCATACATCGGAGTGGATTGCTGGAAGAGTCCAAATACGCTTGGCCCGACCTATATCGATGAATCTCTCATCATCGCCATTTTTATGTAGCTTACAACACACCATATATACCCTAGTATTCCCTGGGAGCCCCAGGCTTTAAAAGAAACAAACCGAATCGGTTATGTTTTTAGCATAGTGCTTCGCGACTCTTCGTGCAAGCTTGTCACATTTTTTCAAGAGTTTTACACAAGTAAATGATTCAAAAGTAAAAAACCTCCGCACAATGGCGGAGGTTTTAATGTTACCCGATATGTTATTGTTATTATTAATCGGTGTGTATTTTTAAAAGCGTGACTTAAGCTGCCTCAGTTTTCTTGCTAGGCGCAGGCTGTAGAACTTCTTCAAGTTCGGCTGTTGCCGCTTCCTGATCAATTTTCTTGATGGCTGCGAGTTCACGGGCAAGACGCTCAAGAGCGTTTTGATAAATTTGACGCTCTGAATAAGATTGTTCTGAATCATCGTTTGAGCGCTTAAGGTCGCGAAGAACCTCGGCGATTGATACTGGGTCGCCTGAATTAATCTTTGCTTCATATTCCTGTGCGCGGCGTGACCACATTGTACGCTTGATGCGCGCACGGCCACTCAATGTTTCAAGAGCTGTGTTGAAGCGATCACCTGTCGCGAGCTTGCGAAGACCTGCTGTTTCTGCTTTTTGAACAGGCAATTTAAGACGCATACGGTCTTTTTCGAAATTGATTGTATATAGTGAAATTTCCATGCCGCCGATTTTTTGTGTTTCAACGCCTTCAACAAGACCAACACCATGTACAGGATATACAACATGATCACCTGTTTTAAAGGCTGGTTTAGTTGCTGTTACTGTAGCTGTTGTTGTCTTAGGGGCGTTTTGGTTTGCTGCTATGCTCATTATATAAAGTTTCCTCTAACGTTGGTTTTTTTATCTATCCTACCGTCATAAAAACAGAGACGCCTATTCATTGAGCATTAAACGTATTAATGCTGGCCCGTAATCAGGGGGAGGTCTCTCTCAATCTTTTATTGCAGTGGTGATATGTATACCTTAAAAAAGTGTAAATTGCAACAAAATTCCAAATGTTATGTAATATAATGGCATTTAAGGCGTCATTGTAGGGCATAAGCGCCTTGTGCGCCGCAGTGTATAAGGGGAGTTAGGTGTTAATCCCCTTCGCCGGGTGTGGGTGAGAAGAAGTCTTCGTATTTATTGGGTGTATCTTTGTATTTATCGGCATCCGGTAATGGGTCTTTTTGGCGTGTTAGTACGGGCCATTCTTCAGCATATTTTCTGTTAAGTTCCAGCCATTTATCGGCTTCGGCTTCTGTATCGGGGATAATGGCTTCGATGGGGCACTCAGGTTCACACACGCCGCAATCAATGCATTCATCAGGGTGGATAACAAGCATGTTTTCCCCTTCATAGAAGCAGTCGACGGGGCACACTTCTACACAGTCTGTGTACTTACATTTAATGCAAAGATCGGTTACTACAAAAGTCATGGCCTATTTATGATAAAAACAAGTTGATTAATCAAGCGTGTTCTTATCATTTTTTTCTTCTACTATGTCAATAGTTTCAGATAGGGGTTCTGAAGAAGTGTTGCTCTTTTTAACCGCATAGGCTTTTTCGGGCAGCGGGATTTCATATTCGCTTCGGGCGACTTCGGCTGCTGTCATGGTATCATCTATGTCGTCTTTTAACGGGGTGACGGGTTGCATGGACATCGGATTCACGCGCGTGATAAATTGGTCGCGAATGACTTCGCGGTACAAGATGATGAGGCCTGATGCGACAACAATGAAGCTTCCTAATATCATCATAAGACTTGGAATATCGCCAAATATAGTGAAACCGAAAATCATCGCGAAGATGATCGATAGGTAGTTGAATGGGCTAATGATAGCCGCATCGGCATGTTGATATGAGCGCGTGGTGAGTATCTGGCCAAGGCCACCAAGAACGCCGGCGGCAATAAAAACACCCCATATAAATAAACTTTCAGGTGCTTGCCAATATAGTGGCAGAAAAGCGCCTGATAAAACGACGCTGATGAGGGTAAAGTAAAAAACAATGGCAAGAGAGTTCTCTGTTGCGCTCATTTTTTTGACAATGATCATGGCAAGCGCGGCAAGGATGGCGGCGCATAGGCCAAGCGCCATCCCGACATAAGCGCTGTCATTATCCGGTGCTGTGGGAGAGGTCATGATAACGACGCCGACAAAACCAATGAGTACGGCAGACCACCGCCATGGCCCGACACGCTCGTCTAGTAACGGAACGGAGAGCATGGTCAGTGCAATAGGGGCTACGAACTGAATGGCCGTAGCATCGGCAAGCGGTAGGTAAGCGAAGGCGGCAAAGTTAAGAGCCATTGAGAAAACACCGATCAGGCTTCGGGATAAATGGCCGCTTATATTTGTTGTCTTGAGGCTGCGCCACAAATGGTGCTTTTGGAGCATGTACATGATGGGCAGAAAAGCAAAAATGGAGCGGAAAAAGACAATCTGTACGACAGGGTAGTGTTCGCTCAAAATTTTGATGCAAACGCTCATCATTGCAAACGCGACAACGCTGGCAATGGCGTAGCTTATGGCTTTGTGAATACCGCTCATGGCAATAACTCTTTTTTGTCTGATTGTTTTGAACTATGGTTATCATAGTTTTCGCGCAAACATATATTGATGTAAAGATGAATAAGCAAGAATTAAAAAAGAAAATTAAAGACTATATCAATTTCTTTGAGGCGCTCGATGTGAAGCGGCTTTTGCTTCTCGGACGCTATTACCACCGTGATGCCAGATTTAAGGACCCGTTCCATGATGTTGAGGGCGCGCAAAATATCCGTGATGTTTTTGAAAAAATCTATAATCAAACATCACCGAAAATCAGATACGTGCATTACGGCTTATCCGAAGACGGGGTGACGGCGCTCCTGCGCTGGGATTATATGTTTGAGCTTAAAAGTGCTAGGCAGGTTATTTCTGGTGCGACGGAGTTAACCTTTGATAAAGATGGATTGATCGTATCGCAAATTGATTACTGGGACCCGTCTGAAGTGGTCTATGAAAAAGTACCAGTGCTAAGAAGCCTTGTCCGGATGGTAAAAAGAAAGCTCCGTAGCTGATTTAGTCACCTTGAGGGTAACTTCGTTGCTACCAATGGGGATAGCGCGGAAATTGCTTTGGTGACCAAAGGGCATACCCATGACTATCGGTATATCTAAGCCTGCAGTGTGTTCTTTGATGATATCTTCCAAGCTAAAGCCAAACGGCAGACGTCCATTATCCCGACAATTAGTAAAGCTTCCAAATATCAGCCCTTTGAGCTTTGAAAAGGGAAGGGCGTTCTTTAACTGCCAGAGCATGCGGTCAATGCGGCTGGTCTCTTCATATTCGTCTTCAAGAAATAGAATATGCCCTGATGTATTGGGGAGATAGCCTGTACCTATCATGCTTTGAAGGAGAGCCAGCGTGCCGCCAAATATAGGGGCGGTGACCTCGCCTTCGTTCAAGGCTTTTGTCTTTTTACTCTTTATGATGAGGTCGTCACTGGTGATGCTATTAATGAAAAGCTCAATTTCTTTGTCACTCATTCGCGGTAGCCATGAAATGTCTGGCCCGAAATAACCTTGCGCACCACTTTTGTGATATCCTGCATTCAAAACGGCAGTGAAGTCACTGAATCCTATTAACTTTTTGTTTTTTATATTTTCGTTATCCCAGTCAATAAAGGGGAGGCTATGCAAGGCGCGATTACCGCCGCAGGCTGCCATAACGCAATTTATGCTTGGATCGTTCAGTAAATCATGAAAGGCGGCGGCTTTTTCTTCAACGCTGCCCGCTGATTGATGTTTCTCGAGCTTGCATTGTGGATGAATGAAAACTTTGAACCCGTTGGATTCTAATATTTTCTTGCCCTGATTTATGCGCTCTTTATCCGTGCGGCTGGACGGGGCGAAAATGCCGATAGTGTCCCCTGATTTTAAAGTCATGACTTAAGTTTTCCTTGAAATGGAAGGGCGATGAGTAACAAGCCGATCATAATAAACACAGGCACGCCTGTCATCATGAGATTGGAAAACATCTGGTTTGCGAACATATAGATATAAACGCCGCAACTACTGATCAGCGCGAGTGTCACATAGTAATCCATCCATAAATTTTTGCGCAAGATGCCTGTGGCGGTCAAAACATAAACGGGCCCCAGAATATAAACGAGTGAGGCGGCAGAGAAGATGAACTCTATGAAATCTGTAATCGTTAGGGCGAAGAAGCTACACAGGACGAGGGTAAAGACAATTAAAAGCCGAGCTAGCCAGACATAGTTCTCACGCTTTGCTGTAATGCGCTCCGGCAGAATGTTTTTGCTCAACGTGGCGGCGAAGAGGTAGCAAAAGCTATCCAGCGTCGACATGGTGATCGTCATGATAACGATAGCAAAATAGGCGAGTAATATGACCGGAATTTGGTCCGTTAGGGTGAATATTTTAAATAGAGCGTCATTCTCGCTTACATCACCCAGCATATCTTTCGTGCCCATGCCAACCCAAATCAAGCTGAGAGTCATAATGGTTAGAAATAAAGCGGAGGCAGGAAAAGCTATCCGCACAACCTTGGCATTGCGCGCAGAAAAAACACGTTGCCATGTCTCTGCGCCTGACAGGATGTAAAAGACCCCCAAGAAGAAAACGCCGAGCCCAAAATCTCTGTCTACATTTACAAAAGTGGAGAAGTCGAGCATGGCTTCTTTAGGCGGTGTGATAAAAAACGGGAAAATCACTAAAGAGATGATAATGAAGAATTGAAAAAAGTCGGTTTTGATCACGGTGCTGTAGCCCCCAAAGAACATATAAATACCAACAACGGACGCGACGGAAGCAATGCCGATAGCGCTGTCGACATCAAGAATTTTGGCAAAAATATTGCCAGATACAAATAACTGCATTGTGATGATAGCCAGCGCAAAAATAAGAACAATAATACTGACCGTTTTTTCGGTAATGTTGCCGATGAAATAGCGAATAACCTCGCCGATTGTAATGAAGTTGTGCTCCTTGGCGATCAGGCGTACGCGGTCACCAAAGAACACGAAGAAGAGAGAGGCTAGGCTAAATCCAACGAGCATCCAAAGACCGCCATAAGCTGCGCCAAGACCTGCACCAACCCAAAACACAGCGCCTGCACCATCGCGAAAGCTTGAAGCGACAGAGGCGATGGTTGGAATAAGGCCTACATCACGAGAACCGATCACAAAGCCGTCGTGTGTTTCGCTCTTTGAGGCGCGAATACCGATTGCAATCATCAAGAGAAAGTATAGCCCGAGGCCAATTAATGCGTATAGTTGGAAATCAGTCATTTATTTTTCCTGTTTATTTCGCTTAAATATGATCATGGGATCATCAAATTTGCAAGGCCGAGAAGTTATATTTGAATTCACGCAATTTGGACACATCGTCAAAGTAACGGCGATGGACACCAAAAGCCGAACGGAAATTTCCATTCAAGGACCTTCCAGTACGGCGCAATCGATCTTACAGACGAATGCCCTCAAACGTCTCGAATATGTTTTGAAGAAAAAGGGCATAATTAAAGCGTAAAGCTACATGGGTTGAGAATCTTTGTTTTAGTCGTGTAAAAGCCGCCAGAATGGCTTGATTTATAGCGTTTAAGTCTCTATCTATAAAGCAATGACAAAGAGAATCGGCATCACATCAGATCACGGCGGCTTTGCTTTGAAAGCAAAGATTAAAGATGCCTTTGCCGCGTATGAATGGGTCGATCTGGGTACAGATAGTGCTGAGTCCGTGGATTACCCTGATTTTGGGTATAAATTAGCGGAAGAAATAGCATCTGGTGCACTTGAAACTGGTATTGCGATTTGTGGCTCGGGCATTGGTATTTCAATGTCACTGAACAGATATAAAGAAGTGCGTGCGGCTGTTTGTCATGACGTAACGACAGCGCGGCTAACGCGGATAGATAATAATGCTAATGTGCTGTGCCTTGGTGCACGGGTGGTTGGTGATGTTGTTGCGCTGGACACCGTTAAAGCATTTTTGGACACAGAATTTGAAGCCGGCGGCAGGCATGAAAGACGCGTTAACAAGCTAGCAGAGAAAGGGCAATAATCATGGGACAAGCAGTAGAAAAAACGGAAGGCGAAGTAATGAACACACAAGAATTTTTTACCGACACACTGGAAAATCTGGACCCTGAAATTTTCAGTTCAATAGAAAAAGAATTAGAGCGCCAAAGCACAGTCATTGAATTGATTGCCTCAGAAAACCTCGTATCACCAGCCGTTATGCAGGCGCAAGGTTCAGTGCTCACAAATAAATATGCGGAAGGCCTGCCTGGTAAGCGTTATTATGGCGGATGTCAGTTCGTTGATGAAGTTGAAACGCTGGCGATTGAACGTGCAAAAGAGCTCTTTAACTGTAACTTTGCGAATGTTCAGCCGAATTCTGGGTCTCAAGCGAACCAAGCGGTATATCTTGCGCTCCTAAAACCTGGTGCGAAACTACTTTCTATGGCGCTGGATCATGGCGGACACTTAACACATGGTTCACCAGTGAATATTTCAGGTAAGTGGTTTGATATCGTTCCTTACGGTGTGAACGAAGAGGGTGTGATTGATTACGATCAGGTTGAACAGCTTGCGCTTGAGCACAAGCCAGACATGCTGGTATGCGGTGCATCTGCCTATTCCCGTGTGGTGGATTGGAAGCGTTTCCGCGAAATTGCTGATAAAGTAGGTGCATACCTATTGGCAGATGTCGCGCACTATGCGGGTCTTATTGCCGCAGGTGTTATTCCAAATCCGCTTGAGCATGCCCATGTTGTTACAACAACAACGCATAAAACATTGCGCGGCCCTCGCGGTGGTATGATTTTATCGAATGATGAGAGCTTGCATAAGAAGCTGAATTCAGCTGTCTTCCCGGGCTTGCAAGGCGGTCCACTGGAGCATGTAATTGCCGGTAAGGCGGTTGCTTTTGGTCAAGCGCTGAAGCCAGAATTCAAAACATATGCGCAAGAGATTGTGAACAATACGAAAGCCATGGCGTCTGCGTTGATGGAACGTGGGTACAAGCTTGTTTCTGATGGGACGGATACACATGTGTTCTTGCTTGATCTACGCGGCACAGGTGTAACGGGTAAACAAGCACAGTTCGCGCTTGGTCGTGCGCATTTGAACTGTAACCGAAATACAGTGCCGAATGATCCAGAAAGCCCGATGACGACATCTGGCCTTCGTCTCGGCGCAGCGGCAGGAACAACGCGTGGTTTTGGCGTGGCTGAGTACCAGAAGATCGGAAACTGGATTGCGGATGTTTTGGACGCCTTAAAAGAAACGGGCGGTGAAGGCAAGCCTGAGACAGAAGAAAAGACAGCGGCAGAAATCGTTGAATTCTTGAAAGGCTACCCGATTTATAAAAAGGCAATAGCTTAGCAATTAGCTTAAGTTTTAAGGAGCATAGAGGATGAAGTGCCCATTTTGCGGTGAAATCGACTCACAAGTGAAGGACTCGCGGCCATCGGAGGATAGTGCTTCTATCCGCCGCCGCCGCCAGTGCCCGTCATGTGGCGCACGTTTTACAACGTTTGAGCGTGTGCAAATTCGTGAGCTGACAGTCGTCAAAAACGACGGGACAACACAGCCATTTGATCGCGATAAACTGATGCGCTCTATTCAGACGCCAATGCGTAAGCGGCCTGTACAGATTGAACAGTTGGAAAAGGTTGTGACGTCGATTGTGCGTCAATTGGAATCCTCAGGTGAAACTGAGGTTACGACCAAGCAAATCGGTTCTATGGTCATGGATGCGCTCTCGACATTAGACCAAATTGCTTATGTGCGTTATGCCTCAGTTTATAAAGATTTCCGCGAGACAACCGATTTCAATGAGTTTCTTGATGACATTAAGCATCTAAAAGTTGTTGCGGATAAGGCGGCGACTACCTCTAAGGAGTAAATTTCATGTTCACAGGTATTATTACGGATATGGGAGAGGTTCTCTCTGTCGATAAATCACGCGGCGATGTGCGTTATAAAATCAAAACATCATATGACATGCAAGGTGTTGAGATGGGTGCATCGATATGCCACTCAGGATGTTGTTTAACAGTGGTTGAAAAGGGTGATGACTGGTTCAGTGTTGATGTAAGTCAGGAAAGCCTTGATAAGACAACATTGAATGAATGGGAAGAGGGCGCGCGCATTAACCTCGAGCGTTCTCTTAAAATGGGAGATGAATTAGGCGGCCATATCGTATCCGGCCATGTAGATGGGGTTGCGAAGATTGTTTCGATTACACCGGAAGGGGATTCTCATCGTCTGAAGATAGAAGTGCCAGAAGAATTCTCTGCTTTTATTGCCCCTAAAGGATCGGTAGCACTCGACGGCATATCATTGACCGTTAATGAAGTTGAGGGGAATGTCTTTGGTATCAACATCATTCCGCATACATGGGATGTCACCACGCTGGGTAAAAAACAGGTGGGTAGCTTATTAAACTTTGAAATTGATCCTCTGGCACGCTATGTTGCGCGTATGTTAGAGGTTGCAAATGACTGATCACCACGTAAATCTTAAGGCCAAAACATCTGTTTCTAGTGAGATTTCCTCAGTGGAGGAGATTATCGAGGAGGCCCGTGCTGGACGCCCTGTCATATTAATAGATGATGAAGGGCGAGAGAATGAAGGTGACCTTATTATTCCAGCCGAATGTGTAACACCTGAAATAATTGCGTTTATGGCCAAGCAAGGGAGCGGCCTTATTTGTCTGGCGATGGAAGCGCAAATGATTGATCGTCTCGAACTGCCTTTAATTGGCAAGAGAGACAATAGTGTTCATAAAACAGCTTTTGCTATGCCAATTGAGGCTAAAAAGGGAATAACGACAGGTATATCCGCGGCAGATCGTATGGTGACGATCAAAACGGCAATCAATCCAAATACGAGCGCGGATGATATTGCTACACCCGGTCATGTTTTTCCGCTACGTGCTGTTGATGGCGGCGTGCTCGAGCGTGACGGTCACACAGAGGCGGCTGTCGATATCGCTAAATTGGCGGGCTTTTCTGGGGCAGGGGTGATATGCGAAATTATGAAAGAGGACGGCACAATGGCGCGTTTTCTTGATTTATGTGTCTTTGCAAAAAAGCATAACTTGAAATTAGGGACGATTGCCGATTTAATTGCCTATAGAAAGAAGGGCGCGATATGAAAGTAGAAACGGAAAATCCCCTGGAAATTTGTTTCCCAAGAAAAGTTGAAACTTTAATTATTCAGGCGCCGTATTATAAGGAGATTTCTGAGAACCTTCTTTTTGGCGCCACGGACTATTTGGATACACATGGGATCCCCTATGACGTAATGGATGTGTCTGGGGCATTGGAAATACCAGCACTGCTCAAGTTTATACAAGATGCGCCAAAGCAATATGATGCCTTTGTTGTGCTGGGCTGTGTTATTCGCGGTGAGAGTTATCACTTTGAAATAGTTTGCAATGAAACGATGCGTAAGATATATGACCTAGTTGAAAGATATGATCTGGCTTTAGGTAACGGGATTTTGACAGTTGAGAATGAGCAACAGGCAAAGGACCGTTCTGAAAAGCAGGGTCGTAACAATGGGCGTGAAGCGGCGATTGCTGCCATGGCCATGTTGAACCATAAATTTGAATTGTGCTTGATTAAATGACCAACGTAACTTCGCCTGCAAAAGCAAAGAAACCATCTAAAAATGCAAAAAAGACAGCGGCTAGATTGGTAGCGGCGCAACTGTTATATGAGCATTTTTTGACACAGACACCGCTGGACAGTCTTGCGCATGATTATCAGGCTAACCGTGTTGAAAACCCTATCGATGAAGAGGGTGAGGATGGTCTTATTCCAGCGGATATGGCTGTTCTAAGCGGTGTTTTTAAGACATTAGAAGCACATTTTGATATGTTTGCCTCTGCTGTAAACAAGCAATTTGAGAAAAAAGACCCTGAATTGCTCGTTAAAGCCATTCTCATGGCTGGTGCGGCTGAGCTCTTTACTGCGGCGGATAAGGGGATTGATGCGCCTATTATCATTAATGATTATCTCAATGTCACGCGTGCATTTTTTAATGAAAAAGAAGTCGGTTTGGTGAATGCTAAATTGGACATAATTAATAAGCAATTTCAGTAGCTTAACCTTTCTTTTACCTCTCCCTGATAAACTGGATAAAATTTGAAATAAATCCGAAACGATAACATTTGCCGCAAAGCAATATTTTTGGCATAATAAAGTCTAGGGTATACATTAAATTCACGGGTTTAGGGGCTTCAAAAAAGCTATGAGATTGATTTTTATTTTATTGATGGGGGTAGTGATCCTTGCCGGCGCTGGCATAGGTTATTTCATGTTCCTCGACGAGTCTGTTGCTGGTTATTCTGAGCCGGGGGAAGATTCTCATGCGCAAGTTGCAGAAGAAGACCCGATGGCGCTTCAGTACGTAGAACTGGACGCGCTTATCCTTCCAATTATTAATGATAATGGCGTATCACAAACAATCAGTGTTGTTGTAACAATAGAAGTTGATAGCCAAGAGAAATTTGATTTGGTTGAGCATGTGAAGCCGCGTTTGGCTGATGCCTTCCTTAGGGACATGTACGGCGCGTTAAGCCGTCAGGCGACACTTCACGGCGGGGTGGTCAAAGTAGATGCTTTGAAAAACCGTTTGAAGCGCGTATCGAAAAAAGTGATGGGTGAAGAGGTTGTTAATGATGTTCTTCTTCAGCTCGTTCACCAAAAAAGAGTTTAGCAAAAACGTTTAAATTTATAGGAAAAATAAGACGGATTTGTTTACCATTTTTAAATTATTATGTGAAATAATTAGAGAGTAGAGCATAATAATTTATATAGACTACACACCCTCCTCACGCTCGCATGGGCCTGCCTCCCTATAAGGTGGGCCCTTCGTGTGTCTGGGGTCTTTTTCTTTCCATTATTTATTATATTTCAGGTGCTTATTGTGCGGTGCGGTGGGGACAAAATAGCGCTGTCCCTTGCATATCTTCCCTTTTAGCCCAAAAATAAACGGGCAAACAATCTAAGAAGGGAAATTTTATGATTGAGTTTGGACTTATGGAAGGGGCTGTTATAGGCGGCGGTGTTGCCGCATTACTATACGGCCTTTACGCCGTGCGCTCGGTGGTGAAAGCCAGTGCCGGTAATAAAAAGATGAAAGAGATAGCGGGGGCGATCCAAGAGGGCGCAGAGGCATATCTTAATCGTCAATACAGTACGATTGCGGCTGTTGGTATTTTGGTCGCTATCTTACTCGGATATTTGCTAGGACAGCATGTAGCCATCGGTTTCGTGGTTGGTGCTGTTTTGTCAGGTATCGCTGGCTATATCGGTATGCACGTATCGGTGCGCGCAAATGTCAGAACATCTGAAGCCGCACGAAAAGGCCCTCAGCCAGCCCTTAACATTGCCTTTAAGGCTGGTGCCGTAACAGGACTTCTCGTTGTTGGCCTTGGTCTTCTTGGTGTTGGTGTTTACTACATCGTTCTTAACCACCTTGGTTTCGACATACGAGAAACACTGGAAGGTCTTGTCGGCCTTGGCTTCGGTGCATCTCTTATTTCGATCTTTGCCAGACTTGGCGGCGGTATCTTCACAAAAGGTGCGGATGTTGGTGCTGACCTTGTTGGTAAGATCGAGGCAGGTATTCCGGAAGATGATCCCCGTAATGCGGCTGTGATTGCCGATAACGTGGGCGATAATGTTGGCGATTGTGCCGGTATGGCTGCTGACCTTTTCGAAACATATGCCGTGACCGTTGTGGCAACAATGCTGATTGCTTTTAGCGTTTTTGCACCGGCTGATGTGGAGCACTTTATGGCTCTGCCTCTTATTATCGGCGGTGTCTGTGTTGTTGGTTCGGTCCTTGGAACGTTCTTTGTCCGTCTTGGCAAAGGTAGCACTAATGTAATGGGCGCTTTGTATAAAGGTCTGATTGGTAGTGCTGTTCTGTCTCTCATCGCAATTGGCGCTTTACTGCGTCACTATGGATGGGACGAAACCGTGACGACTGCAGGCGATATGGAGATCACAAATAAGGATCTGATGTATTGTGTTGTGACAGGCTTTGGTGTGACCGGTTTGATTATCTGGGCAACGGAGTTCTACACATCTACAGCATTCCGTCCTGTGAAATCTATCGCAAAAGCATCTGAAACAGGCCATGGAACAAACGTGATCCAAGGTTTGGCTGTTTCTATGGAAGCGACAGCTTTGCCTGTGATTGTGATCTGCGGTGGTATCTTCCTCGCCTTTAACTTTGCAGGCCTTTACGGTATCGCTTTGGCGGCAACAACAATGCTCTCACTAGCGGGTATGGTTGTAGCGCTGGATGCTTTCGGTCCTGTAACGGATAATGCGGGCGGTATTGCCGAAATGGCAAATCTGCCAGCGAAAGTACGCAAGACAACAGATATGCTTGATGCCGTTGGTAACACAACAAAAGCGGTAACAAAAGGCTATGCGATTGGCTCTGCTGGTCTTGCGGCGCTTGTACTGTTTGCGGCGTATACGGAAGAGCTTAAGCACTACCTGCCTGATCTAAGTGTTACATTCCCGCTCCAAGAGCCATTCGTCGTGATTGGTTTGTTTATTGGCGGCTTGTTGCCATATTTGTTTGGTGCGATGTCTATGACGGCTGTGGGCCGTGCGGCTTCTGAAGTTGTCGTTGAGGTTCGCCGTCAGTTCAAGGAGATCAAGGGTATCATGACAGGTAAAGCAAAACCTGAATATGGCCGTGCGGTTGATATTCTGACACGTTCGGCGATTAAAGAGATGATTATGCCGTCTCTATTGCCTGTTGTGGCGCCTGCCGTTCTCTTCGGTGTTGTGTACAAGCTGGCAGGCCTTACAGCGGCTTTCCAGTCTCTGGGCGCGATGCTTCTTGGTACTATTGTAACGGGTCTCTTCGTTGCAATCTCAATGACTGCTGGTGGCGGTGCTTGGGATAATGCCAAGAAATATATCGAAGAAGGCAATAATGGCGGGAAGGGCTCTGACGCTCACCACGCGGCTGTGACAGGGGACACTGTAGGTGACCCTTATAAAGACACCGCTGGTCCAGCTGTAAATCCATTGATTAAGATTGCGAATATTGTTGCGATCTTGCTCGTAGCAATTGTTGCGAAATCAATGGCTGGCTAAGTCTTCGGCATTTTAAGAATTAAAGCAATGCAAGAAAGCCCCGTTTATGCGGGGCTTTTTTTGTGACTTTTTCTAGTGAATGTTTTCGTAGGCTTTGAGCGTATTAGCCAGCAAGCAGGCAATCGTCATGGGGCCGACACCGCCGGGGACGGGGGTAATGGCGGCTACTTTTTCTTTTGCAGTGTCAAAATCAACATCGCCGACCAGTGTTTTTTCACCAATACGGTTAATGCCAACATCAATGATGATAGCGCCTGCTTTGACCCAATCGGCGGTGACCATTTGGGGCTGGCCAACAGCGGCAATAAGAATATCAGCCTCTGCACAGAGTGCAGGCAGGTCTTTAGTGCGGGAATGGGCTTGTGTGACGGTACAGTTCTCTTGCAACAGTAATTGTCCCATTGGCTTCCCGAATAAAAGAGAACGACCAATAATGACGGCGTGTAGGCCGCTAAGGTTGTCTTTTACAGATTTAATAAGTTTTAGGGAGCCTTGCGGCGTGCAAGGTACAAGGCCGCTTTTATCACCGGCGACAAGCTTGCCTATATTGGCAAAGGTAAGGCCGTCAACGTCCTTTTCCGGTGCAATCATCTGAATAAGCGGATCAGCATCCAGATGTTTAGGCAGGGGCAGTTGTAGCAATATGCCGTGAACATCTTTGTCATTGTTCAGCTCATGAATGACGCTGGCGATTTTCTCGGCGCTGACGTCGGCAGGGAGGCGCTTTTCGATAGAGCGCATGCCACAGTTCACGGTGGCTTTAATCTTGTTATTAACATAGACATGGCTGGCAGGGTCATCGCCGACCAAGATAACGGCAAGGCCTGGTTGGCTCGGTAGGGTCGATACTTGATCCTTTATCTGTGCCCTTAAGTCTTTTGCGATAGCTCTGCCGTCAATAATTGTCGCGCTCATAAATATGCCTTAGCCGAAGAAAATAGTGAAAATAATGTCTCTTAAGATGAAAATACCGAAAATGACGATCATTGGCGTGATATCAATACCGCCAATCGGTGGAATGAAGCGTCTGAGTGGTTTATAGACGGGGTCTGTCGCGCGTTCCAGCAACGCCACCAAATTGCGTGCCTGCGGGTTCCGCGTATTTAAAACACCAAAGGCAATGAGCCAGCTTAAAGCTACAGAAATAATGATAATCCACATATAAATGTTTAGTGCCAGAAGCAGTAAATTTCCAATGATTGCCATGTCTTAATCCTTTTTATTCTTATTTAACACCCTATACTATGTAGAGCAGAATATAGGTTTTGTTAAGAGATTCATAGTATGGTTGATAAGTAATGTTGGGAATTGATTTATTAGCACTATCTGCGGCAGGTTTTTTGGAGCTGGCGCAATACAATGGAGGCTGTCAGGCACAAAAAGCGCCAGAAGTTTCCGTCGTCGCCTCGACAAAGGATGTGCGCTATAACTTCACCGTCCCAAAATCACAACTTGCAAACAGGAAAATTGATACGGTTTCTCCATATTCTCATACTGAAAACACGTATGTTGGCGGTTTGATGGAGGGTGAGATCCAGATTCGCTCTAATGTGAATATTCAATGGGCGACACATCCTACAACAAAAGAGACATGTTTTTGGTATGATAAAGTTAATATCCAAATGGAAATTGATCCGACAATCCTTGTGGCGCGGGAATTTCCGCGCGGTACGTGTCAGCACAATGAAATCTTAAACCACGAAAAGAAACATGTGGCCGTAGACCGCATCATTGTGAAGAAATACCGTAAGATGATGGAAGATTATCTAAAAAAAGTGCTCGCCCGCGTACCTGTTTACGGCCCTGTTCATGCGGCGAAAGCACCAGCGGTGAAAAAGGAAATGTCTGATTACATTGAAAAGGCGCTGGATATGGTGACGGAAAAAATGTATGCAGAGCGCCGTCAGCGCCAGCAGGCCGTCGACAATAAAAATGAATATGACCGTGTGAGCAATGCGTGTAATTAGGACTTCGTTGTCTAGTAACGTCTTCTAAAATCAATATTTCTTTTGTATTTGCCCCTTTTAAACTTCTCTTAATGATCTTATATTATTGTGTAGTCGATTTTTACTTCTTGAAGGGGCATCACCTATGACACAAATTGGTCAAGACACACTTAAAACAAAAAAGAAACTCAATGTAGATGGCAAAGAATATAGCTATTTCTCGCTAAAAGAAGCGGAAAAAGAACTGGGCGATTTATCGAAACTGCCTTTTTCTTTGAAGGTTCTTCTTGAGAACCTCTTACGCTTTGAAGACGGGCGCTCTGTTACAACGGATGATGTCATGGGTATTAAGGCATGGCTCAAAGATAAGAAGAGCGATCATGAAATTGCATTCCGTCCGGCGCGTGTGTTGATGCAGGATTTTACCGGTGTGCCAGCGGTGGTGGATTTGGCTGCTATGCGCGAAGCGGCAATAAAGTTGGGCGGTAAAGCAGAAGATATTAATCCGCTATCAGCTGTAGACTTGGTTATTGACCACTCGGTTATGGTGGATGAGTTCGGTAACCCTGAAGCTTTCCAAGCCAATGTTGAGCGTGAATTTGAACGTAATGGTGAACGCTATGCTTTCCTAAAATGGGGCTCAAAAGCTTTCTCTAATTTCCGTGTTGTACCGCCGGGAACAGGTATTTGTCATCAGGTAAACCTTGAATATTTAGGACAGACAGTTTGGTCAGAAAAAGACCAATATGGTGAAACAGTGGCTTATCCTGACTCTCTTGTTGGGACGGACTCACACACAACAATGATTAATGGCCTGGCCGTTCTGGGTTGGGGTGTTGGCGGTATTGAAGCGGAAGCGGCAATGCTTGGCCAGCCTATCTCTATGGTTATTCCTGAAGTGATCGGTTTCAAATTAACGGGCAAGCTCAAAGAGGGCGCTACAGCAACAGACCTTGTTTTAACGGTGGTTGAGATGCTCCGTAAAAAAGGTGTGGTTGGTAAATTTGTTGAATTCTATGGTGATGGCCTAGATCATATGACGTTGGCTGACCGTGCAACAATTTCAAATATGGCGCCTGAATATGGGGCGACATGTGGTTTCTTCCCTGTCGATGGTGAGGCAATTAATTACTTGCGCTTTACAGGCCGTGACGAAGATACGGTGAAACTAGTTGAAGCTTATGCGAAAGAGCAAGGTATGTGGCGTGAAAGTGGGCATGAGCCTGTGTTTACCGACACGCTTGAGCTGGATATGAATACGGTTGAGCCTTCATTGGCTGGCCCGAAACGCCCCCAGGACCGTATTGCGCTATCAGCGGCGGCAACGGCGTTTAATGATATGATGGCAAAGAACCTTGGTGTTGACCCTGTCGGCGCAGAAGGCAGTATGATGAGTGAAGGCGGCCAAATCGCCGAATATGAGAATCCGAATTCAAAAACAGCCGTAGCTGTGAAGGGTAAAGATTATAAGCTGGATCATGGTGATGTTGTAATCGCCGCGATTACAAGCTGTACGAACACATCAAACCCATCGGTAATGATGGCCGCTGGTTTGGTGGCGAAAAAGGCGGTTGAGAAAGGTCTTGATGTTAAGCCTTGGGTGAAAACATCACTCGCACCCGGATCTCAGGTTGTGACGGATTATCTGGAAAAAGCAGGTTTGCAAGACTATCTGGACAAGCTTGGCTTTGACCTTGTTGGCTATGGCTGTACGACATGTATCGGTAACTCCGGCCCGCTTCCTGACCCTGTGCGCGACGCTGTGCATGAGGGTGACCTGACGGTAACGTCGGTTCTATCTGGTAACAGGAATTTTGAAGGCCGCGTAAGCCCTGATGTGAAGGCAAACTACCTTGCGTCACCGCCTCTTGTTGTGGCGTATGCTTTGCTAGGCCGTATGGGCGTGGATATTACAACAGCGCCGCTCGGTAAAGATAAAGATGGTAATCCTGTGTTCTTGAAAGACATTTGGCCAACAAGCCATGAAGTGGCTGAAGTTGTTAAGAACTGCCTGACGCCTGAAATGTTCAAGACGCGCTATGCCAATGTATTTGATGGTACGAAGGAATGGCAGTCTGTCGGCGCGGATAATGCTGGCCAGACATTTGATTGGGAAGCAGACTCAACCTATGTGAAAAACCCGCCATTCTTCGAAGGTATGGACAAAGAACCTGCTAAAGGTGAGAGTGTTAAAGGCGCGCGCGCGCTGGCTCTATTGGGCGAGTCTGTGACAACAGACCATATCTCACCAGCGGGTGCGATCAAGGCGGATTCGCCTGCCGGTCTATATTTGTCTGAGCATGGCGTTGAGCGCAAAGACTTTAACTCATATGGATCTCGCCGCGGTAATCACGAAGTCATGATGCGCGGTACCTTTGCGAATATTCGTATTAAGAATGAAATGCTGGATGGGGTAGAAGGTGGCTATACCAAATATATTCCTTCTGGCGAGCAAATGTCGATTTATGATGCGGCAATGAAATATCAGGCCGAGGGTACGCCTCTCCTTGTCTTTGGCGGTAAAGAATATGGTACGGGTTCGTCTCGTGACTGGGCTGCTAAGGGCACGAGATTGCTTGGTGTTAAGGCTGTCATCACGGAAAGCTTCGAGCGTATTCACCGTTCAAACCTAATCGGTATGGGTGTGCTTCCGTTGCAATTCAAAGGTGGCAAGTCATGGAAGTCGCTCGGCATTACCGGCGAGGAAACATTTGACCTCAGCGGTACTGAAGATGGTGTGAAACCAAGACAAAGCGTGACGCTCACAATCAACCGTCCAGACGGCTCTTCGGAAGAGGTTGAGCTATTGGCGCGTATTGATACACTGGATGAGGCGACGTATTACGAGAATAGTGGCATTTTGCACTATGTTCTGCGCAACATCACATCGAGTGATAAAAAAGCGGCATAACCAGCTGTTTTGTATAATGAATTAAGGCCCTGCACAAATGCTGCGGGGCTTTTTTTATGTTGTGGTTTTAATCGGTTATTCAGAGAGGAGTTTTTGTTCGACTTCCTTGATGGTGATGTCGAAGTCAGGCATTTCTGGTCTGTATTTGACGTTATAGCTATTGTTGAAAGCGTTAATTTCTGTGCTGAGTTCGCGAATGATCTTCAGGCTTTTCTTTTGTTGCTCATGAGCGTCAGAGTTCTTTTCAACCTGACCTCTTTTAAGCTGGATATTGAATAGCCCGACTTTGAAGCAGTGATGCAGTCCTTCGAGGAAAGACGAGGCATGGTGTACACACGGTGATGCTTCTGGGGTTTTCGCTTTTTCATCATCATCAAGTTTTTCAACGGAGAAGTTAAAAGTGCGTGTGCGAGTCAGATTGCGGTCAATAACCCCGCAACGAACTTTATCTTGGAACGCATGTGCGACAAGAGCAAGTTTAGATTCATGTTGGATTTGTACATTGCGGCCTGCCGCACCAAAAGCTTCTTCAGCCATGGCGACAGAAAAATCATATTCGCCTGTATTTTTAAAATCGCATTTTTCAATAATATCAAAGAAAGGGTGGTGTTTACCGCTTTGGTATACGATCTTGCCTTTATTGTAGATGCATATCCAGTCATCCTCAACATAGGCACGTTCATATGAGCCTTGAAGTTTGAAAAAGGCATCATCCCAATCAAATTTCTCAGCACGGTTCATGAAAGGGCCGAGGCGATGATAATTGCGGATCATAAGAGCGCCCATGCGTGCGACTTCATGCATGAATTTACCGCGAATAACAAAGTCTTCACGGAGCAGGCTGTCTTCGTGGGGAAGGGGGAGAGTCATACGATTGCTGGCGGCGACTATTGTATTGTCGTCGTTTTTCACATCCTTAACCGTAAATTTTTCCCGCGAAACGGAGATGCTTTGTTCAATCATCATGACTCCTACAGTATAGCTGAGCTATATCAAAAGGCTATAGGTGTTTACAAAATACATTTAATTTATGAGGTGCATTGACTGGCTTTTATTATTGTTTTATGAAAAATTATATGGAGTGAGAATTTATGGATAATATTGAAATTGTTGAAGGGCGTACCCCTTACATGAGAGTGAAATTGGCAAAGGGTGAATCTTTTGTGATGGAGCCTAAAAGTATCATTAAGCGTGACGCAGGGATTGTGAAAGTAGAAGTTGGCGTAGAAAAAGGCGATGCCGCTGCTAAAAAGAATGGTACTAAACTGTGGCAGAGATTTAGATCTGGTGAGGCTTTTCGTCATCTCAAATACACAAATGAAACAGACTCGGTTCGTGAAATTCTAGCAAAGCCTACCTCTAAAATGCGTATTGCNCGATTTATNCTCAATGAGGGAGAGCAACTGAATTACAGGCAAGGCTGTTTTTTTGCTGCTTCTGGTGAAGTTGATATTGGTGCGCGATTTCATCAAACTTTGCGTAAGGTTCCTACAGGGTTAAAGGGTATATGGATGCAGGCTATATCTGCAAAACACCCCTTGCAGGTATTTTTGGAAATGAAAGCGCAACTTGAAGAAGTTGATATTTCTGCAGGAAGTGAGCCTGTAATTGTAGATGGGCGCTGTATTTTTGCAATGAAGGGGGATTTAGAATTTGTTCCCGTGGAAAGAAGTAAAAAAGACCTCGTTNTGTCTGATGAGGGTCCTGTCCCTACAATGATTACAGGCCAGGGAAGTGTCTGGTTGGAAGCGCGCCCTAATGCTAAGTTAAAAACGCGTGGTATCCTTAGTTATGTCGGGGTAAGTCTGCGCAATGGTCTTCTTGTTTTAGGTGTTATGGCGCCATTGATTCAGGAAATTGTTTACGGAGACTCTGATTTTTCGGCGCAAGTTAGACGTATTATTCCAGAGTTTTTACTTTAATAGAGATAAATGAATTAGTTTTGCTCTAGGTTTAGCGCATAAATGTCGCGCGGGCCTTTGAACAGGCATGCGACCGTATCGTCGCGAAGTTCTTCTTTTTTCTCAAAGCCACATTTCGTTAAGACGCTGACGCTGGCAATGTTTTCAGGGTCAACGGTGGAATAGAATAGCTTTTGCCCATAGGTGTCTTGAAGATGTTTAAGCATTGCTTCGCGCGCTTCGGTGGCATAGCCTTTGCGTTGGTGGTCGGGGTGAATAAAGCTACCCAACTCCCAGCCATATTTTGCCATTTCAGGCAGAAGGTGGTTGTCACCTGCGGATTGATAGCCAATAACTTTGTCCTCGCTTTTTAAAATGATGGCGTAGGACGCGCTGATGGGTGTTGTACCATCCGCATCGAAGTTTTGCAGGGCGAGGCGTTTGTCTAAATAGGCGTGACCGTCTCCATTACAAGATACCGCGCCGAGGTAATAAAAGTCGGGATGGTTGAATATTTCTTGAAACCCTGCCCCGTGTTCTTTTGATAGGCGGCGCAAGATTAGCCTTTTAGTTTCAATCATTTATTTTGAAAGCTTTGCTTATGGCTTCAAGAGTGCGCGGGTGTTCACTGTCAAAGAAACATCGCTTTCACCGGGTTCAGCACTTGGCGCGGCCATGTCTTTGCTCATCGCCATGCTTTCCATCACCATACCGCGAGCGTATTGAGGGCGGGCATAGCCATTACCATTCACATTAACTTCGACAAAGCTGACATTGTTTTTGCCGAGTGTTTTGGCGGCTTGTTCTGCGCGGGCTTGGAGTTTAACTAGCGCATCTGTCACAAGCTCATTCGTCACTTCTTCGAAAAGTTCAGGGGAAAGCGTGTAGTTCAGGCTGGTTAGGTCAAGTTTCATGTCCTGAATTTTACCAACAAGGTCGAGAAGCATCTCGGCATCTTTACTCTTCACAATGATGCTTTGTTGCGCGCGCCATCTGCGGCGGTCTTCTTGCGTCATATTTGGTAAGGTTGAGGGCAAGGTGAATTGATAGATGCGGTAGCTTTGTGTTGAAACCTTTAGGTTCTTTTCCTTTTTAATCTCATCCAAGGCCTTTTTGATATTCACATTCACTTCGTTTTGTAGCGCGCGTTTATCTAGGCCCTCGGCTGTGTATTGCAATGTTGCTACCAGTAAGTCTTGCGGCACTTGCTTCGTTTCTGTTGCTGAGATGTTGAGTAGTGTTTCGCCATCGCGCAGATCAGTTAGGTCAAAATTATTCTGAGCACTCGCCGTATTCGGCAATATCAGAGTTAAAACAGCCAGAGCAGAAAGTAATAAACGCATCGTCAAATCCTTTATATTTGGTTCACCTAACAATCTATAGCAAATCACAAAAAATGGTAGGGGGTTCGTTAGGCTTGATCTATTGTTTTTATAAATACGTCGCGCGGGCCGTTATANAGCTTTATTTCATANGGATCNGNNAGNCTTTCAGCNTTTGAAAAACCAAAGCGGCGCATAACGGCNATGGAGCTTTTATTAGAAGGGTCTGCCGTAGCATAGAAACTGTTTACGGTAAAACGTTTGGCGTAATATGGCAGTAAGGCGTCCATGATTTCTTTGGGAAAGTTTTTTCCCCATGCATGTGGGTGTAAAAAGCCTGTTACTTCTGTCCCATATTCAGATAAACGGCTCAGTAGGTGGTCATTACCTAAGGAGAAGCAACCGATGACTTTGCTGGTATCTTTATGTTCAATGGCGAGTTCTAAGAGAACAGGACCTTCGAGTGGATCTTCATTTTGTAGGTCCACAAATTTTTCNAAGAATTTNTTTGCGTTCTTNCCTGCATATTCGGCATCCAGATAATAAAACCGCGGATGATCAAAAATGTCTTGGATGTCTGCTGCATCNTNTTTTTGTAAGGGGCGAATGCGCAAGCGTTCGGTTTCGAGCATATCAATTCAATATCATGTTATCCCTTTAGCCTATACTAAAATGAGCGAAATGGTAGGGGGCTAGTGATTGTTATCGAGTACTTGCCCACGCATAAAATTTCTTGCGCGGGTAATGCTGTGGCTACGTTGGTGAAATGTAATGCCTGACATAACGTTAAATGTTTTTGTTTGCATTGGGCGCAGTTCTTCTTGGATACGGCGCATCATTTCTAAACGGTCTTTGCGGTTTTCACCTTCGATTAAGCGTGCATGATCACCTTTGAACATGTATGTGTTCTCAAGGGCGTGGAGGATCGTATGACCTTCTATACTATCAAGGCGTGAGTCTATGAACTGTGCAAAGGCAAATTGTTTTAAAATTTCGAGAACAACTTGGTTTGGTACAACAAGAGTTGGTTTATAAATCGCCCCTGTATAGATGCGTGCTGTTGGTTTCTTTGGCGCGTCGAAATGGATTATTTCGTTCGGATTGGCCTGCATTGAAAATAGATTGGAGATATTAATACAGGCTTTTTTTGTGAATTTGTTAACTCCATCTGTACTGATGGCGTTTTCATATGCTCTGAGGGTATCATAAAATTCTGCTAACATGGGATTGTTCATGCGAAGGCCGTGCTCTAATGAACGCATGCGTCCACCTTTGACGATGTGATCTTGGAACAGCATCTTAGCATCTTGTGGTTTTTGATAGGCTTCAACGTTTTGGATGTCCCCAAGTTCAAGCGGAAAGGGCAAAGACATAACGTCTTTGATTGTCTCCGCAGTCTTTAACTTCTTTAAATTCTCAAGGGTGTATTGATCTGACATCACTTATGCATAGCGCATCTAAATTTTTATTTCCATAAATTGTATGGGCTGGGAGCTCTTACTTATCATCCCCCATTTTTAGGGCTTCGATGAAGGCTGATTGTGGGATGGAGACGTTGCCGTATTCGCGCATCTTGGCTTTACCTTTTTTCTGCTTCTCGAGCAGCTTCTTCTTACGCGTGATATCACCGCCGTAACACTTGGCGGTTACGTCTTTACGCATGGCACTAAGCGTTTCACGGGCGACAATGCGGCCACCAACCGCGGCTTGAATAGCGATCTTGAACATCTGGCGCGGGATGAGGTCTTTGAGACGCTCACAGAGCTGACGCCCACGGCGCTCGGCCTGATCAACGTGACAAACCATAGATAGCGCATCAACCTGATCACCATTAACGAGGATATCCATTTTCACCAGCTTGTTTTCCTGATAGCCATCAAGGGCGTAATCGAAACTGGCATAGCCGCGAGAGATAGACTTCAAGCGGTCATAAAAGTCAAAGACGACTTCGTTGAGCGGCAGGCGGTAAACCATCATGGCGCGGTTGCCGGCATAGGTTAGCTCGATTTGCTCACCGCGGCGTTCCTGGCAAAGCTGTAGCAAGCCGCCGAGATATTCATCGGGGACGAGGATGGTTGCTTTGATAATTGGTTCTTCAATCGATTTAATCTTTTGAACTTCCGGCATATCGACAGGGTTATAGAGGTCGATCTGTTCTCCATCCGTCATATTGATCTTATAAACAACGCTGGGCGCTGTCGGGATCAGATCAAGGTCAAACTCACGCCCTAAGCGCTCTTGAATAATTTCCATGTGCAAAAGACCAAGGAAGCCACAGCGGAAACCAAGGCCAAGTGCTTGGGAGTTCTCAGGCTCGTAATGCAATGAGGCATCATTGAGTGCGAGCTTTCCTAAGGCATCACGTAGCGATTCAAACTCGCCTGCATCGGCAGGAAAGAGCGAGCAAAATACCATCGGAATAGATGGTTTAAAGCCTGCCAGAGGTGTGTCACATGGTTTTTTCTCATGGGTGATCGTGTCACCAACTTTGGTGTCGGAAATATCCTTGATGCCTGCGGTGATAAAGCCCATCTCGCCGGGATATAAAGCGTCAACCTCGACTTGTTTCGGGGTGAAAATACCAACGCGCTCGGCGTCTCTGGTTGCTTTACCGTTGATGAATTTGAGTTTGTCACCTTTCTTGAGCGTGCCTTCGAAAACGCGGACAAGGACAACAACGCCAAGATAAATGTCATACCAGCTATCAACGAGCAGGGCTTTAAGCGGTGCATCAGCATCACCCTTTGGCGCGGGTAGTCTGTGTACAATGGCTTCCAGTAAATCTTCAATACCAATGCCTGATTTGCCTGAAACAGCGAGAGCATCTGTCGCATCAAGGCCGATAACGTCTTCAATTTGCTGCGCTGTGCGGTCAAGGTCGGACGCGGGTAAGTCCACCTTGTTCATCACAGGGATAATCTCATGGTCATGGTCGATGGCCTGATACACATTGGCGAGGGTTTGGGCTTCCACGCCTTGTGTGGAGTCAACGATCAAGAGTGAGCCTTCACAGGCGGCGAGGGAGCGTGATACTTCATAGGCAAAGTCCACATGGCCGGGTGTATCCATGATGTTCAGTTGATAGGTTTCGCCGTCTTTGGCTTTGTAATTCAAGCGCACTGTTTGTGCTTTAATCGTGATGCCGCGTTCGCGCTCAATATCCATGCTATCAAGCACTTGTTCTTTCATCTCGCGATCCGTCAGGCCGCCGCATGTTTGAATAAGGCGGTCCGCCAGTGTCGACTTACCGTGGTCGATATGGGCGATGATTGCAAAGTTTCTGATTTTATCCTGTTTTGTCATGCAAGATTGTTATTATTTTTAAGGGGCTATGTCCAGATATGTTTTGATGTTGCGTGTTAAATTGTTGGGCTTTGAGTGCTAATAAATTTGCGCTCGACTTAAGTTTTATGTTAAATAATTGCATGAGAAAAGCACCAGCTATATTTTCTGTTGATTTAATCCAGCAAGAAGACGGCACTTTTAAAGTGTTAGAACTTAATCGCGGCCTCGACTCCGGCTATGAAGGATACCGCATGGCGACGGGCGGTGAAGAAGCTGGTGCGGACCTTTGGAAGAATAGTTTAAAGCCCCTTATTTTTGATTTTGCCGATGCCAATAAGATGCATGTGAAATGGTATGGCAAAGAACACATGCTGGGCCGTTCAAAACCTATTCGAGAGCTCAAAGATCCGGACAAGCTACGAAATGCTTTGATGGTCGGTGATGTAATAACGGATGAGTTTTGTACGTTGGCAGACAAGACGAATTCAGCCCTTTTGGATGGCTATAGCGTACTTTGGGCGGCCTATTTCGATAAAGCCTTTTTTGCGAGATTGGCTGAGCGCATCGATAGTTTGGGACGGTACACACCAAAGCAAAAAGTGTATGGCCATATGGAAGAGTGGGATGCGCTGGTTGAACGCATCAAAGAAGATTTTAAGGGCGTGGAAGAATTGGTGCTTAAGGATGCTTCGTCTTGTGCTGGGCATAATGTTTATTTTATTAGAATGTCAGATTTGAAAGCAGGGCAAGAAACACCGAATATTTTATGGGCGCGTAAACGCTTTACTGATACGAAATTTGGCTCTGATAGTATTTCTTCAAATAGCTCAAGATGCCAGATGAGCCATCAGATGTTCCCACATTTTGTGGTGCAGGAATGTGTAAAAGCAAAGTTGGTTCCTGATCTGACACGCGATTGGGAAGCGGAGATTAGAGCCTATGAAGAAAACCGCGATAATCCGGAAGCGTCGGTAGGCAAAATTGGCGCCAATCCTTATGTTGATATGAATAAGTTCTATCGGCCTGTTATTCGCGCTGTAGTCTCTGCTGTGCCGAGTAATGAGGGGAGTGATGCGGCATATGATTTTAAAATACATGGCACATATTACAAATATCCTTTTAAACCAGTGACGGGCTTGGATGATTTTAATGAGGATTGTTTGTTATCTGATGTTACGTCACGGCGCGATGGTCCTAGCGCTGCTTTGCTTGAGGAAGATATCCAAAAGCAATTGGAAGCCTTTATTCAAGAAGATCTAGCGCCTTCTGTAGCGGCGATAATGGATATGTCCATAGATAATGTTGTAAAAGATTTGCTGCGCAGTGAAGACCGTGCAGATCATCTCCTCGGCCTTAATATGCTTCTTGATCCGCAATATTTTTGGGGTGATGAAATCATTCTGGATCAGGAGATATATGATTTGACGCATAAGGTGCTCGCATCTGATATGGATTTGCAAATTCGCAGTGCTGTGTATCTTATAAATGCTGATCAAACGGTGAAACCTGTCGGGCCTGTTAAGCAAATGGTGACGGGTATTGTTCTAAAGTTTACACCTCAGTTACGTTCACTTACACTTTAAATAGTAAGCCTGCTACAAAATTTCTTTCTCAGAAATTTTCTTATCCATGCGTTCGCGTATGATAAGCACGGCATTGGCGGCAACGATGATGAAGGCACCGATTAGCGTTTCTGTATTGGGGATTTCCTGCCAAACGATGTAGCCGACAAGCGCCGCCCATATGAGGGCGACATAGCGAAATGGAGCGAGGAGGGAGGCTTCAGCCTTTTGATACGCAATGGTTTTGAAGACCTGGTTGCCTAGACCTGTTAGGCAAAGGCCGATAATAGAACCGATGACGATAGTGCTTACGCTCAAGCCATTGAGAAGTACAGGGATGCCCAAAAACACACTCCCTAGGCCAAGGAAATAAAAAATCGTGGTAAGCGGTGGTTCACCTTCTTTGCCCATAGATCGCAATAATATCTGCACAAAGGCTGCACCTGTCGCAGCTATAAATGCGACGGTGACGCCGAGCATTGAGATGCTTTGTTCGCCTGAGCCGTTTAAGGCTGGGTAGGAAATAACGAGCATGGCGATAAAGCCCGCAATAACAGCGCTCCATCGGAAAATACCTGCTTTTTCTTTTAGGAATAATATCGACATGGCAAGGGTCAGGATCGGGACGACAAAAAGAATTGTCGTAACCATGGCAAGCGGGATTAGGGCATAAGCCCAAAAAACAAGCACGATGTCCATATTGCCGATAGCGGCGCGTAATATTTGTCCTTTTAAGCGTGTCGTGCGCATCAAGTGATATTGCCTCGTGCCAATAATCCATGCGGTGATGGCGAGAAAAGCGACAAAGTTACGGATAAAGGCGATCTCAAGCGCAGAGTAAATATCGCTCAAATCTTTTGAAAAAGCGCCCATCAACACAATGCATAAATCGCCGATCAAAATAGCGAAGATGGCAAAATACGTCTTGAACAGGTTTTTCATTTTCTATCTTGGTTAATGTCTAAAGTGCCGCATTTTGGTGAATACCATGGCTAGGTCACGTTCATCGGCGGCGGCAATAACTTCATCATCGCGGATAGAGCCACCCGGCTGAATGACAGCTGTAACACCAGCTTCAGCGGCGGCGATTAAGCCATCGGCGAAGGGGAAGAAAGCGTCCGAAGCAACCACTGACCCTTTAGTTAGTGTTTCTTCTATGCCTGCTTCTTTGCTGGCAAACTCAGATTTTGAAACAGCGATACGGGCGGAGTCGAGGCGGCTCATCTGTCCTGCCCCAATACCAACAGTTGCCAAGTCTTTGGCATAGATAATCGCGTTGGATTTAACGTGTTTGCCGACCTTAAAGGCGAATAGCATGTCTTCAAGTTCCTGAAGGCTGGGTTTTCTCTTTGTTACGATTTCCAGCATGTCTTGTGTCACGATACCGCTATCGGCGTCTTGCACAAGAAAACCGCCGGCGATGGATTTAATCAGACGGCGCGGCTGAGATGGATCGGCCATAGAATCCGTTGTTAAAATGCGCAAGTTCTTCTTGGCTTTAAGGGCGTCCAAAGCGCCGTTTTCAATAGAAGGTGCGATAATAACTTCGGTAAAAACTTTGGATATTTTCTCTGCCAAAGCTGTTGTGACAGGTCTGTTTACGGCAATGATACCGCCGAAGGCGCTCACAGGATCGCATCTCAGGGCGAGATCGTAAGCGGTTTCGATGTTGTCATGGGTGGCGACGCCGCATGGATTGGCGTGTTTAATGATCGCCACAGTCGGGGCGTCAAACTCGCTAACAAGTTCGAAAGCTGCATCTGTATCATTGATGTTGTTGTAACTGAGTTCTTTGCCTTGGTGCTGAGTTGAGGCCAATACGCCCGCACGTTTAGATCCGTCGCTATAGACAGCGGCACTTTGATGCGGGTTTTCGCCGTAGCGCAGTGATTGCTTTAATGTGCCGGCGCTTAAAATTGTTTCTGGATAATCGTTTTTCTCGTCCTGCTGTGCGAACCAGTTTGTAATAGCGCTGTCATAGCTGGCGGTTAATGCGAATGCTTTTTGCGCAAGGCTTTGGCGTAGTTCATATGTGATGGCGCCGTCATGTTTCTTCAAATCGCTAAGCACGGCATCATAATCTTGCGGGTTGGTAATGACGCTAACAAATTTATGGTTCTTCGCGGCGGCGCGGATCATGGCAGGACCACCGATATCAATGTTTTCTACGCATGTTGCGTAATCCTTGCCGCTTTTGATTGTTTCAATAAAGGGATATAGATTGGTAATGACCATATCAATGCCACGAATGCCGTGTTGTTGCATGGATTTTTCATGTGCTTCATTGTCTCGTAAAGACAAGATGCCACCATGAATAGTGGGGTGGAGTGTCTTTACACGTCCATCCATAATCTCTGGAAATCCTGTGTGCTCCGACACTTCGATAACTTCCAGTCCACCTTCTTTAAGGTGTTTATATGTGCCGCCCGTTGACAGAAGCATGAGATCATAATTTTCCTGAAGTGCTTTGGCGAAGTCCAGAATACCGCTTTTATCGGAAACGGAAATCAAAGCGCATTTGGGGTGAATTGAGGATGGTTTTGAGGGGGAGAGTGCAGGTTTCATGCCTCATATTTTTAAAGTACAGCCGTGCCATTATCAATGGCATAAAGGCAATAAATCGCAATTAAGTCACAAGAAAGATTTAAGCTTTGGAAATGCTAAAACAAACACCAGCATCTGTAGGTTCAATATCAACGCGTAAACCATATTGCTCGGCATAGGCCATGGTCATGTAAGGATGCACTGTTTTTGGAGAAAGATTTTCAGGTTTTGTTTTTCCGTCCAATGCGTCTTTGTAGTCGATATTGACGGCTAGGTCTTCACCTTCCAAAGAGATGTGAATTTTGTGATTTTCTCCAGTGCTAGAATCTTTAACGACAATATTGCCACCTTTAGGAAGCATATCAACACCCACCATCATCAGGTTTAGGGCTACTTTACAAAAACCTTTGGGGAGGGCGCCTTCATATGCCGCTTCTGGGAGTTCCCATACAAGCTCTGCGCGTAATTCTTCTATAAAGTTTGAAAAAGCGGCTTTGATATCGTCGAGCTTAACGTGAATTTCAGCGCCGCCAGATGCGTAAGCGAGGCGAAATAGCTGTAATTTGTATGAGGCTTGCGCCGCGCTATGGCCAATAAGGCCAATGGCATCGTCACCAGCATCAGCGCCCATTTCTTCCCAAAACTCGACACCATTATTAACGGCGCTTACTGGGCCGATAAGGTCGTGACAGATGCGGGAAGACAAGATTTCAAGCGTTTGCGCTGTGATAGGATATTTACTCATGCATCAAAGATATGCTACCTATCGCAATGCGTCAAGCGATGGCGATATGGATGATTTTTAAGGAAAAATAAGTGTCATTAGCGGTTTATATTCACTGGCCTTTTTGTAAAAAGAAATGCCCGTATTGCGATTTTAATTCGCATGTGTCCGATGCTGTCGATCATAAGCGTTGGGCAGAGGTGCTGAAGGCTAATATTGAAAGCTTTGCACGTCTTACAGATGAAAAGCAGGTGAGTTCTGTTTTCTTTGGTGGTGGGACGCCTTCAATGATGGAGGCGGATACAATCGCCACATGTATTCAAGCGGTGCAGGCTAATTGGCAAGCATCCAATGATTTTGAAGTAACGTTTGAGGCAAACCCTACATCTTCAGCGGCAAAAAAGTTCGAGGCTTTTCGAGAGGCAGGCGTTAACCGTATCTCGGTTGGGGTACAGTCTTTTGATAATGAGGCGCTAAAGTTTTTAGGTAGGGAGCATTCTGCCGAGGAAGCGAAGGATGCTATTGCTATGGCGCGAGATATATTCCCTCGTGCTTCATTCGATCTGATCTATGGGCGGCCTGAACAATCACTGGATCAATGGCGCGGTGAGCTGGAGCAAGCGCTTGCCTTTAATCCTGATCATATATCGGTTTATCAGTTGACGATTGAGGAAGGGACGCAGTTTCATACACAGCATCAACGGGGTGATTTTATAATGCCTGAGGCGGATGTTGAGGCGCAGTTTTATGATCTGACACAAGATGTACTGGGTACGGCAGGTCTGCCTGCCTACGAAGTCTCTAACCATGCAAAACAAGGTGAACAAAGCCGACATAATATGAGCTACTGGCGCTATGATGATTATGTGGGGATAGGGCCGGGTGCGCATGGCCGCTTTGTCTCAGGTGGCAAGCGTATGACAACACGTGGCCACAAGGCACCTGAGGTCTGGTTAGACAAAGCAAATGGTGGATATGTGGGAAATGGTACTGATTGCGGTTATAGAACAGAAAGCATAGATGCTAATACGGCTTTTGAAGAAGCGCTGATGGTAGGGTTACGTTTAAGCGAAGGCGTTGATGTCATGCACTTGGAAGAAAAAACAGGCCGAAAATTTGAGGATTATATTGATCAGCGTAAGTTAAGCCAGCTCATTGATGAAGGGTATATATCTTACGATCTAGAAAGAGTTACTTGCACTATGCAAGGCATAAAGACTTTGAATAGTTTACTGCTTTATCTGTTGGGATAGAAGCGGACTTACTCTGTTGGTGCTGTTATGTTCTGCTCGGTAGCTTCTTCTTGTTCTTGCTGAAGGCTAAATTGTTGTGACATCAGCATAAAGACAGGTAGGACGAGTGCCATATAGGCTTTAACATCTTGCTCGTTAATCGTCAGGATTCCTTCTTTACTTAAAGCGGCAATGATATCCAATGACGATGTGCCGTCTTCGCCCATGGTGTACTGGCCTATAGTCTCTAAGATACTGAATAGCATTTCCGGGGGTAGTGCAGTAGCAGGACTTTGCGGATTTTCCTGTTTCATTTTTTCTTGTAAAGCCTTGGACTCGATAATGCTGGCTTTTTTGAATTTATCGTAACCTTGTAGGCTTATTTTAACTTCGCCTGTTCCTTTTTGTTTGGCTGTTTCGTCACCTTTAAGCGCCATGTTCAAAGAGATGGTGTAGTCGTCTGCTGTGCCTGTTTCTAAAGACAGTGCTGCTTCACTACCTGCTGAAGCAAGGGCGTTTTTCAATGTGGTGAATTTTTGCGCCATTTTTTGCTGTGACTGCTGGCTCGTTTGAACTTGCTTTTTTAATTGCTCAGCGGTGGTCGTGGGGTTGTTCAGGAATATAGCTAAGGCAAGGTTGTTCATGGCATTTTCTTTTAAGAAAGAAAGCGTTTCATTCTTTGGAAGCTTCGTGAGGTGCATGGTGCTTTTTGCGTAGCTTGGCAAGCCAGCCTTATCAGTGGGTGCAGTGGGTGTTTGTGAAGGCGTTATGCCGTTCATTTCTGTGTGTGATAAAACGTCGAGAAGCCCGCCATCGACGGATTTTAATGAAGCAAGAATATCAACATCATTAATGTTTAGGCGTGTTTTTTCGCCTTCTCTGATTTTAACGTCGGAGAGTTTGAGGCTACTTTCTTGACTTTGGGCGTAGTCACCAACATAGAAATTAAACAGGCTTTCTGCTGTTTTCATATCTTCTTCGGTCAGGGCGTGGTTGTTTTGTTCTGTACGCGCAAGCCATTTGTCTTGGGCTTTCCTGTATTCAGCAAGCTTTCCAAGGTCAGGGTTGCTAACACCGTGATTGAAATTGGCATTGCCAATAGTAATTTGCTGATTAGAAACAGCGTCTTCTAGTCGGATGTTTTGGAAATCGGCATGCAAAGATGTGATGAGGTCTGTTTCGCCGTGCCAGAAAGCTTCTATATTTTGTGCTGGCAGGTGAATATTAAAGCTTTCGTTTTTAAGTGGGTTTGTTACGCGCATAGGTGTTGGTAAGGCAACGCGCATGCGCCATAAACCTTTATCCTTTGATGGCAGGGCGTTAATCGAGATGATGCCAATGTCCAGATGCGACTGACCCGGATAATCGATGCTTATGTCGGGTAGCGTTATTGCGTAATATGTGTCTGCTTTTTCAATGATAAGTGCGCCCTCAAAATTAGCGGTAACGCCATGCAAGGCAAGAGTGCACTGGAACCTATCTAGGGACTTTTGCATTTGCTTCTCAAGCGTTTTCGTCTGGTCGGCGAACGCAGAGAAAGAAAAAGATAGGCATAGTAGGCAAAAGGCAATAAATTTCATAGCAGGCAGATTAAGCGCTAATCACAGGGTAGTAAAGCAATAATTGCCATTGTCAAACAGGTTAAAAACCCTTAAAACATTGGGTATCGCATAAACGGGGAGCGAAAAAAGGACTAAAGAATAAAAATGAGTAAGTTTGATAATAATCAGCTATCTTTAAACGATAACGGTGAAATTTTATGGCAATCGGTTAAAAACAACCCGCTGCCTGGCGTTCCCGTGGCTAAGATTGTTAAGGGAGATGCTCTATTTGAGCCAAATGTAGCTTTGCTTGAAGCTGAGTGGGAAAGTGATGATCTTAAAGAGGCGTCTGAGAAGCATCTTAATCGCTGGCTTAATCAACATATAACGGAAAAGCTGGAATTGTTAACGGCGCTGGATGATCCTAATTTGACGGGCGCGCCTGCGGAGATTTGTAAAAAGCTCCATGCGGCGATGGGTGTTGTCCCGCGCGCTGAATTGGAAGATCAAATCGCCGCGCTGGATGAGCAAGGCCGCTCTCAATTACGCTTTAAGAAAATACGTCTCGGCCCGATCTTGGCATTTATTCCACTGCTTAATAAGCCTGCGGCGATAAGACTGCGTGCAATATTATGGGCTATCTGGCATGGCCATGACCTGCCTGTACAGCTTCCTGCGGATGGTATTGTTTCTGAAAATATTGAGGGTAAGCAGATTGATAAAGATTTGTACCAAATGATTGGTTATCCGGTATATGGTCCGCGTGCGATGCGTATTGATATGCTGGACCGTGTTGTTGTTGATATATATGACAGTTCAAAAGATTGGAAGTTTCAGGCTAAGCATCAATATTGTGAATGGCTTGGCTGTACGATTGAGGATCTGTATAAAATTCTTGAGGCTTTGGGGCATAAGCGGATTGTGTCAGATGAGCAAGCGTCTGAAGAAAGTGGTGCGGAGCCTGAAAAAGCAAACGGCGCTGAAGAAGTGCCGTCGGGCGAAAAAGTCGAGGGTGGTACTGGATTGCCTGGCTTGGATATGTTTGAGCTTCGCCGCGGTAAGATGTCTGGTAAGGCTAAGGAAAAGCCGAAATTCAGCAAGCCTAAAGCTAGAAAGCCTAAAAAGGGCGATAAAGCTAAAGGAAAGCCTAATGGGAAATCTGGGGGCAAGCCCAAGTCTCAGGCGCCGAAATCAATCACGGTTTCGATTAAGGGTGATCAGGATGATAATTCAGACTCCCCTTTTGCAGTGCTAGAGCAGCTTAAGAACAAATAGCTATTTCTTTATACTTTGAACACAATAGTCTGCTCGATAGTGTCGAGGCGGGCGCTTGTCTTGTTTAAATCTTTTTCAAGATGGCCAAGGCGCACTTCAAGGACGGCAATCTTCAGGAGTTGCGTATGTAATTGATCAAGCTTTTTCTCAAGCTTCTCAACTTCAGTCTTGATGCCTTTAAGCGTCACGCTTGTGACGGCGGCATTCACAATGATCATAATAAAAAAAGCCGCCACGGTGGGCAGGCTTAAGATATCCAGTTCTAAAAAATTCATAATTGGTGGGAACCTTTTGCAAGAAGGGGCGTTGGTATGAAATATAGGCATAACTCGCCTGTTTATGATTATATTCCTATCATTTTTTGGGAAATAAGTAAAGAATTATATTGAATTTATTAATAAATGATTAACGAATCTTGATTCGAGAGTAAAAAAGGAGTATATAAGTGTCATGGATATTATTGGACAATACTACGCGCCAGCCGTTAAAAGCAAAAAAGAGCGCGTAAGAAGTAAAGACAGAGCCGATGCATTCGACCAAGCAAGTTGGGATGAATACGATATCCGTGCGCAGCGTATGTTCGACCTTGAAAAGCGTCTTGCTGATGTTATGGGCGGTGTTGATGATATGCGTGGTCCTAAGACACCTGTATATCGCGGCGCTGGTTCGGTAACAAATATGTCGGCCTGGATCGGTCAGGCGGCGGCTGAGCAGGATCTTGGCAATGTGCGTCAAATGAACGCGGTGCGTTCCTATGAGACAATGTCTCATGTGAATGACGAATAAATCCTGAGTTTCTTATCTATTATTAAAAATGACGATTGAGTGTGAAGTCTAGCAAGGCTTGGAGCATTTTGTTGGTTGCGCTATTGGCAAAGCTGGAGAGCTGTTTTTGCGCTGAGGCATGATATTCTTTTGCTATTTCATAGGTTTTGTTTAAAGCATCATGCTTTTGGATGAGGGTGTATGCTTTGTCAAAATCTTCGGCATCGCGCGTTTCTTTTCTAAAAACATTTTCCCAAAATGTTTTTTCTTCATCGCTACCGTTTTCATAAGCAATAAAGACGGGGAGAGTGATTTTTCCTTCAAAGAAATCGTCGCCCTGATTTTTGCCAGAGCTTTCCTTTGTTTCATTATAGTCGATCAAATCATCAATAATTTGGAAGCAAAGCCCCATGTGCAGGCCAAAGTTACGTGCGGCTTGCTGCGTTTCGTTACCTGCGTCGCCAACAAGAGCGCCGCTTTCACAGGCCGCGGCGAATAGGGCTGCGGTCTTGCCCTCAAGGACTTTTAAATGTGTGTCGCGCTCAATATCAAGTTTGCCGTGAACGGAAAGCTGGAGCACTTCGCCTTCGGCGATAATGGCCGCGGCGTCTGATAGGATTCGCAGGGCTTCAATGTTGTTTGTACCAACCATGAGCTGAAAAGAGCGTGAGAATAGAAAATCGCCAACGAGGATTGGTGTTTTATTGCCAAAGTTTTGATTGGCGGAGGCTTTGCCGCGGCGCTGGGCGCTTTCATCGACGACATCGTCGTGAAGCAGTGTGGCGGTATGAATAAATTCAACAGCGGCGCCTAGTTTATAGGCATTATCGTTTACGCTACCGGCAAGGTCTGAAAAGGCAATGGTTAGAAGCGGGCGAATACGTTTACCGCCAGCGGCGATGAGGTAGGTGGCTACTTGTTTAACGAGCGGCACAGAAGAATCCATGTGGTCGATAATCAGGCGGTTAACCTCCATCATATCGTTTTGGAAATGGGCCGCGATAGCATCATAGGGGGATGGATTTGCGGCGGCTGTGTTGGTTTGTGCACTCATGTTCATAGATTTACACCTTATTGTGGGGCGGCTCAAGCACAATTGCATGGTTGCGCCAGTGGCTTGACTATATGTAAAAATACGCGTTTATAATGATATAGCACAAGGAGAATAGGCATGGCGTTGTGGCGATGGGAGAAAGGTAGGCAAGGTGGGGGATATGAGAAGCTCAAGCTTTTCCAAATATTTAACCGTGCTGATTGTTATTTGCTGCGCTATCCAGAAGGCTTTGAGTTACCGCCCCATAAAGACCCTGTTGAGCATGGACGTCACTTTCGTTTAAACATTGTGTTGGCGGGTATAGGGCGCTTTTACGCAGAAAAATGCTTGTTTGATTTTGGCCCGATAAAATTCTTTCGTCCTGATAAATATGAACACGGTGTAGAAAAAGTGACGAAGCCGCGTTTAGTATTTTCTTTTGGGTTTGTTATTTAGCCTCTATTGTGGCAAATTTTACAAAAGGGACGCGATGGACGGTACGAAAGAAATTTTAGTCACCAAAAAATCTGGATTGGGCTATAACACGTTGCTTGATGGGGCTGTAAAATTGTACCAGCCTGAAAAAGGCTTTCGTGTTGGGACGGATACAGTTTTTGTTGCGGCGGCAGTGAGGGCGTCGGCTGGGGATCGTATATTAGACATGGGGGCAGGTGTTGGCGGTATCGGCATGTGCTTGCTGGAACGCTTGGGTGACGTTCATGTCACAGGTATTGAGCTTCAATCTGTCTACGCGTCTTTGGCGGCGGAGAATATCAAATTAAATAAATGTGAAGAGAGTTTCACGCTTATTGAGCAAGATGTCATGGCTTTTAAGGAAATTAACTATGATGTTGTTGTGACCAATCCGCCATACATGGAAAACGGGACGTATAAGCATTCCCCTGACACAGCTAAGAATCAGGCGATTGGCTCTATTAGTCTGGATGACTGGTTGCATGTTGCTAATAGAGCGCTCAAGCCGGGCGGATTGTTTGTGATGGTGCATCGTGCGGATTATTTGCAACGTATCATTTTGTCCTTGGGCAGCAAATTTGGCGGTATTGAAGTTATCCCGCTTTATTCGCGCGAAGGCGAGCCAGCAAAGCGTATCGTTGTGCGTGCGATCAAGGGAAGTCGCGCGCCGAGCATGATGCGCCGCGGTTTGATTGTGCACGGGAATGGTGAGGGCGGCTATTCTGAAGATGCGCTTAAAGTGTTGCGCGGTGGTGAGGCGCTCAGACCATGACGGAAAATGGTATAAGTGTGCAGGAAGTATGCTTGGGACAATTGTCTGTTCTGGATGTGTTTGATGTTGAGGAGGGTTATTTTGAGCAGTGTCTGGCACACGATAAAACAATTTATATTGTTAAAAAGAATGACGAGGTGACGGGGTATGCGCTCATCAGTTGGTCTCCTCGGTATAGTTTATATAAAAAACTTGATATACCAGAGATACAGGATGTTTTTATTTTCCATGATTTTCGACAGCAGGGCTTGGCTACAGCTTTGATTAGCGAATGTGAGAACATCATTAACAATAAAAATTGTGATTATGTGGGGATTAGTGTAGCGCTTCACAAAGATGCTGGACCCGCACAAAGATTATACGCGAAATTAGGCTATATGCCCGATGGCTATGGCGTAACCTATGACCGCCAGCCTGTAGACCCAGACGATACTATGCCGATTGATGATGATTTATGCATAATGCTCATTAAAAAGTTTGCATAATACTGATGTGATGTCGTATAAACTGCCCTTATGAGAGATATAGATTTTGACAATGTTCGCATGCAATTAGATGCGCAAGGTTTCGCAATTATCCCGCGCCTTTTGAATAGGTCTGAATGTCAGGAAACAGCGGCGCTATATAAAGATGACAGCCGATTCTATACATATACGGATATGCGAGAATGGGGTGATGAGGCTGTTGAGGCTGAATACAAGCATTTTGGCAAAGGCGATACTGACTTCCCTGAAACGCTGGTTTTGCCTGAGTTAGTTGAGTACTTAAGAGAGACGCTATACGAAGGTTTATTTACAATGGCGAGTTTGTGGGCATATCTAGTGAATGCTCATTTCGGCAAGGATGGTTATGCATATCCGAGTACTTTCAAAGAATTTAAAGCTTTCTCTGCTGAACAAGGGCTAACGCACCCCTTCAGCGCCATAATTCAATACGAGGAAGGTAAGGGGAATGCTATGCACCAAGACCAAAGCGGTAAAGCGGTAACTTTTCCTTTTCAGTGCTGTGTTCTGCTGAATGATGAAAATGAATTTGAAGGGGGACGTTTTACATTACAAGAAGAAGGCAAGGAGCCGCAATATATCGATCTTAAGCAAGGGGACGCTATAATTTTTCCTAGTGAGTATCGTGTAGACCGAGGGTATGAAGGTGGGGATTACAAAGTAACGCTCATAAAGCACGGTGTAGAACCACTTAAGCAAAATATTGGCGAAGGATATACAGGGTTCTGCCGTACAACATTAGCGATTGGTTTTCATGGACGTCCTGCGCCTTAAATAGAAAATCTCTTAGGTTAGAAATAACAATCACATACAACGAAAATATTAGAACTATTGATTGGGAAGACATTGTTGCTTAACTGAACCACAAAGGCTATGTCGTCGTGGATGAGATATTGGCGCAGAAAATGTGTGCCGCACACGCTGGCGATTGGGTGTAATAACCGTGTCGCGCCAGAAGTTTATGCAAACCTAGAAGGCAAAACAAAAGCAGCCTGACTCATCTGTTTATACCTAAAAAACAGCTATAGTATTTTTACTACTTAAACATGTTATTATAATAGTCTTCTTCATCAGCGGCGATGATACGATAGATTGTTACCATACTTGTCAAAACAAGAGCGAGTTCCATAAGTGCGGGCGCGATAGAAATCAAAAATATATTATTTAAAAGCCATAAAAAACTTACGATGAGTAATGCAACTCTCAAATGGAAGCCTTTTAAATAAAAATAGGCATAGGTTGAGATACAAGACGCTATGGGAGTTAGTAAGTCTATAGGGGCTTTATAAGTGTAAAAGCCAAAGGCAATATATACGAATATGAAAATGGGAGCGAGGATTTTTAACGTCGTAAATATCGACGATACGTTTCGGGCACCTGATACGGCAGACATGGCAGATGCGGTACCTATTCCCCCTTGCAAAAAGAAATAATGTACCGCTAAAGTGAAGCTCTGCAACGCCATTAAAGGCCGAAGAAAGCGATCATTTTTATTGCCGAGCGCCAACAGGCCAAATAATAAAGCAAATGCCCCTAGAATTTGTGCAATTATGAAATCTGTCGATAAAGAAAAACTTAATTCCAAAACAGATTTGTTCTCTATGCTTTAAGTTTAAGCCGCGATTGCTTTCTTAACAGCATCGCCAAGACCCGCAGGGCTCTCAGCCACAGCAAAACCGGCCTTTTCCATTGCTTTTACTTTGGCATCAGCTGTGTCATCGCCGCCTGAGATAATCGCACCGGCATGGCCCATACGTTTACCTGGAGGCGCTGTACGGCCTGCAATGAAGCCCGCGATAGGCTTTTTGTTTTTAAGGCCTGCATAGTATTCAGCCGCTTCAATCTCTGCTGTTCCGCCGATTTCGCCAATCATCAGAATAGCTTCTGTTTCAGGGTCATCGTGGAACATTTCAAGGCAATCAATGAAGTTTGTACCGTTGACAGGGTCGCCGCCAATACCGATACATGTTGACTGGCCTAGACCGTCTTCGGCTGTTTGTGCCACGGCTTCGTATGTTAGTGTACCTGAGCGAGAAACAACACCCACCTTACCGCGTCTGTGAATGTGGCCTGGCATAATACCAATTTTACACTCATCCGGTGTGATAACGCCCGGACAGTTTGGGCCGATAAGGCGTGTTCTTGAACCGTTCAGCGCTGCTTTCACACGAACCATGTCCAAAACAGGAATACCTTCAGTGATACAAATCACGAGTTCCATCTCCGCTTCAATGGCTTCCAAAATTGAGTCTGCCGCGAATGGCGGGGGAACATAAATTACAGAAGCATTGGCGTCTGTTGCTTTTCTTGCATCTAAGACAGTGTTGAACACAGGCAGGCCTAGATGGTCTTGGCCGCCTTTACCTGGGGTAACGCCGCCAACCATTTTTGTGCCGTAAGCCATTGCTTGTTCTGAGTGGAATGTGCCTTGTGAGCCTGTGAAGCCCTGACAAATTACTTTAGTGTCTTTATTTACGAGTACTGACATATTTTTAAGTCCTTTTACTGGTTAATTTTTTTGATAACGCCGCAAGCAATACGTGCGCCAGCGCCGCCGATAGGCTGAGTTACATGGTCGTCCGGATCAGCATGGATCATGAACGCGGAACCATCGGCATCAAGAAGTGTTTCTTCTTCGACTTCACCGTCATGGCTTACGAGCTCTAGCTCGTCTGCATAGAGTTCAATTTCCACATTGCCATTTTCAGGAACAATAAGATTGGGTAGATCGCCAAGTTCAGGGCCATTTGGATTTAACAAACCGTGTAGTTGATCACTTTCTCTAACGTGTCCTGACGCATTTTTGAAATGGTCATGGTCGCTACAATCGCCAACACTATGAATGTGAAAACCATGCTTGCCCGCTGGTAAGTCTTTTAAATTCACATGCATCAAGATGCCTTCTGGTCCTTGTTGAATGTCAATCTTACCAATGCTGTTGCCTGCATTATTGATTACGTTAGCGCTTGCCATTGGTGTTTCTGCTTGGGCACTGAAAGAAACCAACGCCGTGCAGAGCAAGGATGTGGTTAACAGCTTTCTCATATTAGGCCGCCTTCGCTTCTTTTGTCGCATCAACGACTTTTTGTGCTGCATCTGCAAGGTTGTCGGCTGAGATAATTGGTAGACCTGAATTCGCCATCAGCTCTTTTCCTTTCTCAACATTCGTTCCTTCGAGGCGAACGACAAGCGGTACTGAAAGTTCCACTTCTTTTGCCGCGGCGATAACACCTTCGGCAATAACGTCACATTTCATGATTCCGCCAAAGATGTTCACAAGAACACCTTTAACATTTGGATCCGAAAGAATGATTTTGAAGGCCGCTGTTACACGCTCTGCTGTAGCGCCGCCGCCAACATCAAGGAAGTTTGCTGGCTCACCGCCATAAAGCTTGATAATGTCCATTGTAGACATCGCCAGACCTGCGCCATTCACCATACAGCCAATATCGCCATCAAGACGAACATATGAAAGGCCCCAGTCTGTGGCTTCACGTTCATTTTCATCTTCTTCTGTCGTGTCGCGCATGCCTTCGATTGCTTTTTGGCGGAAGAGAGCGTTTTCATCGAAGTTCATTTTTGCATCCAAGGCCATAACTTCGTTCTTATCTGTTACGATCATTGGGTTAATCTCAACGATAGCGGCATCAAGTTCAACATAAGCTTTATATAGGTTCATGAAGAACTTAAGCGCTGACTTGAAGGCATCACCAGATAGGCCAAGCGAGAAAGCAAGCTCTCTTGCGTGGAAAGGCATCATGCCAGTCGCTGGATTGATCGATACATGTGTAATTTTCTCTGGTGTCTTTTCAGCCACTTCTTCAATATCCATACCGCCTTCGGTGGATACCATGAATATAACACGTGATGTTGCACGGTCCAGAACAACGGAACAGTAATATTCTTTTTCAATGTCTACGCCGTCTGTAACATATAGGCGCTGAACTTCCTTACCTTCTGGCCCAGTTTGTTTTGTCACCAAAACATTACCGAGCATAGCCTCAGCCGCTTCTTTTACGTCATCTGTTGTTTTGCATAGACGGACACCGCCTTTGCCTTCAGGATTATTTGTGAAGTGACCGGCGCCGCGTCCACCTGCGTGGATTTGTGCTTTAACGACATAAAGCGGGCCTGGTAGCTCTTCAGCCGCTTTTACCGCGTCTGCAACGCTCATAGCGGCGATACCTTTTGGTACGGCTACATTGTATTTTTCTAAGAGTTCTTTTGCTTGATACTCATGGATATTCATGTATAGGTGCTCCCATATTTTTTTGCGATGCACCTTTTTTACCACGCCGCGCGATGAATGCAAACCTTATAAGGGAATTTATTCCCCGCTTAGCGATAGATTTTTTTGATTAACTATTTTGGTTTTCTAACTGGGCCAAAAAAGATATTGGTAGGGTTCCATACGACAAGAGCTGTATTTTGTTTAGGTACGATAGCTGGCAGATTATAGCCTTTGACGTATTTTTGATGGTCTTCATAGGCGCGGGCATATCCTCGCTCCCCGCCGAGTTGACGGAAATTATCAATATGAGCGGCGCATTGTTCAATAGTTGAAAGCTCTAACATCTCGTTAAACTCTTTAAGCTCTCCCTTTAAGGTGGTTAAAAGCCTTGGCAAGAAAGCCTTTTGGAGCCTTGTTGCATAATGACGGCGAATTTCTTTGGCAAACTGCCGTACATCCGTATAGTGCTTTGGCTTTATTTTTTCCAGATTAGGAATATTGTCTATGATAGCTTCCGCCATGGTGTCGTCATCCATCTCGCATAGGCGGTCTGTTATAATATAGCTTGGGTCTTCTCGGCGCTCAGGACAATCTGGGGCGAAACGTTCTTTAAAGAAATAGTCAATTTCTTCGATCACGCCGTTTACAAGGTTATATTTTCCTGTTTCTCCTACGAATTTTTTGGCGATACGCAGGCATTGAGCAAAACTGGTTCTCTCATCACGATTCGCTTGTTTGATTGCTTCTCGTGTTTCATCAATGTGTCTGTGCAAAATATCAAGGTATCTCTCTAAGGCGTCTTGGGTGTCCGTTTTGCTCCATTCGGCGGTAAGGGGCGGGATTGTGATCCCTTTAAAAACGCTGTCCATAAGTGTCGCAGAGGCTGTGGCACGTTCATATGTTTTATTACCGGATCCTTGTTTGCCTGCAAGCTCTCTCCCTGCGGCCATTTGTTTGAAAAGAAAGGCGCAAGCATGCTTATAGCCATCCGAATATTTAAGGTCGCATGTTTGAAGGAAGACGCGCGTGGCTTTTAAAATGTTAAGCGGTGCCGGAGCGCCCTCGTCAAATTGAAAGATAGAAGGAGGCACAATAATATTCCAGCCGTTTTCGGCGCAGATTTTCGTATAAAAGCCCGATAATTGCATGAGAGCGCCAAGGGGAAATGTTTCTGGCTGTCGTTCATAGCGTTTATATTCCTTTTCTGACATTCCAAGCGATTCGGCAACTTCACTGAGTGAGACTTCTAGCACATCACGTATGACCATAAAGACGGTTTCACGAGGTTTTATATGGTCAAAAATTTGATTTTCTATATCCGCCAGATTGAGGAGTTTCGCCTCGCTTGATTCGCCCAACATAGCGGCGAAGTCTTCTTCGCGTGGCTTTTTGTATGGTTGTGGGGCTACGGCCATGGATTTCCCTGTCTTCAAACTTCTTTTTATTGTTATTATATGTTTTTTGTTTACAGTAACGCGCAACTTTATGTCGCGCAATATTTTTATGACTAATCTTAATAATTTCTTTGTTAATGCTATATAAAATCGGCTATATAGGGCGCAAAAAGCTTGACAAAAATATTGTTATTATGTAAATAGATGTTAGGTTGACGATATTAAGACTAATGTGGGTGTAAAAACGATGAGCGATATATCAGAATCAGGAACATTGGAGGATTTGTTTAGAGATGGTGCGGCGGCGGATGAAGCGGCGCGCTCAGGCTCGGAGTCAGAAACACCATCGGCAGCAGAGTTGCACCCTGCCTATGTAGAAGCAGGTGAGAAGTCGCGTGGAAAAACGACGCGTAGAAAAAAAACGAAGACTAAATTTAAGTTTGAAAATAAGGCGTGGATGAAAAAAGACTTTCTAGAGGATTTTCGATTGGCTGCCACGCGTGGTAAAGAACTTCTTTTTATGAATAATCGAAGCATGGGAAGAAAGTTTGTGGATTATCCTCTTCACCTTCCATATCGATTTTTATCCATGAGCGGGCATACGCTTATTGGCGCTTTGGGTTTCTTTATGGCAGCGACAAATCTTGCAAAATTTAAGGCGGAAGAAGGAGAGCGCGTTAAATTTGAAGATTCTCCGGTTTTTGGTTTGAATATGCTGATTACCAGTGCGAATTTTGTGAAAAATTTTAGTGTTTCTGTACTCGCATTGGCAATTATTGTTGGGAATGGATCACATCTTTTGTCATGGGCGAATAAGAATGTTGATACGGCGGATCGTTTGGATGTTATTGAAGAGACAATAGAAGATCCGTTTGAGTGGGTTGCACAAGCTTATCCAAGAGAACCTCAGCTTAATGCCATAGAACGTATGAAAGCAGATGGCAATTATTTGGATATTTTTGCGGAAATAGACCCTATTACACATGAGAATAGTTCTGATTATATTCGCGCATATTTCCTGCAAAATTATGATGCTTCTCCAAATGCTGTCATAAGACTGGAAGCTGTTATGAGTGCGGCTCTTTCAGGGCCGGAAGTAAACCCTGTTTTCTCATATATGTTTTCACGGAAAGAACGCGCATATATGGATGGCGCAGACGGAGGCCGTGCGCAAGAAAGGCTTGATACTGGTGGTATTTCAAATACGCGGACACAGTTCCAATATACACCATCAACAGCGCTGGATGTGCTTGTTAGACAATACAACAATGGCCAATTAGAAAGAGGTTTAGGGGATTATAGTATTTATCCGAACGTAAGGGTTGTGGCAGAAGGGTTGCACTCTGGGTACAATCATTATGCGCGTCTTTATAGTAACAAAAATACTTTTATGGAGATACAGGGACGAGATACGTTGACGGAAAGCTTGCAAGGACTTCTGTCTAATCCAACGACGCTTGGTGTTTTGTTTGGAAATAACGCACAAGATAATATAGCTCGTTTTAATAGGGCTTATCTTCCTGAATGGCAAAGAATATCCATCACGACAAGTGAAACAGCAGATTATACGGCGGCTGACTGGGCCAGAACATTTGCTTTATCTTATCCAAGGTGGCAACAGGGAAATTACCGTATTGCCGCCGCGTTTGCGCGCGCCGAAAGAGGTGACCTCTCATGGGATACCAGTGTGGCTGATTATAGCCCAGTAGGTAATGAATGGGATTGGTATGTAAACGGTGATACAAGCAAACCAAAGACACTGAAGCAGGCTTATGATGATTTTTATGCGCAAGGGCTTCGTTTCGCGCAAGAGGTTATGGTCACGGAGGAAAGCTTAGATCGTGTGAATGACGATAGCTACATGATCTATTATTCTGGACCAGAGGAAAATCGTGATAGATATTCATTGGAAAATAATCCGGCTAGAAGTCAACTTGGTGCACCTATCGTTGCTGTGTCGCAATTTTTTAACGAGCAAGAAGGGTGGTCGCCATTAGCTAAGGCCACGGGAAATGCTTCTATAGATATTATTGATGGTGCTTACTCAGGGTTTTTTGACTTAGCGCAAAGAACTGATGTGGTAACGCCAATTCAAGATATGATTTCGGGTAATGATGTGGAGCCTATTGCTGAACAAGCGGATGATGAGCAACCAATTAATGTCACAGAGCAAGTTGATTTGTTTGTCAGTTCTGGTGTTTCTGAAGAATCACGCAGTGCTTTAGCCACCTATCTGATTGAAAATGGTATTCCGGAACAGAATGCTCGTGTTTTTGCCTCGAGCTATGATAGCAATCCGGATTTGGCAAATACTAATATTGGCTGGTATTTCCAAGATGGAACAAATGCGGGGAACTGGTCTCAAGAACAACTGGTGTTCGCTGTTGAATTAATGCGCTGGCATCAGGAGAACTACAATGTGTCTTCATCAGAGAGGACAAGACTGCCTTCATTAGAAAGAAAATTGTCGCCAGAAACACGTCGTCAGTTAGAGCAAAGACCAAATGGTCCAAGCTAATAAAGTCTAAGCGTCTTCAAAATAGTCGAGTTGGAACAACATAGCGTCTTCGCTAAGTGGGTAAGCCTGTCCGCTTTTAGGGTAGATCAGCTCTTTTGGCGGGATCTGAGCGAGTTGTTTTTGGAGTTCAACAGCAAAACGCATCGAGAGTTTGGCACGCCATGAAAGGGCGACAACGGCTTTTGGGGCTTTTGTTAGAACCATTTTGGCGGCGTTTTCCGGTTTCACATTGGCAAGATGGGCAAGAGCGCCGATCACGAATTCCTTTTCATTCATCGCCAAGGCATCGCTGACAGCCTCTTCATCCAGTCTGTTCTCGCGGATCAGTTGTTGTAGTTTTTGAGTTGGCGAGATTTTCTTACCCGCTTCGTCCGTAAAGAAATTCATGCGGCGTTTGGCAGCGTCCTCAACATCCATTGCTGTTGCCTGATCCATCTTATTATTTTTCTGGATTTTTTTACGGAGTTTATAACTCACGAATTTAGAAATTTTTTGTACCATATCGGGCGGCAAGTCTCGGCGGTAACCAAGAGATTTCTGCCACGCTGGCATTGTTTTGGCCTTTTCGATGATATAGCCCATGGTTTCATGGTCGATTTTTGCGCCTTTGTTTTTTAAAAGTTCTTCACCTGCTGTGGGGAAATCATCACTACGGGCAATGACGGCCTTTGAAACGTCACTGTTGATTTGTTCGCGCATGGCGATGGCGCGGGCGACCCACTCATTCTTCGTGGCTTTCAAGATGTCGATCAAATCGATATCGGGCATAGCGACGCAATATTTAAGGATAGGCTCTGATATCTCGCGCTCCAAGTCTTTAGCCAAAGCTGTCGCAACTTTCGGCGGGCAGTATGCTTTATCTTTAAGGCTTGAAACAAGAGCTTTACGTACTTTCAGAACTTCGTCCAGTGCCAGCATCGAAAGTGCTTGCACGGCATGGGCATAGAGTTGGCTATACTCATCTGCTGTTAAATCCGGCAATAGATTAGAAAGGCGTTTTATCAGCGCGATACGCACATCAACACATTCATCGCGGGCTATAATGGTTGACGCCTGAACCGGTGTCATCAGGTTTTTGGCAACGGCCTTACGGACATTTTCATCTTCATCATTCTCCGCCATATAGTAGAGAATTTCCTGATGTGTTTTTTCTGATTTGGCGAGCTTCATCCTTTCGGACACTTTATCAGACCGCATCAGTTCACGCTCTTTGGCATAGCGCTCATCATCTCTGGGTTTTTTCAGCAGAGGGTTGTTTTTGCTTTTCGATTTTCGAAAATTGAACATCCTTTTATTCTACTCTTTTATTGAGCATTCTCCAAATATTCCGTGCTCTGCATTTCATTGATGCGGCTGAGTGTGCGCTCAAACTCGAACGCATGGTCATTGCCGCTGTAGACCTTATCTGGAGAGGCCTCAGCCATGAAAATAACTTTTGTTTTAGCTTCATACAAAGCGTCTATGAGCGTAATAAAGCGTTTAATTTCATTGCGGCGGTCATACCCCATCTTGGGGATATGTTCGAGGAAAACTGTGTGGAAAGCCTGTACAAAAGTAATGTAGTCCTCAGCGCCCAAAGGTTTTTCGCACAGCTCGGTAAAGCTGGCGCGGGCAATGCCATTTTGTGTCGCATGGAATTTAAGCTTGCGTCCTTTGACGGTTAAAACCTGTGCATTAAGCGCTTCACCGCCGGCTAGTTTCTGAAACAGCGCATCGACGGTTTTTTCCACTTCGGGGCCGAAGGGGTGGAAATAGGTGGGGTTGGCGATCAAGACTTCCTGCCTGTAATCCGTTGCGCCAGATAAATGTACAACATTGAGTTTTTCTTTTAGCAAGTCTATGAAGGGCAGAAAGCGTACACGCTGTAGGCCATCCTTATATAAATCATCTGGCGCCCAGTTACTGGTCGCAATGACAAAAATACCGCTTTCCAAAAGGGCGGTGAAAAGACGAGATAAGATCATCGCATCGGCGACATTGGTGACATGAAATTCATCAAAGCATAAAAGCTTCGTATTCCTTGCAATCTCTTTTGCGTAAGACATCAAGGCGCTGTCATCTTCCTTAGCTTTGTGTAAGAAGTCATGAGTTTCGATCATAAATTCATGAAAATGAATGCGTCGCTTTTTATCGATATTACTTTCATGAAAGAACAAATCCATAACCATGGACTTACCGCGTCCGACACCGCCATACATATAGACTCCGCGTACATCTGAAGTCTGTTTTTTGCGAAAAAAACCACGTTTTTTTTGTTCTTCGTCTGCCGCGACCTCAATGTCTTGAAGAGCCGTTATCGCGCTTTCTTGATGGGGGTCTGGCGCAATCGTGCCGTCTTTAAGTAGGTCTTTATACGCTTCTAAGACACTCATGCGGCAAGCTCTTCTTTAGGGGAAGTTTGCGGCATGAATAGAATGGTAATTTCGTATAGAATAAGGATAGCGCCCGCGAGTGTGATTTGGCTGATAACATCAGGCGGGGTTAAAAAAGCGCCGAGTATGAATGCTAGAAGAATAGCATAGCGTCGCCCGCTCTTTAGTTGTCCTTTATTGATGATGCCGGCATGACCGAGCAGGCCAAGGAGAATGGGAAGTTCAAAACAAAACCCAAAGGCAAAAACGAAGGTAATGATGAGGCTTAGATAATCACTGATACGTGCTTCAAGCTGTATGGGGAGGGTTGTTTCTTGGAATCCTGTTTGGAAGCTTAGGAAAAACTCCCACGCAAAGGGCATGACCAAGTAGTAAACCAAGGCGCCGCCAAGATAGAATAAAACAGGCGTTGCGATAAAAAAGGGGAGCATTGCTTTTTTTTCATTGCGGTACAAACCCGGTGCGACAAAGCGCCATATTTGTATTAGCCATAGAGGCATGGTGAGGTAAAGGCTGGTAAAAAAGGCGAGCTTTACGGAGGTGAAAAAACCTTCGGCTAGATGCGTATAGATCAGGCGGTTTGTGCTTTCCTCGCCCATTGCCTTAGCCAGTGGCGCAATGATGAAATCAAAAATAGGTTGGACGAAAAAGTATGCGGCAATTGTGCCGATGAACAAAATAAGAAGCGCAAACCCAACCCGTTTTTTGAGCTCATTAATGTGGTCAAAAATCGTACTGCCTGTTTCTTCTTGGGTCTGCTGGTCTTCACTCATCAGCCTCATCCGTTTCTGCCGCTTTAATTTTGGCTGTCTTGTTTTGAGGCGTTGTCTCAGGAAGATCCTCGCGCTGGGCGGCTTTGTTCTGCATCTCTTTGAGTTCGGTTTCTTTTAGGAAGTCTTCGAATTGTTGAGTGAAGGCATAGCGAATATAGCTGATCCGGCGCATAATCTTGCCAAGGCCATACATCATTTTAGGGATGTCTTTTGGCGCAATTACAAACAGGGCCAATAGGGCAATGATGATAAGTTCGGGCCAGCCTAAGGAGAGCATGGCTTACTTTCCTTTTGTTTTGGATTCTGTGTCCTCAGCCTTTTCATCGGCTGATTGGCTTGGCGTATGGTCAATTGTTTTGGGCTCGTTCTTTTCTTCATCTTCCATGCCTTTTTTAAAGCTCTTAATGCCTTTGCCAAGGTCGGACAGGATTGCTGAGATTTTACCGCGTCCGCCAAAGATCACGATGAATACAACAGCGATAATTAAGATTTGCCATAGTCCTGGGGTCATGAGGTTGCTTCCTTTTCTGCTTGTTCTTGTGTTTCGTCTTCCGTCTCGTTCTCACTCTGGGCTTCGGCCTCTTCTTCTTGAGCCTGTTCCTCTTGAGCTATGCGTTCTTCATCTTCAAACATATCCGGTGTACCGGGGAGTGTTTCGATGGCCGGACGTTTGTCGAGTAAACCAGATGATTGTAGCTCTTCGAGGCCGGGTAGCTCCATTAATGTTTGTAACCCAAAATGATCTAAAAATCCATCCGTTGTGATCCATGTCAGCGGTTTGCCCGGAACCTGGCGGCGACGGCCCGGCTTAACCCAGCCCGCTTCTATTAATATATCAAGTGTGCCTTTGCTGGTGCTGACGCCGCGAATATTTTCAATTTCAGCGCGAGTCACGGGCTGGTGGTACGCCACGATTGAAAGTGTCTCCATTGCTGCGCGAGAGAGGGTGCGTTCTTCTTCTTGTTGGTGCTCCAGTGTGTCGGCTAGATCGGCGGCTGTTTTGAAAGCCCAGTTATTGCCAGTGTTCACAAGGTTAAAGCCGCGGCTTTCATAAGTGTCGCTGAGCTCACGTAACAAGGCGCGCACATCAATTTTATTGTCTTGTGATACACCAAGACGCTCTTCCATTTCTTCAACGGTGAGTGGTTTCTTAGCCGCGAAAAGGAGCGCTTCAAGCCTGCGCAATGCATCAATATTGCCAGTTTCTTCTATTGTGTTTTCTGTCGTATCTTCACTCATAGTATATATTCTCTACTCACTTTTACCGCGGAGGTAAATAGGTTTAAAAGCGCCATCTTGCCTGATTTCTACTTGCCCTTGTTTTACAAGCTCAAGGCTGGCTACAAAAGTTGAGGCGGTGGCTGAGCGTGCCATGAGCGCATCCACAAGATCTTCAGGCAGGAATTGGTCTAGCGTCGCCCACACAGTATGCACGCCTTTTTTGGGAAGTTTACCAAGCATGCGTGAAAGGCGTTCAACTGCCTCATCAGGGGACATAAGGTTAAAAGGTTTAATCTCATAAGAGCTATGATCACTGCGTCTTTGAATATCGCCATAGGCTTGGATAATATCGTAGAAGCTGGCGTCATACGTTGCGTCGGTGGAGCGAGACAGGCCTTCAGGCATGCCGCGGTAAAAAACTTGCTGGCCAAGTTGAGGGCGGGCAAAGAGGCGCTCAGCCACATCTTGAATTGCTTCTAAGCGTCTAAGTTGGAAGGCTAGGGCCTCGGACATTTCTTCGGCGCTGAGTTCGTCTTCCCCTTTTTCTTCCTTCGGTAAAAGCAAACGTGATTTAAGATAAGCCAACCATGCCGCCATAACGAGATAATCAGCGGCAAGTTCGAGACGTATTTGTTTGGCACGTTCGACAAATACTAGATATTGCTTCACAAGTTCCAAAATAGATATTTTTGTGAGGTCTACTTTCTGATCGCGCGCCAGATTAAGCAAAACATCAATTGGTCCTTCGAACCCTTCAAGGTTCAACAGCAGAGAGTCGTGAGGATGCTCCTCATGTTCTCCTTTAGGCCATTGATCTTCTTGAAACGTCTCGTCGCTCATTAGAATGGAATAACCTCTTTTAGGATCTTCAGATCGTGCAAGGCTTCAGCAAGCTCTACAAGCGGGAAGGCTGCAAACCACCAGATGGCATCTTTGAAAGCATTAACAAGAAAGTTTGGATAAACAGTAATGCTTTCAGGTGCATGGTATAAAGAGAAATTCGGAATGAGACGGGGCGCTTCCTGCATGTATTTTTCGTATTTTTTTCCAAATTTTTCTTTGAGAAAGCTCTCTTCACGTTTGATTAGAGCGATGTAAAGGAAGTAGAAAAAAAGCGGCAGGCCGATAATGATGGCTATATGGTTGGTCATGAAAGCAATTCCTGTAATCCCGATGAGAGAGAAGAAATATAAGGGGTTCCTTACAACAGAAAAAGCGCCATAAGTAATCAAATTATCGTTTTTGAAACCGCCCAAAAAAGCAGTGCTAAATAAACGACCTAGAGCGCATATGGCGATCAGGAAATAGCCCGTAAAATCTAACGTTTCATGCCAGACTGTTTCGTGAGCCCAAAACTCTCGTCCGAATAGCATAAGTACGATAGCGGTTAGAAGTGCGAGTTTTGAGTATTGTATACGTGATTTATTAAGCGCTTTTGCCATTATTTTCTCCTTTTGGTTCAAGCTGTTTTTTATATCCTACGCCACCATCTTGTTTGGAATGATGCTGTGAAGTTCTTTTCTAATTTCCGCGATATCTGTTTCGGCGAATGCGGATTCTTTAGCAAGACGTGCTTCTTCAGCGCATATAAGGCGTTTGATGCTGTCTTCGCGTAACGGGCTAGCCCCTTTTGCGCCGAGTTCCATTTCTTTTACATCGCCATGACAGAAAAGAGCTGTGTCCAAGCCAGCATCCAACGAGTCCTTCACGCGCGCTGTGAGATCGCCATAAGGATCAAGTGCTTTCATGAATACATCATCGCCGAGCAAAAATCCGTCGAAGTTCATTTGCTCACGGATAATTTCTTTAATGATAAGCGGTGAAAGGGTGGCGGGTAATTCTTTATCTATATCTTTATACAGGACATGTGCCGTCATGCCCCAATAGCTCGGTGCGTTCACGGCGCAAAAGCTTGTGAAGTCTGTGTCATCCAACTCGGCGCGAGAGGTCTCAACGATGGGGAGGTCTTCATGCGAGTCTGAGAAGGCGCGGCCATGCCCTGGAATATGTTTGATAACAGGGGTAATAGCGCTGTCGATGCAACTGTCAGCAACGACTTGACCGAGGGCGGCAACGATATCTTTATCAAAAGAAAAAGCGCGGTCACCGATAATGTCATGCGCGCCTTCAACAGGAATATCTAAAACGGGTGTACAGTTTACGGTGACGCCAAGCTCCCACAGCATATGAGAGATAGATTTGATGTTAAGGCCCAAAGCACGCATAGCGGCTTCAGGGTCGTCCTTATATAGCGCGCCAAAATCTGCCATTGGAGCATGGGAAAGCCAGTATGGTGCTTTGAGGCGTTCAACACGCCCGCCTTCTTGATCGATAAGAACAGGGCATTTCCATCCGACAGTTGCACGCAAGTCTTCAATCAAAACTTTAACTTGTTCGGGGGTGTCAATATTGCGGGCGAAGAGGATGAAACCAACAGGCTTCACATCAGTAAAGAAATCACGTTCGGAAGCGGATAGTTTTAAACCTTCACATCCATAAATGACGCTAGAGCTTTGTTTTAAAATATTATTTGGCAACGACATAGCATGCGCCTCCTTTAGCTTTGATGCGAGAGCATTTCTGGTCAGCTTGAGTTTTTGACGCTGGGCCAGCCTGAACGCGAACAAAATCACCTTTGCCTTCAATTGTGATGTCGACATAACGCACACCAAATGTGTTGATGTCCTCGCCGTATTTTTTAACCAAATTGGTATAGCCTTCTTTGGCGGCGTCTTGTGTTCTAAAAGAACCGAGCTGGATGAAATGTGTGCCATCCGTTTGTGCTGGTTTTGCAGGCTCTATTGTTTTTGCAGTGGTGGTTTCTTCCGGCACAGCTTTGGGGGCAGGTGTTGGTTCAGGCTCAGGCTCAGGCTCAGGCTTGGCTTCTGTGATAACTTCCGTTTTCTTTGTCTCAGCGACGGCTTTAATCACATCGTTAATATCTTTCTTAGTCTCTTCTTTTTCTTCTGTGGCTGGTTTTGCAAGCGCTTTAGGTTGCGGGATGCTGTCTAAGTCAGGTTCAGGTGTATCATCTGCTGCGATTTCAGGGCCGGGTTTTTCACTTAAAGTGTCGAATAGATTTTCTACTTTTTTAGTGTTCTCAGAATCTTGAACGCTAACTTTCACGCTACCATCGTCGCTGTTTGCGGCTGAATTTGTTTGATAAAGCTCTTCATCGGCGCCACTGTCATCAATAGCATCAGGGTCAAAGCTTTCCCAGTCATTTGTGCCGCGCATACCATTAAACACCGCACTGTCTTCGTGCGGAATTTGCAATCCGCCGGGGTTTTCGGGTTTGATTTTATAGTCGCCTTTTTCGGCATATATAATTGGGATTTGCGCTGATTTATTGTCGCCTGAACTGGAATAGCTATACCAAACAAAACCAATAATAAGCACAAAACCGATTAGAGAGAGGGGCCTGCGGAAACGTTTCAATTTTCCGAACACTCCACCATCATTGCTGTCAAAACTATCATTACGCGGCATCGCTGACCTCCGATCTCATTTCTTCCATGGGTTCTACGCCTAAGACATCAAGACCCGAAGCAATGGTTGTTGCAACGGCGCGAACCACGGCAAGTCTAGCTAGAGTTAGGTCTTTTTTGTCTTCTTGCAAGAACCTTAATGTCGTGTCGTCCTTCCCTTTGTTCCACCATGAATGGAATGCGGCGGCGACATCTTGTAGGTAGAAAGCAACGCGGTGCGGCTCAAAAGCCTGCGCGGCTTGTTCTACAATACGTGGCCAGTTAATCAGCACCTTGACAACATCAAGCTCCGCCTCGCCGAGCACAGACATATCGACCTGCGCTAGCTTTTCGTCTGTGATATTTGCCGCATCAAACATGTCTGCGGCGTGCCGCATTACTGAACAGCACCGCGCATGCGCATATTGAACATAGAAAACAGGGTTGTCTTTGGACTGTTCAATAACTTTTGTGAAATCAAATTCAAGTTCTGAGTCTGGGGTTCTGGTCATCATGAAAAAGCGGACAGCATCTGCACCAACTTCTTCAACCATTTCACGCAGTGTGATGAGATTTCCTGAGCGTTTCGAAAGTTTTACTGGTACACCATTTTTTAAAACTTTGACCATGCCGTTATAAACAACTTTAAGGCTTGCTTTGCCGTCGCTAAACGCATCGACGACAGGGCCAATGCGTTGCTCGTAACCGCCATGGTCTTTACCGAGCAGGTTAATCATCAGGTTAAAACCACGCTGAATTTTATCATAGTGATAAGCGATGTCGGGCATAATGTATGCCCATGTTCCGTCTCGTTTCTTTAAGGGGCGGTCAACGTCATCGCCAAAATTACTTGAGCGGAAAAGTGTAAGAGGAACTGGCTCCCAGTCTTCCATTTCCTTGCCGCGAGGCGGTGGAAGTGTGCCTGTGTAAATCAGGTCTTTATCTTCTAAAAATTTAAATGATTTATCTAGTGTGCCGTTTTCAATCAATACACGCTCATTCGTAAAAACATCATGTTCGATATTAATGAGTTTTAGGTCTTCGCGGATAAGTTCAATTATTGTTTTTACGGCAAAATCTTTGACGGGTTCATACCATTCTGCCTCATCTGCATTGAACCATTTATCACCGTCTTTCTCAATCAAGGCTTTAGCGACATCTTTTAGGTAGTCGCCAGGGTATAGGCCTTCAGCAATTTCGCCGATATTTTCGCCCAAGGCTTCTTTGTATCTGAGATACGTACTATGCGCTAAAACCTCAATTTGTTTACCAGCATCGTTAAAGTAATATTCCTTTGTAACATCGTAGCCAGCTTTTGATAAAAGGCTCGCAAGTGTATCACCCACAACAGCGCCGCGCACATGGCCTGCATGCATCGGACCAGTTGGGTTGACGGATACATATTCGATATTTACTTTTTCGCCGTTTCCAACATTGACTTCGCCAAATTTTGTTCCTGTTTCAAGGCAAGTTTTCACATCTAGACATAGGCTTTGAGGTGTCAGGCGCATATTTATGAAACCTGGTCCGGCAATTTCAAGGCTCTCAAATATTTCTGAGGTACTAAGGGTATCAATAATTTTCTGAGCAAGTTCTCTAGGATTCATCCCCATTGGCTTTGCAATAAGCATGGCGGCATTGGTCGCGAGGTCGCCATGGGAAGGATCGCGCGGCGTTTCAACCGTCATGCGGCTAATATCGGCATCCGCATTTATGGTCTTCACGGCTTTTTCAATTTCATCTGCAACGCGTTTAAATATCGTCATTTCGTTTATCGTCCTTATTGGTCTTATAATTTATTTTTATCTGTGATCTTCATATAGATCAAACAGGCGCTGGTGTTCGCGGATGGCGTAACGGTCTGTCATGCCTGCTACATAATCGGCAATAGCGCGGGCTTTATTGTTCATGTCCTCAGGCGCTGTTTCAATTTCTTCCTGCCAGCGTTTTGGGAGACACTTATAATCATCCATAAATGCGATGAACAGGTCTTTAACAATCTGGCGTGATTTATAACGTGTGCGGCGTACAGCAGGATTGTTATACATGCGGGTGCGCAAGAATTTGCGTAGCTCGTTTACTTTCTTGAGCATCTCAGGTGAGAAATCAACAAGCTGTTGGCCGCATTTGCGCACATCCTCAGGGGATTGCGGGTTGATGCTCTTGATACGTTTGCGTGTTTCCGTGATGACATCGAATACCATTTCGCCGATCATTTCGCGAATGACATAGGATAAATATCTGTGCGGCGCAAGGTCTGGATATTCGCGTTCGCATTGAACCATAAGGTCTTTGACTAACGCCATCGAGCGAATGTCGTCGAAATCAAAAAAGCCAGCTTTGATTCCATCTTCTAAGTCATGGTTGTTATAAGCGATATCATCGGCCAGAGCCGCAATTTGCGCCTCAAGTGATGCATGCGTATCTAGCTCTAGATCAAATTCTTTATTGAACCGCGCTAGCGTGTATGGAAGCTCGCCTTCGACAGGGCCGTTATGTTTGACGATACCCTCTAGTGTTTCCCATGTCAGGTTAAGGCCATCAAATTCAGGATATTTTTCTTCCAGTCTTACAACATGGCGCAGTGTTTGGTCGTTGTGCTCAAAACCGAGGAAGGGTTTCATGTGAACGGCAAGCTCGTCTTCGCCTAAATGCGCGAAGGGCGGGTGGCCCATATCATGAGACAGCGCAATGGTTTCTGTGAGATCTTCATTGACCATGAGCGCGCGGGCGATAGAACGGCCAATCTGTGCCACTTCTAATGTGTGCGTCAGGCGCGTGCGGAAGTGGTCACCTTCGTGATAGACAAAAACTTGTGTTTTATATTTTAAGCGGCGAAAAGCTGTCGCATGAATGATGCGGTCTTTATCGCGCTGGAAACAAGTGCGTGTTTTGCTTTCAGGCTCGTCATGGAGACGGCCTCTCGATTGATCCGGACGACACGCATAAGCGGCTAAAGGTACGGAGCAATAATTGTAATCGGTTTCTACTGCAGTTGACATGCGCATAGAATAGGCATCAAAGACTGGAAATGCAATGTTTAAAGGGCTATATTAATAGCATGAGTCACAACATTATTTTTACATCTGATGCTGCTAAGCGCATATCCGAAATTAAAACGGAGAATGAGCCATATTTCCGTGTCATGGTTAAGGGCGGCGGCTGTAGTGGCTTCCAATATGAAATGAAGCTATCGGCTGAGGTCAAAGAAGATGACCTTGTGATTGAAACAGATGGTGAGAAACTTCTGATCGATCCTATTTCGTTAGAGTATTTGGACGGCTCGACTATAGATTTCGTGGAGGAACTCGTCGGTGCGGCTTTTAAAGTATCAAACCCTAATGCATCTTCGTCTTGCGGATGCGGTGTTTCTTTCTCAGTCTAGCCTTTATCTAATATCTAAATTAAACCGCTATTACGGAGCGACTCGACGCCGGATTTGGCAACGATGACATGGTCGTGAACAACAATATCCATGGGTGTCGCCGCGCGGATGATGGCTTGGGTGATATTAATATCGGCTTGCGATGGTTTGGGGTCGCCGCTAGGGTGGTTATGAACAAGGATCATGGCTGTTGCGCCAAGGTCTAGTGCGCGTTTAACAATCTCGCGCGGATACGCGGCGGATTGATCTACTGTGCCGCTGGTTTGAATTTCATCAGCAATGAGATGATTTTTGCGGTTTAGGAACAGCACGCGAAAATGCTCTTTTGTTTCATGGGACATGCTGGCCTGACAGTAATCCATCAGTTGCTGCCAGCTACTTAGAACAGCAGAGTGCATCAGGTCTTGCTTTAAAAGACGCATTGCTGCGGCTTTCACAGATAGCAGGGCTGTGGCGGTGTTTTCTGAAACGCCTTTAACGCGGGTGAGTTCATCGCGCGTGGCATGAAAGACTTTGTTGAAGCTACCGAAAGTGGCTATAAGGTCTTTGGCGAGCGGCTTAACATCTTTGCGTGGAATAGCGATAAAGAGAATAAGCTCCATCAATTCATAATCAGCGAGAGCATCAGCCCCGCTATTTAAAAAGCGCTGGCGAAGGCGGTCTCTGTGCCCCGTATGGTGGGGTTTGTCTTTTTTTAGGTCTGGTTGTGTGGTTTCAAACAACTCAGTCATAGGGCGGTAGGGTCCAGCCCTTTGGGCTTTTGGTGAATATTTCCACACCTGTTTCGGTAACACCCATAGAGTGTTCAAACTGGGCGGACAAGCCGCGATCTCTGGTGACGGCTGTCCAGCCATCATTCAAAATCTTCATCTCCCAAGTACCCGTATTCAGCATTGGCTCGATAGTAAAGAACATGCCGGGCTCCAAAACGGTGCCTGTCTTAGGTTGTCCGTAATGCACAATTTGCGGGGCTGTATGGAAAACTTGGCCGAGGCCATGGCCGCAAAAATCACGAACGACAGAAAAACGTTCACCCTCGGCATAGCTTTGAATAGCGTAGCCGATATCGCCGAGCGTATTGCCGGGTTTAACTTGTTCAATACCGCGCATCATTGCTTCGTATGTGACTTCGACAAGGCGGCGGGCTTTGACAGGAATCTTGTTCCCAACATAGAACATGCGAGATGTGTCGCCGTGCCAGCCATCTAATATGACGGTCACATCAATATTCATCACATCCCCATTGCTTAGTTTCTTTGGCCCTGGGATGCCGTGGCAAATAACGTGATTGATGGATGTGCAAATGGATTTTGGGAAAGGCTCGCGCCATTTATCACCGCCATAACCAAGCGGTGCAGGGATAGCGCCGTTCTTCGTGATAAAGTCATGACATAGCTTGTCTAGCTCTTCTGTGGTCACGCCTGGCTTGACATGATCGGTAATCATATCAAGGGTTTGTGCCGCTAGCTGTCCAGCTTTACGCATGCCTTCAAAGGCCGCCTCATCATGGATGGGAATGCCATCATTGTTTTTTGGGTAATCTATTGCAATATTCATGTTGTTCTTCATAACAAAGAAACTTACAGTATGGCAATGGAAAAGAAAACAGCCGCAGTAATCGTTATCGGAAATGAAATCCTTTCAGGGCGCACGCATGACGTGAATACAAATTTTATTGCCAAAGCTATGACAGCGAAGGGGATACAGCTTACGGAAGCGCGGGTTGTGCCAGATGATTTTGATCTTATTATTGAAGCCGTTAATTTGATGCGTGAGCGTTACGATTATGTTTTTACGACGGGTGGTATCGGTCCGACGCATGATGATATGAGCGCCGAAGCCATCGCCCGTGCCTTTGGTGTAAAACTGGTCCAACATGAAAGTGCGTATCAGATGCTTCTTGATTATTATAAGGATGAGAGCAAACTGAATGATGCCCGTCTTAAAATGACATATTTGCCGGAAGGTTCTGATATGATCATTAACAAAGTCACTGGCGCCCCAGGCTTTAAAATCGGGAATGTCTATGCGATGGCGGGCGTGCCGAAAATTATGCAGGCTATGGTTGAGAGCCTGCTTCCCAGCCTTGCTGGCGGCGTTAAAATATATTCTATCTCGGTTACTGTTAATCTGGTTGAAAGCCAGATCGCCGATATCTTGCAAAAGCTGGAAGAAGATAATGATGGGGTGGAAATTGGCTCTTACCCCTCATTTAAAGATGGTATTGGTAAAGTAAGTGCCGTTATTCGCGGCCCAGATAAAGAAAAGCTGGAACATGTATCAAAAGCATTGCAACATGCTTTTATTGACCTCGGTGGTTCTATTTTAGAGGTAAAAGAGCTTTAGCCAGTTCTTATCGACAGCCGAATTTCCGTGATCCTGGGCGGCGTGTACCAGTGCATGGCTTGTCGACTTTATTGTCACTGTAAAGCTCGTGCTTATAATGGGATGTAGAGCCTATTTCGTTATTCGAGGAAAAAGAAATTTCTAGACCATCTTTATTGAGAACAGTGTCTTCATCTTGAATATAAGAGAACTGCGCCGCATCGTACCCATAGCGGTTGGCAAGCTTATCTTGTTTATACGTATATGCCGCCAGACTTAACTGTAGGGCGTTTCCGTAATAACCGTATGTCGAAACCTGATCTGCTCCATATTTTTTCTCGAGGATGTCGTCTAAGCCTTCTTTCCTGTCGAGAAGTATATGCCCGCCGCCATATAAAATTGCAGTGCGTCCATATGATGCATTGTTGCGGTTTCTATGCTCTTCTATTTCAGATATCGCATTTTGGGCTGTTAGACGATCATCGGTACGGACACGCATTGTTTCTTCTGAGAGTATCTGTACCGCGTTTAGAAACTTTGTATAAACATCGGGGGATTTTGCGAAAAAAACGTTCGTATATAGTTCACGCTCTTGGGCACTTAATTTATCTGGGGTATTGTCTGTGCCGATTTCTTCTTGAATATAGTTGAGTATCGCATCCCCAATTTTATCTAAATCCGCATGTGCTTTTTTTAGTTTTGTCGACATATTCGGCGCAGTGCCATTGAAATGGTCCATTCCATGAAAGCTGTCGATAGGGCGTACCTCTATGCCAAGCTTACCTGCGCGAACGACTATTTGCAGGAAGTCATTTGCTGCGCTTTCTCGTGTTTTAGAGTCTTTCCCAAAATTTAAACTAAAGCCTGGATTGCGATCTCTGAAGTCCGCAACTGTTATTTTCCCTTCATTAAGGGCGATAATATCGTCTCGGTTATTGGCTTCTATTTCCATCAAGAGTTGTGTGTGACCACTCGCTTTTAGTTCATCGAGTCCTTGCTCAACGAAATAAGCGTATTTTTCGATTTCGGCATGGTTCATATCCATTATGATGGATATGCTTTTGCTTTGTGAGCCGTACTCTATCATTTTTTGGAAATTAGAAACTGGTTGTGTGGTGTTTTCATCGGAAACTACTGGTGCCTTCTCTTGGGCAGCAGCAGGATTGCCCATAGCGCTTGCCCCTGCAAAAGCAATCAATGCAGATTTAAGTCCCGTTTTTAAATATTTTCCCGCAAAACTCACATTTTAATTATACATAATAATATGAATTATTACAATTTTTTACTTCACTTTTCGGGCGGGTTATGTATTTTGAGAGTTCTTGATTTCTACCTGTGCTTTTCGGATGGCCCCGTGGCGGAATTGGTAGACGCATGCGACTTAAAATCGCAAGCTTTCGGGCGTACCGGTTCGAGTCCGGTCGGGGCTACCATTACTTTAAAAGGTATTAAATATCAGTGACTTAGATTTAGATTTTCGTGGTGAGCCACAAAAGTGGGACTTTTACCATGCGAAATCCAAGTTACTTAATACGTTCTAGACACAACATCTATTATTTCCGTTGGCCTGTGCCACCATATCTTCAAGAATCAGGACGTTCGAGGCATATCAAGGTATCATTGCGTACGAGAGAGCCTAAAGAAGCATTGCGGTTAGCTAGTATTCTGGAATATCATGCTTACTTGATAATGCAAATGAAGGGCATCGAGTTTATGGAGTTTGGCGATATTAGAAATATGCTCCAAGAGTATTTCTATGAACTGGTAGATCAAAAGAAAGCTGAGATACATAAATCAGGGCCACTTAGTCAGCAAGACGTTAATGCGCTTATGAAAGAGCTTTCAATCGCTAATAAGGCTATTGAACACGATCAGGACATGGATGCAATGGCAGAGAGGGTACAGCCTATATTCAGCCGTTTTGATGTGTCTATAGATGTAGCTAGCCCTGAATATCAAATGCTGAAAGATCAGTATAAGCATGCCTATAGAGGTTACTGTGAGAAGGTTTTATCGCATAATCAAAAGCAAACTGAGTTCTTATTCACCACAAGGAAGGATTACCTTGATTTAATTCAGAAGAACAATGCTTTCCCTAAGCCTGAATATAGATTGAGTATCCTTATACCTAAATTCTTAGAGCATGAGGCACGTAACGGCAATTTGGACAATAAAGCCAAAGAAGAGCGAGAAGTGCATATGGCGTATCTCATGGAGCTATTAGGTGAGGGCTTTAACCTTGTTAATTTCGATGGTGAAACTTCCCAGAAGGTTTTAGATGCGCTTCTTAGAACACCAACGAATAGAAACAAGAAGAAAGATTTAAAAGGTTTATCGCTTAGTGAACAGCTTGAAACAGAGGGCTTTGACGTTCTCTCTAACGGTACAGTTAATAAATACCTTGGTGCTTACAGACAGTTCTTGTCATGGCTTATTAAGAATAACTACAAGCTTGAGAAGAACTATTTTGAAAGCATGAATCTCGAAGATAAGAAAAGGGGTAAGCGCGACCAATTCAAGAGGGAAGAGATTGCGGAAATTTTGAAAAGCCTTGAGCCGTTAAAGCATAGTAAAAATCCTAAAGATCAGCGCAATTATTGGGGAACGCTTCTTGCGGTTTACACAGGCTCTCGTCTGAATGAGTTTTGTTCTTTGATGCCTAAGGATTTATTGCAAGATGAAAACACGGGCATTTGGTATGTGTGCATTGAGGATGAAATAGAGGCTCAAAAGAAAGTTAAAACTGAGGCTTCTCACCGTTATGTTCCAATACACTCGAAGCTTATTGACCATGGCTTCATCAAGTTTGTCGAAGAGCGTAAGGCTTTGGCAGAGCAAGATGCTTCAATCAGATTGTTTCCTGCTTTATCCTATAAGCCGAATACAGGGTGGGGGCGCAAGTTCGGGGATTGGTTTAATAACATCCTACTTGTGAAACTGGGCTTAAAGGTAAAGCTACGTAAGACGTTACATAGTTTAAGGCATAGCTTCATTACAAACCTGAGCATTGCAGGGGTAGATTCTTCTTACATCAAATCTCTAGCAGGGCATGAGGATGGAACTGTCACCTCAAGCGTTTATACGCATTTTGGCCCAGACCACATAAAAATCCTTAAAGACACGATTGAGAAGTTGAAATATTAGCGTCCGTTTAAGTGAGTGTATCTATATTTATCAATAGTGGCGTGGAGGAGGGGGAATCGAACCCCCTCTACGTTCACTCTTAGTCCAGTGGCTATTCTTATACATATGTATTGTCTCTCGCTTGGGGTACACACACCAGTCTCCACAGGAACGTTCCAAAGGTAGCCCACGCGCTTAGATTGTTTGTTTCCATGATTTTACTCCATATGCTGGTAGTTAGCATTAGTACGAAGATTGGTATCATGCCCCCAAACGAGGCAACTACACTGCCAGTGATAGTCACTTTAGTTGCTAA
>PALX01000005.1 GCA_002710775.1 Micavibrio sp. | reverse complement strand
GACCGTAATCTTTGGTATGCCTTGAATAACCTCGGTAAAAATTCATACCACACCGAAGCCCTTGCCGCGATGGCCCATTATAAAAGCGAGAAACGTACAATGCGCCCGATCCCCGTGCCAAAAATTGATGAAGCTGTTAATGTCCTCATCGAACACTTGGAAAGCGACAGAGCGCGCCCGATCCCTGAGCTCTTATACTCCAAGAAAAAAGAAGGCAAAAAAATAGCGGGCATTATGAAACCGCTCGGCAGTAATTAAGGACGATGGTAAAAGCGTTAAAGAAAGGCAAGACTTATGATTGAGAATATTACAGGCGGACACAAAACTAAGGCTATGGTTGTAGGCGATGTGCTTGTTCTGTCTTTTCCTGATGCAAACATACCCTCTGTATGGCGCGCAAGTCTGACAGAGGCGCAGGGCTGTTTTTTCGAGATTGAGTCTGACGACGTGGCGCAATTGTTTCATCTTGTACAAAAAAAAGGGAAGACTAAAGAAGTCATCACAACATTCAATAGCCGCGCCCGCGCGATGAATGCACTAATTAAGGCAACTCAAGCTCTGCATAAAGCTTCTAAAAAATGTCATGTCACAGGTGAGGTAAAGACAGGCAAAGGCTTTCCTTGGGGTAAAATTTTACTCCTCGCCGTTGTTATTTTTATAATTTTTAGCTTCCTGAATTCGGTTGGTCGTCAGGGCTATATACCAAGCCAAGTACAACAGACAAGTGGAACAAACACCCCACAAACACAACAAACACCTATTAATAGCGAGAACGCGCCATCGGGCGTCCCGGTCTCTGCTGATGATTTTTTAGGCGAATAAGAAAAACAGGTAATAACAAAAAAGATAAATGGCATTAGATACCAAAAAATACGGCCACGGCCTCGATCACTTTTTAAGGGATACACGTCCCTTAAGGGTGCGTATTGCCGAATGGATGTCGAACAGCAATAATGCTGTCAGCGTTTATGTCTTTTTTATCGCGCTCATTTTATTTCTGCCTCATGCCGTATATCTGCTCGACCTTATCCTCCTTCTCGGTGTGCTTTATTTTTGGTGGCTTATAAAGCAAGAAAAATATGTGCCTTACAAAATGCCGATGACGGCGAATAAAAAGTTTGAAGACCCCAAAAATCAAGGCGCCGGGCGTTCTGGTAAAGCCGAAGGTATCCTCTACATTGGTAACAAAGATGAGAGCGGTGAAGAAGTCTGGTTTTCAAACAGTGACGCTCGTACGCATATTCTTTTCCTCGGTACGACAGGGTCTGGTAAAACCGAAGGGTTAAAAGCACTCGCAACTAATGCACTGTGCTGGGCTTCAGGTTTTGTTTATATTGACGGTAAAGCTGACACGGATCTTTGGTCCTCGCTATCTTCGCTTGTCCGCCGTTTTGGGCGCGATGATGACCTTTTTGTCCTGAACTATATGACAGGGAACTCAGATGAGCGCGCCGCATCTAACACTATGAACCCATTCTCCAGCGGTTCAGCCTCTTATCTGACACAAATGCTTGTATCACTTATGCCTGAGGCAGAAGGTGACAATGCCATGTGGAAAGAACGGGCAGTTTCGTTGATAGGTTCGGTGATGCCAGCGCTGACATGGAAACGTGACAACCAAGATATTCCGCTTTCAATCTCATCCATCCGAAAATATCTCGAACTCGGTCCGATTATTCGTCTTAGCCGCGATGAGGCCGTACCTGAAAAACTCAGAGAATCGCTTGTTGGGTATTTGAACACATTACCCGGCTATGTAGACGCCGCTTTTGACGATGACGGGAATGAAAAGCCTGCTGGCCCTGACACACCGATGGTTGATACACAAGTTGTCCGCCAGCAACACGGTTATCTGTCCATGCAGTTCACCCGTGCCCTACAATCCCTTGGCGATGATTACGGCTATATCTTCGATTCACAAGCTGCTGACATCAATATGATCGATATCGTTCTGAACAGACGTATCATGGTGACGCTGATCCCAGCTCTAGAAAAATCCTCAGACGAAATTGCCAACCTCGGTAAAATTGTTGCGGCCACCATCAAAGGAATGATGGGTTCGACACTCGGCGCGAGCGTTGAGGGTAGTTCTGCTTCTACGATTGAGAATAAACCAACCCACTCAGCGACGCCCTTCATGACTATCTTTGACGAGGTTGGATATTATACGACATCTGGCATGGCTGTGATGGCCGCGCAAGCCCGTTCTCTGGGTTTCTGTCTAGTTTACGCAGCGCAGGACTTGCCTGCTATGGAAAAGCGCGTGAAGGAAGAAGCGCGCTCTATTGCCGGTAACTGTAACATTAAAATCTTCGGTAAACTTGAAGACCCGACACAAACAAAAGAATTTTTTGAAAAAGTAGTCGGCGACTCGCTGGTGACTGAGGTGACAGGCTTTGACACAAAAGCTGGTGACTTCTCGAGTAGCTATACAGGGGGCACACAAGCCAGCCTGCAAATTCGAAGCAATGCGGATTATAACGCGCTCGGCTCTTACCCGCCCGGTAAAGCCGTCTTCGCATTCTCAGACAATGTTAATGACGTAAATGTTTTCTATGCAGATACGGGTAAAGCCAAGGCAATGCGTGTTCAACGCTTCTTGCCGCTACCGCCACCGACAGACTCCGAACTTAAAAATGTCGGCAATTTGGCCAAGCTTCGTGACCGCATGGTTTCCAAGACATGGACCGCCGCCAAGGCCGAATCTCCTGTTGAGACACCTGATGAAATAGCCGCCCTTGCCCATGGCTTTGATATTGCCGAACAGGCGGGCTGTGATGCAATCGAGGCAGGAAGCATGGCTATCGTTGAAGCTTATGCGGCGCTTAATGGCTTAGACCCAGCCGAAATTTCCGGTGACGATGGTTCATCCGGTGCGGCAGCTAAAGCGCCGTCAGCGCCCCAGAAACAGACGGAGAAAGAGACAGAAAAAGTTACTGCTGGCGGTGTGCCACAAACGAATTCTGACGGCACACAAAAAACGACAGATGATAAAACATGGGATGATCTTTCCGCGTCAGATCAAAGTGATGGTGAAGAAGAAGGCGAAGCGCAAGGCGGCTCAGGTGGTGGCAAGCAACCAAAAATCGTCGGCAACGATGTTTATAACGCTGAAGATGCTGTTGAAGCATTGGCAAATGAAGGCGAATACCTAATGCCAGACGGCCTCAGTGATGACGTAAAAAATATCCTGATGGGTGCCGCGGATAATATTAAATCTGGCCTATTTAATCAGCCTCAGTTGCAACAAGGTCAAGACGCACAGGCTGGCCAGCAAAAACCCAAAACAATCATACCGAAAAAGGGAGGCTAATATGTCCTCAACACTCAGCCCAACCCATAGAGAAAACGGAAACATTTTCTTTATTATTCTCGTCGCCGTCGCTCTTTTTGCCGCGCTTGGTTTTGCCATCACACAAGGTATGCGCGGCAGTAGCGCTTCCGTCTCAAAAGAGCAATCTCAGCTTTACGCTTCTGAACTCATTACATTTGCAAAATCACTGGAATCGGCTGTTCAACGCCTACAAGCACGCGGTGTTTCTGAAAACGACCTGTGCTTTGATATTGATGATTACCCTGGCGGCGATACGATGTACGAACATGCTTCTTGTGCCAACACACGTAATCGTGTCTTTCACCCAGATGGCGGCGGCATTTTTTATAAAGCTTTCACTGGCCAAGATGGTTTTTCCATTGCATCAGAAAGAATTAATGGAGGCAACAAAGTAGAAAATGTTGGCACAACATGCGGCCCAGCAGCTTGTACGGAACTTTTATATGTCGTTCGAATGAACGATACAGCCGAGGGCAGCCTAGAAATTTGCAATGCTATCAATGCTGAACTGGGTATAGTAGCAAGTGCACCGCCTATTGATACCGCAATTAACACGGCACATGCCTTTACAGGCACGTTCAATGCAACGGCAGCAGGAACGACGATTGCCGATAGTGGGCAAGCACCAGAATTACTGGGAAAGAAGACAGGTTGTATCCAAGAAACAACAGGTGGCGGCGATGACTATGTCTTCTACCACGCCCTCATCGCGCGATAATTTTTTTAGTTCTTGAAAAACCAATATTCGCTTTATAGGATGATATTTCAACATGTCACGAAAGGCAGTGTAAACAGAGTGTATGGCGCATAAGAAATTCAAATTTATAGGGCTTGGTGTTTTTGTCGTCTTTGCCCTTATCGTTTTCGTTACCCTCAAATTCGACCTATACTACAAAGTTACATATAAAGAAGTGCCACATGACAAAGCTATTGCCTATGCTAAACAGATGATCGGCTATTCCATGATGGTTGAGCGCGCCGTCAATAAAATGCTTGAGAACGGCATTGATGAAACACAACTTTGCTTCGATTATGACGGTATAGGCAAAAATACGGACTACTTTGAACATGATGCCTGTATGGACCCTAAAAATCAGGTTTTCTGGTTTGATGGTGGGCAAATCGCTTATCAATTCCCAGGCCATCCAGATGCTCATGATCCCGTGCATCATACAGGACGTTCTTATAAAAGGTGGTGGTTTAACGCCGCTATGCCCGTTCATAATATCGGCACGGAACAACCTGAGCTCCTCATGTCTGTAAACTATCTCAAAAAAGAAGTCTGTTTAGCCATTAATGAGCTTCTAGGCATTACACCAGAAGATGAAGATATTCCTTCAGATACAAGTTCTCGCCCAAGCTTAGAAGCCGTTAAATTCCATGGCATTTTTGGAGAGCCACTGGAAAACATCATTGGTGATGAAGCTGCATCCTTAGATGGCAGACATACAGCCTGTCGCCGCACGGGTGAAAATTATCAGTTTTTTCATGTACTTATCGCCAGATAACCGCACGTACAAATACATCATATCTTGAAAAATAAACCTATATGCCCTATAATGAGTGGTATCAGGCAATTTTGCCTGATTATGGCGCTAAACGCGGTTGCGGAATAAGCGTTGTGGACCCGGGGGCGGTACCCGGCGGCTCCACCAAAACAGCCCAAGGCATATAATATATGCAGGCTGCTTTATGGGGCCGAAATAGCTTCGACACACGTGATAAAGGTGATTTTGCGGCGCTCGGAATTGTTCCGCCGTAATGGACAATTATTATAAATGCAAACGATAACTTTGTATCTCGTGTTGCTGCTAACGACAATGGCGCATTCGCCGTTGCTGCTTAAGCACAATACAACTGAATTCCTAGCCCTTAATACAGGTTAGGTGGGGTCGGGCCGCACCTCGCAACAGAAGCGGCCCTTTTTTATTTTCCACCTTAATCTTGTTCTCTTTTTACAAAATTACACTTTTTGGTGTTGTCATGGCTTTTGATACTCTTTAGATTGTTGACTATGAGTAAGAAAAAAGACACAGACGAAATCTTAAGATACGACAAAATGGTTGAAAGCGCCCTACGCGGCGTTGTTCGTAAAGCTGTTGAAGAAGTTCGTGATAATGGTCTACCTGATGATCATCATTTCTACATCACTTTTCTAACTGAGCATAAAGGCGTTGATATTCCTGACTACTTGAAAGAACGCTATCCGCAAGAAATGACAATTGTTTTGCAATACCAGTTTTACGACCTTACCGTTGATGATGAGTTTTTGTCAGTCACACTGTCTTTTAATAATATTCCTGAGCGCCTCGTTATTCCGATGCCGGCAATCACAATTTTTGCTGACCCTTCAGTCAATTTCGCGCTCCAATTCCAGCCTCTTTCTAATGACCAGAGCGGGCCTGATGGAGATGGTGATGGACCAAAAGGTGGCGGCGATGACGACGACAAACCATCCAAAGACTCCGGCGATGATGGCGAAGAAACAGGACAGGTTATTTCCCTCGATCAATTCCGTAAAAAAGACTAGAGCTTTGTACGATGGGCACATTTTGGCGCGATAACCTCAACCCCGATGACGATGGCCAGCGCATCGCTATCACGCGCGGCGAATGGATCGATGAAAGCCGAGATGACCGAAAAATTCCCTACAAGCTCTATGTGCCAAAAGAAACAAATGAGCCACTCCCTCTCGTGATTTGGTCACATGGTTTAGGTGGTAGCCGAGATGGGGCAGGCTTCCTAAGCCGCTTTATTGCTGGCCATGGCTACGCCGTCCTTAATATTCAACATCCCGGGACAGATCTCTCTTTATGGGTTGGCAAGCCAGGACACCCTTGGGATGCTATCCGCGCTGTCAAACTAACGGATGATGTTAAGATCGCTCGTTTTTACGATGTAGAACATGTTCTCACGCGTTTAGATGCGTTGGCTGAAGAAGCAAATATAAGCCTTGATTTGAACAATATCGGATTCTCAGGGCACTCCATGGGCGCAATCACAACTCAGGTGATGGCAGGACAGAAGTTCCGAGGAAAATCCTATAAATCTGGCGCTTTTAAAGCTTTCTTACCCTACTCACAGATGCCATGCCGTGATGGGTCGGAAAACCCATATGACGATATGAGCGCACCGCTCTTTATGATGACAGGTACAGAAGATGACAGTCCTGTCGACGGCTATGATTATACGGCAAGACAGGAAGTTTTTAAGGACATGCCCGAAAGCACAACGCGCTATGCGCTTATTTTAAAAGATGGCGATCATATGGTTTTTGCAGGCTCTCGCGGCCAACTTGAAGGCTATGATAAAATCCCTGAACATGAACGCATTATTAAGATTGCTTCTTTAGCATGGTGGGATTGGCACTTAAAAGGCGACAAAAAAGCGCATGAGTGGCTCAATAACGACTTAGAAGATTGGTCTGAAGGCGAAGCCAGCCTAGAACATTTTTAACACTGGACAACCTTTAAAAGCTTCACCGCCCATCGTATGGCCAACACTTATGCTGACGTCTTTTTCAGGGTAATATAAATGCATTTCGTGAATAAAAACAGATGATATAGGCTGTGCACGCCCTGTCTCAACATATTGTTCTTGGTACTCTATAGCGGCTTTACCCGCCATAGCACGAAACAAAGACAGCATTTCTTGGCCATTAGAATTATAGTTAAAGACAGTTTCACGGCCAAAACTAAGCGCCGTATACATTGTTGCAAGATTGATCTCTTCGTTATCAGAAATCTTGGAAAGCTCTTTGTGCATTAGGCCTTTATAATAACCAGAATCCAGCTTGTAATACCACGGTACATCCTCATCCATAGGTATTTTGCTATTAAAGCTATAACGAATTTGCATATCTGTGCCATCTGACAAAGTGACACATTCTTCAATTTGATCCGTAAAAGAGCCTCGAAATTGCGCGCCAGTATCGACCAAGTCTTCTGCTTGCGCTTGGAAACTTGCAAGCAATGCTGTTGAAATAACAAGGCTTTTATACATTATAAAAACTTACTTTGGGCCTTGTGAACCATCTGGTTTTTTGCGAGGCGTCACAGTCAAAGTCCTACGCTTAGACTCGCTTTGCCTCGGAGCTTCATTACTTGGTGCAGCCAAATTACCGTACTTCATAAGTAATAATCCTTCATTTCCTGGGCGTCTTGATACCTCAGCGTGACGGGAAACGGACGCATCAATCTCATGGGCCTCTTTCACACGTACAGTCCAGACCTTATTTTTTAGATCCTCTTCTGTTCTGGGGTGCATATACACATCTTCCGGTTTATCTACATCAAAGGCAATACAGTTAATCGGCGCATCGCCATAAACAGCCATTTGTTGCGCTGTGACGGGACCTAACACAATTTTCAGATCAATCGGACGTCCATCATGTTCGAACATAATAGCAGCAATGATCTCACCATCTTTTTTGGGGTTTTCCTTATCGCTGGCAATTTTTAGATTAGTAATGTCACCTTTTTTCGCCGCTGCGGATAAACGATCAATAATATCGCCGCGGCTATTAATGCCATCATGAGCGCCACAAACATAATCATGGTCTTTCACTTCAATAGATGCAGCATCGCCTCCAGCTTTTTCTTCTGCCTCAGCAAGAAAGGTGGAGCGCAAGCCAAAAGCAAAGTCCCTCAGCACCTGTTAGCTCTTTTACAGCCTGTGCGACATCCATAACTTGTGCCGCCTGCATATTATCTGGAAGCCCTTTACGCAAAACTGGTTTTGCATCCGGATCGCGATATTTACGATCTGCAATTGATCCAAACCCAAAACCCGATGATTGTTTATTCTTTGGCATAGCTTCCCCCGTCATCTATGTTTAAAAATATACCCTCTTTAGACCCAAATAATCACATTATGTCAAATATTTTATGCTCGACTTTATATGGCTGTGATTTATGTTGTAAGCATGGAATATGCAATTGAAATTGAAGGATTAAGCAAAACTTACGCCGCCAAAGGAAAGGCAGGCGAAAAAATTGCTTTATCAGGGGTCGACCTTAAGATACCTAAAGGCTCTATGTTCGCTCTTTTGGGACCTAATGGTGCTGGTAAATCTACCCTTATTAATATTATGGCGGGCCTCGTGAACAAAACCGCCGGTAAAGTGCGCGTCTGGGACTGTGACTTAGACAGCAAACCTATTGACGCACGATACCACATAGGTGTTGTAGAGCAGGAAGTCACGTTTAACCCCTTTTTCACGCCCTTTCAGGTACTTGATATCCAAGCAGGGTTATATGGCGTACCAAAGAAAGAACGCCGCACCATGGAGCTATTAGAGCTCGTTGGCCTTGCAGATAAAGCCCATGCGTGGTCGCGCCAGCTTTCCGGCGGCATGAAACGCCGTCTGATGGTCGCCAAAGCTATGGTTCATAATCCTGAGATTATTGTGCTGGACGAGCCAACTGCGGGTGTTGATATCGAATTGCGCACCCAGCTATGGGAAAATGTCCAGATGCTCAATAAACAAGGCGCAACGATATTGCTAACCACCCACTATCTTGAAGAAGCCGAGAAGCTTTGCGATGAAATCGCCATTATTAATGACGGTAAGATCGTCGCTCATGATAAGAAAGACGCTCTGCTATCACAAATAGACGCCAAAGAAATTCATTTTAAACTGGATCGCGAGCTTTCAGAACTCCCCGTCTCGTTGAAAGACTTTAATGCCAATCTGGTAAATCCAGCCCGTATAGGCTTTTTCTATAGCCCGAAGGAAACAAACCCGACTCAATTTATTGAAGCGATGAAAAAGACGGGAATCGGCATTACGGATATCACCACCAAAGAAAGTGATCTGGAAGATGTTTTCCTCCAAATCACAAAAAAGAGCGCCTAAGAGAGGAAGATATTGGTATGAGTTATATCAACACAATCCTCACCAAACATGAAAAACGGGTCATGCAGTCAAAACCGCACTGGATTTACGTGCTGGAAGGTTGTGTCTGGCTCATCGGCTTTGTCTTTGGCGGTATCTTTATGGATAAGCTCATCTATATGTATGGCGGCGGACGTACAGAAATCTATGAGTTATACCCTTCTTCTCTTCTACCGTTCTTTCAATATTTCACGCCCATTGCCTTGTTGTTCTTCATCGCTGGCGCTTATTTTTTCTTATCCTTGCTGATAAAGTACCTCACATCCGAGATCACACTAACCAATAAACGCATTATCTATAAGCATGGCCTTATAAGTGTAGACATTGAAGAAGCGGACCTAAAAGAAATCAGAGCAGAACATATCGATCATGGCATCCTTGGTTTTATTCTCGGCTACGCTCATATTCGCCTAGATTGCCGCTTTGTTGATGATATAGAGCTACCAGCCATTGTGAAGCCCCTGAAACTCGTCAAAGCCATGCAGATGCTCAGAGAAAAAGACCCTGAAGACGAGATAATGGAAGAACTTGAAGCGCTATAAATCAGCCTGTAACAATTTAGGTCTAAGACACTGGCACATCACGCGACTGGGCGAAAAAAATTAATCCAATTGCACAGCTTGCCAAGATAACGAATCCCGTCGCTATCGGGGTAAGCGAACCATCATAGTGCTGGCCAATAGATGTGCCTAGCGTAATGGCTGTTGTCGTTGCTATCGCCCCAATCACGGCGGAGGCAATACCCGCAATATGGCCCATTGGCTCCATCGCCAGTGCGTTCATATTACCAAACACCATCCCAAAACAGGAAAATAAAACAGCGGCATAGCCCATCCATATCCAAAGCGTGACATCAACGAAGTGATTAATGACTAAGAAAACAGCGGAGGCAAGAATAACCACGCATAGCGCTCGCAAACAAATATAGCGCATACCGAATTTCTCAACGATACGCGAATTCACAAGGGATGAGCCGCCAAGTGTCAGCGCCAGCGCGCCGAAATACAAAACAAAGCTATCACCAACACCAAATTTATCCATAAAGACTTGCGGGCAGGTCACCAGATAGCCCATGAAGCTGCCAAACACGCAAGCGGAGCAAAACATATAGCAAACCGTTGCACGGTTGCTCAGGACTTCCTTAATCCCGTGAACAATGTTTTTAATATTGAATGGAATACGGCGTTCGGGCGGCAAGGTCTCTTCCAGTCTCAAGGTAATCCAACTGGCAACAGCAATGGCATAGACAATGTAGAGCACAAAAACACTATGCCATGAGCCCAGATAAATAACGGCCTGCCCCAAAGTCGGGGCAATGGCTGGCACCAGAATAAAGATGGTCATGACCAGCGACATAGTTTTAGCCATCGCACGGCCCGCAAATTTATCCCGTACAATGGATACAGCAGACACATACGGTCCCGCAACGCCGATCCCTTGAATAAAGCGCCCGACCAGCACCATCTCAAAACTATGGGCGAAAAGAGCGACGGTGCTTCCGATGATATACACTGAGAAAGAAAAATAGAGCAGTCTTTTGCGGCCAAGCGCATCAGAAAGAGGACCCGATATCATCTGTCCCGTCGCCATACCAACGAACACACAGGCAATAATGAACTGAACACGGTTCGGGTCGACCACCTCAAAAGCATTACCAATTGTCACCAATGCAGGCAATATCGCATCAATCGTCATGGCGACCAGCGACATTAATAGCGCCATCATCACCGTAAATTCTTTTGGCCCGATGGGCTTCTTATGCTGTGTAATCATCTAAGACCTGCTGTTTTTAAAGATATATCATAATGAAAAATATTAACCTTAATTAGAAAGGTTCTCCAATTCTTCAATCAGTTCTTTGACATTGATATCAGGATAATTCAGCCTACTGAATAAAACATTAGCAATTTCCTCACCATCAATAAGAAACATTTCACTTTGATATTTTCCTTTTAATGGTGATATTTCTTTAAAGTAAGTTACTTTAGAGTGGCCGACAGTTTTTGCAGAATTCTTAGCAACAACTTTGCCGTTTCTATCTTTAATCTTCAGAAATATTCTTTCAACTGCCCTAAGCGCTAAGTAGTCTATTTTGCTATTGGTCGAATATGAAATATCGTGAAGCTCTCCTCTATATACTATAAAAGAATCTCCATGTTTTAGCCGCGTTAAAATGGAGCAATATATTACAGGCATATCACTACCGACTATTAATTGGTATAGAGACCCGTGAAAGATGCTTATCTTAATTATGCCGCTTTCAATAAGCTTCACGAAGACGTATCCAAAACCGAAAAATAAAGTAGCAGCAATAAAATACAAGATCGTATAAGTGTACCAATTCATAAAATGAATTGTGTATTGACCGTCATCAACTTCAACTAAGCCATAATAATCAGAACTAATTGCACTTGTAAAATTTGTATCTACTGGGAGAAAATAGAACAATAATTGCCCAACCAAAAATAAAATTGGTGTAATGATAATTAAACTTATCATTGAGAGAACCAATAATTGCATAGATTGTTGAACTTGCCCTTGATTACTGGCCTTTAAATCAAACCTACACCCAGCTTTCATTCCTATAAGTATTAGATACCCCGGAATAATAAATACTAAAAGAAAAATTGGCGCAAATTCAATAAGCATAAAGCTTATCGTATTATCTTATTGAATTTTTACAAAATAGTTTTTTTATGAAGCTTTCTTTAGGGACACATTATCGTCCATTTTTTTTAGCTTCTTTATGAGGGCTTCTAAATCTATCTTTGTAGAATCACTGTCCTTCATAACCTCGGCGATAGCAGCTTCAAGAAATGCCATATCACCGCCTGCCATTTCTAGCAAGATATCGTGTATTTTATGACTCTTGAATTTGCCCATTTCTGATCCTTCTATCCTATTGAATCATTATATTAAATACATGTAAACAAAATCTTAATTTCCATATTGCGCTCGCTCTAGTTTCACATGAGCTATACAGATATGGTCTCTGTAATCAAAAATTCAAGAAAACAGTGTTCTATTGAATAAACGAATTAATGGCGCGCCCGAAGGGATTCGAACCCCTGACCCCTGGTACCGGAAACCAGTGCTCTATCCAACTGAGCTACGGGCGCACAAAAAAAGCTTCTCATTTGAAGTATCAGAGAAGCCATGCGAAATCAATTTATAAAGATAGCAATATGATTACATTGAAGGGCGCGTACCGAAATAAGTCGGTGTATGGCCCGGAGCCATATTTCTCATTGTTGATGGCGCAACAGAAGGTTTTTGTTGTTGTGGCTCTAGTTTTTCTTTTGCCTTGGCTCTTTCTTCATTAAGACCACCAGCAAAATTTACAGCAGACAGACCTGCGCTAAAGCCGCCAGCTAGGGCGTCAAAGAAAAATCCGCTTTCGGGAGCAGGTTCGTTTCTTTGCGCAAAACTAATTGGTCCATCCGTTTTCAGATCGCCATTTGTGAAAACTTCTTGAACCGAAGGAATTTTAAAAAGCGAACCTGAATTATTCTGACCATTGCGCTCAGCTTGAACGGTACGTTTATCAACGCCAAGGCCGCCCTGCACGTTATCTTTGTGAAAAGATAACGACCCATTCATTTGTTTTAAATAATCAGATCCTAAAAACCCTACCATGCCTACATTATACCTTTTAAGGTTTTAAAAGACGTAAAATATAGATCAAATGCAATCTATTCTTATGTTTTGGCTAGTTTAGGACCTGCCGCCGATAAGAAAGTGCCTGAGCTATAAACGCCTCTTCAAGGGGCTTTTTTACCTCATTTAGAGTGATTTTCGCAATATTTTTCTGCACCAAGGCTAAATCGGCAATAGTTTGCGCGACGCGCAATGTCCTGTGATACGCACGGGCAGAGAGTTTGAAGCGTTCGGCTGATTTTTTAATCAGCGCGCGCGCCGCCTCATCAAGTTTAATGATATTTTCAATTTCCGCCGCCGGAATGTCCGCATTGGTGAAAATATTGCTCTCAGGGCCATAGCCTGCGGCTTCAAACCGCATTTTTTGGGCTTCTCGCGCCGCTATGACGCGTTCCCGCACTTTTTCGGATGTTTCGCCCGCTTTTCCTTCCGCAATGTCCATAACGCTCACGGCAGGGACATCGACATGCATATCAATGCGGTCCAAGATCGGCCCTGATAGCTTTGATTGGTATTCCATACCGCATTTAGGTGCACGGTGACATTCCAGCTCAGCATCGCCGAGATTACCGCATCGACATGGATTCATCGCCGCGACGAGCTGAAAATTCGCCGGATAGGTGACATGATGGTTCGCTCGCGCAATCACAGCCTTTCCTGTTTCAATAGGCTGGCGCATGGCTTCAAGCACAGAACGCGAAAATTCAGGAAATTCATCAAGAAAAAGCACGCCTCTATGTGCAAGAGATATTTCCCCTGGATTAGCTTTTTGCCCGCCGCCCACCAACGCAGGCAGTGAGGCCGAATGATGCGGATCACGGTAAGGGCGGGCACGCATAAGGCCATCTTCAGGCAAACTCCCTGATAGTGAATGTATCATGCTGATATCCAGCGCCTCACGCGGAGAAAGCGGCGGTAAAATAGAGGGTAAGCGCTGAGCCAACATTGATTTACCAGCTCCCGGCGGGCCAAGCATCAAAAGATTATGACCGCCAGCCGCCGCGATTTCCAGCGCATAGCGTGCCGTTTCTTGTCCCTTAATATCAGCCATATCAGGCATTGGGCCCGTCTCATCAAGCACAGGATCTGCTATATTCAACGTCAATGGATTTAAAAGCTGTACGCCTTTTAAGTGATTAATCAACCTTAGCAACGTATCGGGCGCGTACACATCTATATCCCCTGCCCATATGGCTTCGTGACCGCAGGCCTTGGGACAGATCAGGCTCATATGCTGACCCTGCGCATGAATAGCCGCAGGAAGCGCGCCGTTTACTTTGCTGATGCGCCCATCCAGCGCCAATTCGCCAATAACGACAGATGAGTCTAAACAATCAGAGGGCAACACCTCCATCGCGACTAAAAGGCCGAGGGCTATCGGCAAATCATAATGCGCGCCTTCTTTGGTAACATCGGCAGGGGCGAGGTTGATTGTCAGACGTTTTGCAGGTAGCGAAAGCCCCATAGCGTGAAGCGCAGCGCGGACACGTTCTTTACTTTCCGCCACAGCTTTGTCAGGCAAGCCAACAATGTTAAAGGCGGGTAGACCGTTGCTGATCTGCACCTGTGCTTCGATATTGATGACATCAATGCCACGAAACGCTACTGTATGAATGATGGTGGCCACGTACTCTCCCGCTCATATGCTTATTTGACTATAGCCGCGCGAGATAAAATGTCCATGCCCCAGATTGTGGTGCTTCGTTAACCTTTGCTTAAGATTCGACTCATACCCTATTTAATAGAACAAAGAATCGGGTATCATCATGTTAATGGAACAAACGCTCACTCAGCCGGAACTCGGCATCTTATACGTTGAAATGTCAGCGCCTCTTGGCTTCCAGCAATGCCTAAACCACGGGCAGTTGCACGACGAAGATGCGCTTGAATTACACCGTATTATCGCTGATCAAAAACCAGATACGGCGCTTATCTCTCTTGGCCTATGCGGTATTATTCTGGCAAATCACCTGCTTGCCAAAGGTCTGGATGATAAAGATTTGAACGTTTTGGCCACAGAATTGAAGTATTTTTCCATTGATGTCGTAGAGCGCTATGGCCGCGCATGGATTAACGCACGCGAACATGACAAACATGACCGTGATATTGAAGAAGAATTATTACTAGAAAATGCAGAAAATTTGAATGCGTTCGGCTCTATCGTTCAGGAAATTCATGAAAGTTGTGATGGACCTTTAGCACTGGCCAGCGCGCTTGGCCAAGTTTTGGAATATCAAGCTTATGCGCAGGCTAATATCGCGGAAAGCTATGTTGAGATGCTCAAAAACCAAGGCCATATCCGCAAAGATTTTGCCGGCGATCCGATCCCTGCGCCGCATAATTTGCAACCGCAAGATCGTTACTAAGACTTCATATTATTGATGTAAAAGATATCAGGCATGCGTATCTTCAGCGCCGGGTCTTAATGAACCGATTTTCTCGCCGCCAAGGATATGAAAATGTAAGTGAGGCACTTGTTGCCCGCCAAATTCACCGACATTAGAAATCACGCGATACCCGTCTTTTTCAAGGCCAAGTTGACGCGCCACCTCACCTACAGCGCGCATTAAGGTCACAATCTCCTGATCACTGGCTTTGGCCGAGAAATCATCCATGGATACATAGGCACTTTTGGGAATAACCAGAACATGTACTGGCGCAACAGGAGAAATGTCCTTAAACGCAAGCACATCATCGTTTTCGAAGATTGGGTCACAAGGAATTTCTTTTCGTAATATTTTTGCAAATATATTATCGCTATGGTACATAAAAAAAAGGTTTATCACAGTTGGGAAGAATTGAGAACCACAAAGACAAATTAGCCAAAATAAGAAGTTGATAGCAAGCGTGGGTAAACTATTTTAAAAATTTAAACCAAGGCTCTGGCCCTAACTATGGCCTTAATTATGGCCTTAATTATGGATAGTATGATAACGCCCATTACACCGCCCTTCAATGCTGCCGTCAGAAATGCCGCCAAAGAATTTCGTCCTGGCTATATCGCGGCAATTACCAGCTTTACCTTTATCGCTATATTAAGAAATAAAATCATCACTAGTCTTATTGCTGATAATTACGGCGGCAAGCATATGGGCAAACATCAGGTGCTTGCCGCCTACCTCAATACGAATGGTAGCGCCCTATACACACTTCCATGGAAACGTAGCTTTATGGTGCTGGCAGAAGCCAACCAATCCTGTGAAAACCTAATTAGTTTATTAGAGGAAACAATTCAAGCCAACGAAGAAGCTGATAATTCAAGCCAAAATATCTATTCACAACAAGAATTAAATACATTCCAACAATTTAAAGATTTCCTTTCCTATGTCGCGCACCATGCCCGTCAGACCACCGGCTATATTCAGGATATGCAAGAAATATGCGGTAAAGATATGGACGACACTGACTACCAAATGCAAAGAGATGCCTGTCTATTTGGCGACGCGAAAGATGCTTCTATGCGATTTATACCGCTGAACACACTCAAGCTTGGGCATTATTTTCTCCCCATTATAGAAACTGTATTGGCGCAAACCAAGCTTGACGATAGTAAAAGCCAAAAGGAATTGGAGACCATCGTGAAATCGGTCAAAAAGTTTAGAGAAGCTAGGCCAGATTCCCATAGTTTCGATAATGAAACATATGCCGATCAGGAAAAAGCACTTACTGAGCTCAGTGACATCCAAAAATTCTTCGAACAAACAGCCATAAAGCTTAACCAGATTGAGTATAAAAGGCATGGCACCATTTTGGCTATAGAGTCAATGGCCGCTTTTTGTGGCTCTTATATCATACAAAACAATCCCGACCCGAACGGCAATACTGTTGTTCAACTGTCTAATAGAAATCGTAGATTACAGCATAACTCATAACAAGATTGTCTAATTGTTGCATAATCCCACTTGTGCAAAGACGGCGGGTCTTTTACCTTTAAACAGACATGGAATCAGCCGCTTTTACAGAATTTGACGTTTTGCTTCTGGCCCTCAGCGCTATTGGCTTTGGCATGTGGCTCCTGATCAAAGGCGGCGATGCGACAGTCGATGCCGCCTCAGCCATCGCAGAAAAATTTAACATCCCTAGCCTGCTCATCGGTTTTACTATTGTAGCTTTCGGCACTTCCCTGCCTGAGCTTCTCGTCTCTGTAAATGCCAATTTCAAAGGGTCTGCCGGTATTGCTCTTGGGAATGTTATTGGCTCAAACATCGCCAATATCTTACTGGTCATCGGTGCAGCAGCCTTCGTCTACCCTGTTATCGCTGACCGCAAAGAGATACGAAACGATACCATCGCGATGCTGGTGGTAAGCGGTGTTATGACAGCCCTCCTTGTTGCCCAACAAGGCATATCCAGCTCTATTGGTTTGCTCATGGTCGGCGCACTATTCGCCTATGTTGTGTTTCAGTATATAGATGCACGCAAAAAGGCGGTGCCAAATTTAGACCCACATATCGAACATAAGCCCTTATGGCAGTCCGGCCTCATTCTTATAATTGGGCTGGCAGGTGTTGCCCTTGGTGCTGATATACTCGTGCGAGACGCCATTACTGCCGCAAAAATTTTGCATGTACCGGACGCTGTTATCGGTCTGACCGTTATTGCGATAGGGACATCTTTACCTGAACTTTCAACTTCTGTTGTGGCGGCGCTTAAGAAACAAAGCGGTATCGCCCTTGGTAACATTCTTGGGTCAAATGTATTCAATATTTTGCTTATTATCGGCGTAACAGCCGCTTTAAAGCCTATTCCTGCCGATCAAATCACGCCAGAAATGGCCTCTGTTGATGTCTGGGTCATGCTGGCCGTCGCCTTACTCATGGGCCTCATGCTCCTTATCCGCGGAAAAATTGGCCGTATCACTGGTTTCTTGATGCTGGCCCTATATATTATTTATATTGTAGGAACTTATTTCGTCTACGCAGGAGCTTAAACCATGGTAAATGATGTCGCCAAAAATGAGATTTATGATTTAACAACGGACCGCCCTCAGCTTAAAAATGTGATTGTCGGTGCTGGCTGGCGCCCTGAAATGTATGAAGGTGGTCAAGAAATTGACGTCGACCTTAGTTGCTTTCTACTCAACCCAATGGACTTGACGCGCGAAGATGAAGACTTTGTATTCTATAACAATACGGATTCCGAGGCTAATGGCGTACATCATAAAGGCGACAACCGTACGGGTGTCGGCGAAGGTGATGACGAAATTATCTTCATTGATCTTTCAAAAGTGGATTACGAGATTTCCTCCATTGTATTTGTCGCCTCCATTTATGAAGGCGCACAACGTGGTCAGGATTTTTCTCAGGTAAAAGACGCCTATATCCGCATCTATGATGAAGACAATAAAGAAGAGATTATGCGCTTTGATCTGGCGGAAGATTTCGCTGGTGAACAAGCCGTGAAAATTGGTGCATTAGAGCGCATGGGGAATAGCTGGTCATTCAAAGCGATTGGCGAGCCTATCAAGGGCGGATTGGGAAAAATCGCGGAAACTTATGGCTTAATGATTGTGCCAAGCTAATACGCATCCATGCTCATGGCCATACACAGCACTTTGAGCAAAAGGGGATAACAAGACTTTCATGCAAAAATTCTATATCCATCTTGTTTCAGACTCTACAGGTACAACATTGCATGGTCTGACCCGCGCTTGTCTCGTCCAGTTTGACGATTTGCATCCGACAGAAAAATTCTGGAATATGATACGGACAGAAAAACAGCTAGACCTCGTGCTCAAGGGAATCGAAGCACAACCCGGCCCTGTTGTTTTCACCCTCGTTGATAATAAACTCCGAAAAAAGCTTAAAAACCGATGCCGTGAGATGAAAATCCCCTGCACAGCGGTACTAGACCCTATGATCAAAGCTCTATCGCATTATCTGGAACAAGAACCAAAGGGTATGCCTGGCTTACAGCACAAATTAGACGATCAATATTTTGACCGCATTGATGCTGTTGAATATGCACTCGACCACGATGATGCAAAAGTACTGGACGGCCTCGAAGAAGCCGATGTGATTCTTGTCGGCGTTTCCCGTACCTCTAAAACGCCCACCTGTATGTATCTGGCCAATCGCGGCATTCGCGCTGCCAATATCCCACTCGTGCCAAAGGTTCAGTATCCTGAAGATGTCTTCACGATTGAAGGACCTGTTTATGTCGGGCTGACAGAAAGCCCTAAACGACTTCAGCAAATCCGTAAAAGCCGTCTTAGCAATCCTGAAGGGCAACTGGATATGCTCAGTAAAGATAACAAATATCTCGATGAAGACGCCATTAGTGATGAAGTACGAAATGCACGCAAGCTTTTCTCCCGCAATGGGTGGCCCGTGATTGATGTGACACGCCGCTCAGTGGAGGAGACATCGGCAGAGATCATTACGCTCCTGAGCCGCTACAAACCAGAACTGGAGATTCATTAATGCTGGTGATTGGCTTAACAGGCTCTATCGGTATGGGAAAATCCACAACAGCGGATTTATTCGAAGAACAAGGTATTCCGATTTTCGATTCAGATGCCTATGTGCACATGCTCTATGACGAAGGCGGTGCCGCTGTCGATATATTTAGGCAAGACCGAATTTTAAAAAAAGCTGTTCTAAAGGATAAAACCACTGGCAACCCTTATATTGACCGTGCCACATTACGCGACCTCATTTATACGGATGCTCAGCTTAAACAAAAAATTGAACAAATTGTTCATACCCTTGTTCGCGCCGGACAGGATTTGTTCCTAGCCGAAGCACAGCAACGTAAATATCCTGCGGCATTACTTGATATCCCTTTGCTGTTTGAAACAGGCGCAGAAGCAAGGTGCGATGTTGTAATTGTCGTCACTGCGCCTGCCTCTATTCAAAAGAAACGCGTACTCAAGCGCCCGAATATGACGGAAGAGCGCTTCAAAACAATATTGAAGAATCAAATGAGCGATTACGAAAAAAGAAAAAAGGCTGATTATATTATCAACACAGCCCTTGGTGTTTCTTCGGCCCGCAAACAAGTGCGCGCTATCTTAAACGAGCTTTTGTAAGGTCTACTCTTCTAAATCAATAACGAGAATCTCGCTATCCTCAACCATTTCAAAGCTTAGTTCTTTTTGATCAGTGACTTCTATCGCGTCGCCCTTATGAGCGATAATATCGCCGCTTTTAATCTGTCCTTGGGACACAAGGACATAGGATGTACCAACGCCTATATGACTAACAGTTAAGCCTTTGGCGAACTGACCACCATAGATTTTCGCATCTGCATGAATAAACAACGCATCATCCGCTTCGTCACCAGAAACCAGCAAGGATAATTCTGTCTGGCCTTCCTCTTTAGGAAACTTTTTGGCATCCCAGCGCGGTTTTACACGGGCTTCATTCGGCAATATCCATATTTGATACAAATTAGTGTCGATATCTTCTTCATTATGCTCAGAGTGATAAACACCCGATCCTGCCGACATCACTTGCACGTCACCGGCTTCTGTTCGTCCTTCATTGCCCATACTGTCACGGTGCGTAATGGCGCCCTGACGTACATAGGTGATGATCTCCATATCACGGTGCGGATGCGTATCAAATCCCGAATGAGCTTTCACAATGTCATCATTCACCACGCGCAAATTGGCAAAACCCATGCGCTTAGAGTCATGATACTGGCCAAAGCTAAAATGGTGACGTGCATCGAGCCACGAGAACTGGTTACGCCCTAAATCATCATATTTGACGAGCTTCATCATCGTTTCATTCCTTATTTTCAAGTGAGGATGAAAAAGATATAGAGCAGATGAAGTAAAAAAGAAGCCCTCAGAGTTGTCTCCAAGGGCTTCTCAAGAACCTTACTTTTTCTTACGTTTGCGCTTAGGCGGTGTAATGTCTTTGGGCGCTTCATCCTCATCATCGAATTGCTCTTCGACTTCATGTTCGAGCGTTTCAAATGTTTGCGGCGCATGCTCCAAAATCTCATCTGTTTCTTTTTCTTTTTTAGATTTCATGAAAGAGAACAGATGTATCTCCACGCCCATCGACTTCATCAGCACAGATTGCTGAATAACCGACAAACAGTTCGACCACGTCCAGTAAATCACCAGACCGACAGGAAATTTAGACAGAATAAACGTCATCACAAATGGCATGGTTAGCATCACCTGTTTTTGAATCGCGTCTGTTGGCGGCGGCGATAAGCGTTGCTGGATCAACAATGTCACCAACATCAAGCAAGGCCATGCGCCAATCATCAGGAAGCTTGGCGGATCCCATGGGATCAAACCAAATAAATTAAAGATCGTTGTATGATCTGGCGCCGCCATATCTTGTACCCAGCCAAAGAAGGGCGTATGACGCATTTCAATCGTCAAATACAGCACTTTATACAGCGCGAAGAAAATAGGAATCTGGATCAGCATCGGCAAACACCCTGCCGCCGGATTAACATCCTCTTTCTTGTACAGCTCGAATAGTGCTTTTTGCATACCCTCACGGTCATCTTTGTACTTATCCTGAAGCTCTTTCATCTTCGGTGCGATCACACGCATTTTAGCGAATGAACGGTAAGACTTTTGTGCGAGAGGGAAAACAAGCAAACGAAGTAAAACAGTAAAAATCAGCAAGCCAATCGCGAATGAGCCAATCGTATGCGATATCCATGTCAGCGCATAGAAGAACGGCTTCGTCAGGAAGTAAAACATGCCGAAATCCACCACGAGATCAAAATGCGGCACATTCAGTGTTTCTTCATACTGATCAAGCAAACGTACAAGTTTCGGGCCAGCAAATAAATGCGATGTATATTCCGATGTTCCCTTTGGCATGATTGTAACCTGAGGCCCCATCACATCCGTTTGATAATTCACTACCCCATTCGGTGATGGTTGTGCAATAAAGCGGAATTTAGAATTACCCTCTTGTGCAGGGACAAGACCTGTAAACCAGTATTTTTGTGTAATACCAATCCAGCCACCCTCTTCACTGGTCTTCTCAATCATACGTTTTTTGCGGGCTTCTTTGTAATCAACTTCTTCCAACTCTCCGTCCATGAAGCCAATCGGGCCGTTATGCAGAATAAAGAGCTTACGGCCATCAATACGCTCGCCTTTTTGCGCAACAACGCTGAATGGGTATAGCGTGACATCTTTACCGCTATTATTGATTACACTTTGCTTAACAGCAAACATGTAATGCTCATCCAAAGAAATAACGCGCTTGAATGTCAGTCCCTGCCCGTTATTCCACATCAATGTCACAGGTGTCTGCGGTGTCAGCGTGCGGTTACCCTGCACCTGCCATAATGTCTGCGTATTCGGCAACTTAACAGTCGGATCGACACTGACCCAGCCAAACTCACCATATTGCGCTTCGCTTGTTTCTTTAGGCATCAAAAGATGAACATCTTCTTCTTTTTCAATCGTTTCGTAATAGCCATGAAGTTTCAGATCATCAATACGGCCACCGCGCAAAGAAATCGAGCCTGCGACCTTATCACTTTCGATCTTAACACGCGGACTTAAACCCAGCGCCTGTTCACGGGTTAATACCTTATCCTGCGCAGTTTCTTTTGTGATAGTCGGTTGCGGGTTAGCCTCCGCTTCCTGTGCCTGTTTGGCTTTCATCGCATCAACATAGGGCTGCTTCACGAAAAGGTCGTAAACAGCGAAAAGCGCAAAAACAATGATCATGAAGATCACGAGGTTTTTCTTATCGTTGTTCTGCTGATTGGGGTCGAGATTACCGAAATTATTATTAAGCATGTGTTTGTTCTTTGTTTTTCTTGGTTAACCATTCAAATTTTTCTGGCACAGGGTCATGGCCAATATGCTTGGACCACGGGTGACACCGCGCTAGTCTTTTAACACCTAAATATCCGCCCTTCAAGACACCATGTTGATCGATAGCCTGGCTCATGTAAGACGAGCATGTCGGATAGTACCGACAACAAGGACCACCATGCTGGACTGAGAAGAAGTACCGCAGAAAAAACAAACGGCGATAGAGGATAATAGGTATTTGCGCTATTTTTCGCATGGGTCTGACTTTAAATGAAAAGCCACACTAATCAAGCAGGAAATATCTTTCCCTACGTGTCTAATTGATCCAATCGTTTCAGACACCATCTCAAATCACTGCGTAATTTTTCGGCATCCGCTGTTAAGGCAGGCAAGCGACCTATGACATTATAGCGATACCCCTTCTTAGCTTTAGGCGCTATGATTTCAGCCGCCACAGCGCGCAGACGTCTCTTGATACGGTTACGAATAACGGCATTGCCAACTTTCTTTGTAACCGTGAAACCAATTTCTATCTTGCCGCTTTCAGGAGTAAGCGTATCAGATGGCATAGCTTGCAGTATAAGGCTCTCCGCCACCCATTTCTTACCGCCTGTGTTCATGGCAACGAAATGAGCACGTTTTTTGATCGTCTCCAACGTTTTCAAAATGTCTTTTGTCGCCTTCATGAATAGTTCTTTGCTTTTCCTTTAAACACAAAAAAAGACCGCGCTTCTATGGAAGGAGCGCAGTCTTGATTAACTTTTTTAAAAATTAAGATGTCTCGATTATGCGCTCAAACGCTTACGGCCTTTGGCACGGCGAGCAGCAATAACTTTACGGCCACCAACTGTAGCCATACGAGAACGGAAACCGTGACGACGCTTGCGAACAAGGTTTGATGGTTGAAAAGTACGTTTTGCCATATCTAAAACTCCAAAATACTATAAATTCTATATGTTTGAGGCGTGCTCAAATCTTCAAGAAGCGCACATTACGGTAAAAGCCACATCCTGTCAAACATTTTATACGCAATTTAATGCGTCTCGTCTATCCCAATAATTTACTCTATTTCACCTGCTCTAGCAAATGTGTCCATGAGCCTTGCGGCCTTGCACCATTGTGCTGAATAATCTCCGCCGCGCAGAGCGCGCCCAGCGCCCCGCATTTTTCAATCGGCATGTCTTTAGCCATCCCATATAAAAATCCTGCCGCCCATGCATCACCGCCACCTGTCGCATCAATGACTTTATCACAAGACGCCGCCGCAATATCAATACATATGCCCTTTTGATACACAGATGCGCCGTGCTTGCCTTTCGTACAAACAAACGTTTTTTCAGGCATTGCCAGTGAGAGTTCAGCAATATCATCGAGCTTTAAATCCATAATATACAAGCCATACTCATTTTCATTACCCAGCAAAATATCCGCTTTTGAAATAGCATCAAACTCATCATTCTCTCGTGCTCCATAACTTTGCAAAGAAGCAACATATTTAGCATTGGGCGTTAATTCATAGATGCGCTTAATGACATCTGCGCATTTCGTCTCGCGGTTCAGCCAGCCTAGAAACAAAATTTTACTTGTTTCCAATACAGCCTTATTTGTCTCTAAATCCGCCATCGTGACCTTATCGGCAATAGCAGGATTGTACAAAATAGTACGATCCCCGCTGGGCGCAACAAAGATGACACAGCTTGCCGTCACATCATTGGGCAGAACTTCGGTATCAAAATCTATATCGCGTTCATCCATGTCTTTTTTGAATATTTTCCCCATTTGGTCATCAGATATTTTACCAATAAAAGCCCCTTTGCCCGATAAAGCACGCACACCGCTGACCGTATTAGCGCCCGGCCCACCCGGCCAGATTTCAGCGCGGTCCAAAAACTTCGTTGTCAGGCGGGAAATTTCCTCTTTCGAGACTAACTGGTCCTGTCCGGGAATAAGTCCGAGCTCTTTCAGCTCCTCAAAGCTCACAGGCACAATCAAATCAACATAGGCGCGGCAAACGGCTGTAACATCATACATGCTTTATTTTCCTTAAAATTTTAAGTGTGGTGCATTTATAAACAAAACAGGTGACAGCGTAAAGTTAAGCTTTGCAAATATCAGGCCTCCGCGCTACAAATTATATATGAGCACAGAAAAAGAATATCAGGTTTTAGCCCGAAAATATCGTCCGCAGAATTTTGACGACCTTATCGGCCAGGCCCCCCTCGTTCAAACACTCAAAAATGCGATTGAAACAGGGCGTATTGCGCATGCTTTCATGCTCACTGGTATTCGCGGTGTCGGTAAGACAACAACAGCGCGTATTATTGCTAAGGCTCTAAATTATACAGGCGCGGATGGCAAAGCCGGCCCAACAACGGGGAATACGGATGATTGCGAAACATGTCAGGCAATTTCCGAAGGCCGTCACCCAGATGTCATCGAAATGGATGCCGCCTCTCATACAGGGGTAGATGATGTCCGCGAACTGATCGATGGCGTACGCTATGCCCCGTCATCAGCGCGTTATAAAATATACATTATTGACGAGGTGCACATGCTCTCTAAAAACGCATTCAATGCGCTTTTGAAGACATTGGAAGAGCCACCCTCTCATGTAAAATTCATTTTCGCGACAACTGAAATTCGTAAAGTACCTGTTACCGTTCTCTCCCGCTGTCAACGATTTGATCTACGCCGCATTGAACTATCCGAACTCGAGAAGCACTTCAAAAAGATTTGTTCGAAAGAGGGGTCAGAATATGACGAAGCCGCTATTACAATGATTTCACAAGCCGCTGATGGTTCTGTTCGTGACGGCTTAAGTCTTCTCGACCAAGCAATCGCCCTTGGGGACGGTAAGGTCGAGGCTGAAACCGTTAAGAACATGCTCGGCCTGACCGATGGCACAAGACTTGTCGATTTGTTCGAATCCGCCATGACAGGCAAGACTAAACAGGCACTATCCATTTTGGAAACGCTATATGCGGAAGGCGCAGACCCCGCACAAGTGATCGAAGACCTTCTGGAACTCACCCATAGCTTTACAAAAATCCGCATCTTAAAAGGCAATGCCGAAGGAACCAACATTCCGCATGGCCAGCAAGAGCGCGCCGAGTCACTCGCCTATCAGCTTTCTATGCCAGGGCTGAACCGTGCATGGCAAATCCTGATGAAAGGCTTACATGAAGTGCAAAGCGCACCAAACGCTATTAAAGCCGCTGAGATGGTGCTCATTCGTCTTATCTATGCCAATGAAATGCCTGACCCGCTTGATCTGATTAAAAAGATACAAAGCGGTGAGATCAGCGATGTGAACATTGCCGGCCAACAAAGTGTAAACAAAGATGAAGGCGAAGGCCGTACTTTAATGAGTGTTGCAGGTAGCGGCGCGGCGGTGGCGCAAAAACCGGCACCACAGGAAAGCACGTCGCCGAATGGAACAAATGATGGCATAGATCGTTTTGACTCCATGGAAAGCTTATATGACTACCTTACACCCCGTGAAATCTTGCTGGCCAATGAGCTATATGAATACGCACATCCGGTAAAATTCTCAAAAGGCTTTATCGAGATCCGCCTAAAGGATGGCGCGCGCGGTGATATCACAAAACGCCTATCCAAAGCGCTAAAAGACCATACGGGCAATGTCTTTATGGTCAGCCCGTCTACGGATGAAGGTCTCCCAAGCCTTGCCGATCAAAAACGTGCGGCGCAGGCGGCTGATCTCGAAATGGTCAAAGCGCATGAAAACGTGACAAAAATAGTTGAGCTATTCCCCGGCACAAAAGTAGCCAAAGTCATCTATCCTGAAGATGAAGCATAAAAGCAGCGATAAACTTTACTTCTTCGGTTCAATTTCCTTGAAATAGAAATACCCTTTTACAGGGTCACCATGGATATGGGCATAGTAAGGATGTTCGGCATAACGGACATATCCTTCATTCTCAAACAGCCCAATCGCGCCCTTTTGTGTCGCACGAACATCCAGATTCAGGACTTTTAGTCCTTCTTTGCGGGCATGGTGTTCAATTGAGTGTAAGAGCCTTTTACCAAGATGGTGACCACGCGCCCACGGCGCGACAAAAACAGACATGATCTGCGCGGCGTGGGATTGCGCCGCATTATTATCCGAATGCATGACGAGTTGCGCTGTGCCGCATATTGTGCCGTCTAGGCGCGCGACAAAGAGATGGCGCAGAGGCATCGCCATAACGCCTTCCCAGAAGCGTTGCATGATATCGCGTTCCGGCACGTCAACCCAGCCAAATCCGCCGCCATTCTCGATAGCGAGCGTCGTCGCATCACATAAATCATGCATATCTACAGAAGAAAGCTTCGTCACCAGTTCCACTTTGGAGTCTGGTGTTTTTTCTTTTGGCGCTGTGTTTACATTCATATCCTACCCCGCTTTTTATGCTTATTAAGAAGATAGTACCATTATAGTATACTTCAATAAGTCCTAAGAAGTCTTTAAACTGCGGCAATGCACCATTTATGCGGACAGATATTGACGAATATGGCTCAACGCTCCATATTCTTTTTTGACAAAGATAAAGTGTTAAAAATTTAGCAGAAAAGACGAGATACATATCATGACAACCATACTCTCTTTAAGAAAAGACGGCGAACTTGTCGTTGCAGGCGACGGTCAGGTCTCCTTAGGCCAGACGGTCATGAAAGGCAACGCAGTGAAAGTCCGCCGCCTTGGTAAAGATCAAGATATTATTGCAGGTTTTGCGGGTGCTACAGCGGATGCATTTACGTTGTTCGAGAGACTCGAAGCCAAGCTGGACAGCCATCCGGGGCAACTTACACGTGCTTGTGTTGAACTTGCCAAAGACTGGCGCACCGATAAATATTTGCGTAAATTAGAGGCCTTGATGGCTGTGTGTGACAAAGACGTCTCGCTTATTCTGTCGGGTACAGGCGATGTCGTTGAACCAGAAGATGGTATTATCGGCATTGGTTCGGGGGGAAATTATGCCCTCGCCGCCGCCCGCGCCCTTATTGACCAAAAGGGCCTAAGCGCGAAAGAAATTGCCGAGAAATCAATGAAAATCGCCAGCGATATCTGCGTTTACACGAATGATAACATCGTCATTGAGACACTCAAATCCGACAAATAATTATATAATCACAGAGAAATAAACATATGAGTACTACCGATAAAGATACAGCAAAAGCACCAAAAATGGCCGCATCACCAGATATATCTGCCTACAGCCCGAAAGAAATCGTCGCTGAGCTAGACCGCTATATTATCGGTCAAAAAGATGCCAAGCGTGCTATTTCTCTTGCCTTGCGTAACCGCTGGCGCCGCATGCAAATTGAACAGCCTTTGCGCGATGAAGTCTTGCCGAAGAATATTCTAATGATCGGTCCGACAGGGGTTGGTAAAACAGAAATTTCTCGCCGTCTGGCCAAGCTTGCCCAAGCACCTTTTATCAAGGTTGAGGCAACGAAATTTACTGAGGTTGGCTATGTTGGCCGTGATGTTGAATCTATCATCCGCGATCTTGTTGAAATTTCCATTCACATGACCCGCGATGAAATGCGTAAAGAGGTGGAAACTCAAGCCAAGGCAGATGCGGAAGAACGTGTTCTAGATGCTCTTGTTGGGGCAACAGCGACAGATACAACGCGCGAATCTTTCCGCAAGAAACTCCGCGCAGGCGAGCTTAATGACCGTGAAATCGAAATTGAAGTTGCCGATACGAACACAGGCATGCCAAATTTTGACATCCCTGGTATGCCGGGCGCGTCTATGTCGATGATTTCCATCGGCGATATGTTTGGCAAGGCTTTGGGCCAAAAAACAAAGAAGAAAAAAGTCACTGTCGAACAAAGCTATGACATCCTGATCACCGAAGAATCAGACAAGCTTTTGGACGAGGATAAAGTCATCCAAGAAGCGATGGATAATGTCCAGCAAAACGGTATTGTCTTTATTGATGAAATTGACAAAATCACAGCGCGTCAAGATTCAGGACGCGGCGATGTCTCACGTGAAGGTGTCCAGCGCGACCTTCTCCCTCTTATCGAAGGCACAACAGTTTCGACCAAATACGGCCCGATAAAAACGGATTATATTTTATTCGTTGCCTCTGGTGCCTTCCACTATTCAAAACCATCAGACATGCTCGCCGAACTTCAAGGTCGCTTGCCGATCCGTGTCGAGCTTCGCGCACTTACAGAAGAAGACTTCAAGCGTATCCTGACGGAACCTGAGGCGAGCCTTATTAAACAATACAAAGCCTTGCTGGCCACAGAAAATGTAACACTCGAATTTGATGATGGCGCGATCTCAGAAATTGCACGCATCTCAACAGAAGTAAACCGTACGGTTGAAAATATCGGCGCGCGCCGCCTGCATACCGTACTCGAATTCTTGCTTGAGGATATCAGCTTTAACGCCGCCGACCATAAAGGCAAAACAGTTAAGGTCAATGCTGATATGGTTCTCAAAACCTTGAAAGATCTATCTCAGGATACAGATTTAAGCAAATTTATCCTTTAAAAGCACTGGCTTAAGAGCCCTTGAATCAGTAGGCTAAGCGGATGGATCTATTCATCCCGATGTTTATTGCTGGGCTGGCGTTGGCCTTAAAACCTGGGCCACACCTTATGGCCAATTTATCACTCGCCATGGATGGCCGCTGGAAGTCTATGCTTATTTTTTGGGTGACAGCCGTTACCGCCAGCTCAGTCAATTATCTTGTACTGCTCACCGGATTATCGATGTTACCCGACGGCTTTGGCATGCTGTATATCTTTATCAAATCTGCGGGTGCTATATTTTTTGTCAGCATTGGTTTTTCAGAATTATACAAAGCATCGCAAATCGACAAAAAAGCGATTAAAGAGCGCAAAGAGACAATCACGAAGTCCAGCTTCTTCAACACCTTCTTTACCGCTATCAGCACAGCGTTCAGCAATCCCTATGCTCTTCTTTTTATCCTGACCGCCATTCCTGCCATCACAGGCCAAACGCACTTCACATTGCTTGAAATTATCATCGTTCGCGGTGCAATCATTGCCTCTGATGTTGTTATTATGCTGGCCTTATGCTTGCCTTTATTAGTCTTGCACGCCAAACTTAAAGATGATTTTGTTATTAAACTTAAATATGTATCTGCTTTCCTAATGATCATGATAGGGCTTTACCTTTTTGTATCGATGATCACACAATGGGATTTAAAACTCAGCGGATTACTAAACAGCTAAGAAACGAATGACACAGGAGCTATGCGTACACCATGAACCTTGAATTATTTTTACCTGTTTTTATTGCCTCGCTTATTTTGTGTATTAAGCCCGGGCCATATTTACTCGCCTTCTTATCATTGGCTGCAGAAGGTCGTTGGAAGTCCATTTTCATTTTCTGGATGGGCAGTAATATTTCATGGCTTCCCTTTTATGCCCTGATGCTCAAAGGCATCTCATTCCTGCCTGAGGGTTTTGGAATGATCTTCATTTTCTTTAAATCGATAGCCGCCGTTCTCTTCGTCACGATGGGTTTAAAAGGCCTTGCCGATGCCGCCAATGCTGAACCCAAAGAAGCGGTGAAAGAGATGAAAGAAACGATTACTACACAAACTTTCTTTGCAGCGCTTATGGCTGGCTTTGTTGTTTCCTTAAGCAACCCTTATGATATTCTTTTCGTTCTTGCTGGTATTCCCGCTCTCGTCGAACAAACCGTCTTCTCTGGCGATGAAATTATTGTCATCCTAGCCGCGGTGATGGCCGCCGATATTGTGGTCCTTATTGCCTATTTTATTCCTGTTTTACTGTTCAAAACTCTGTTGAAACACGAGGTTCTTGTAAAATTACGCTACGGTACAGCTTTTCTCATGCTCGGTATTGGGGTCTATTTCTTTATCTCAATGGTTACACAATGGGACCTTAAAAGCGCGGGACTTTTAAGCACGATGAGCACCCAGCTCGCTCAATCTATACCGAGTTAACATCATGGAACTCTTTCTCCCAGTCTTTCTTGCTTTTGTTGTTATCTGTCTCCAGCCCGGACCGTATCTTATTGCGATGACATCTCTGGCTTTGGACGGACAATGGAAGTCGCTGATTATTTTTTGGCTGGGGGCGGCCACAGCAGGCACAGTAATTTACGTCATTGTCCTGACGAGCTTTAATTTGATCCCTGAGAATTTTGGTTTTGTCTTTTTATTCCTTAAAGCCATCGCCGCTGTGATGTTCGTCTCTATGGGCCTAAGTAGTCTGAATAGATCGTTGAGCGAGACACAAAAAGCATCGCTGAGGACACAGCAGCGCATCACAAAGGCTCATTTTTTTCAGACAATGAGCTCTAGCTTTATCCTGACATGTAGCAACCCTTATGTGATCGGTTTCATATTTGCAGGGATACCGGCGATTACAGGGCAAACATCTTTTACGCTGATTGATATTCTTGTTATCCGAGTCGCAGTCATGAGCGCCGATGTTTTGGTGTGGGTCGGTTTGTGCGTACCGCTTTTATTCTTACGCCGCTATTTTAGTGATGGCATGCTCAAAAAAATTAACATCTTTGCCTCTACCATCATGATTGGCATCGGCTTGTTCTTATTCGCCAATATGATTTATCACGTCACCGCTAAAGGTGAGCTTTATGATGCTGGACTACTTGGATTGATTGAGCAGAATTTAGGCTATATTTAGAGCAATATTTGTTGCTGTATTGGCCGCTTTAACAATAAGGTCAGGGTTGCGTATCAAAACAATAGCAATACCCGCAGCAATACCCGCAGGAAGAAGCGTTGCTGTATCACTGTCTTCTGGATCAAAGTATTTTTCACGAAGCTTTAATGTCGCCGCCAAACCAATGATTGCGCCCGTCACCTGCGCCAATGTATCGAAGTGAATTTCATTCCATGTAAAATCAAACTCTTCAAGAAGTTTTTGCATACCAAAAGCTAATCCAAAACCTGCACCCGTTGCCGCGCCGAAGAATGTACCCTGAATCGAGTCAGACAGTTTATGCCACGCTGATATCTTTTTTTGTTCTGGTTTTTCTCTATCACCATCTGTAACAACAACATCTTCGATTAGGTCTGAGTTTGGCATTTTTTCTCCATATAATTCTTAACTACCTTATTGCTATTAATAAGCAACGATGTTTATGTCAAGAAATAAAAAGTCAGCACTACGCTTTTTTGATGAAATTCTTCAAAACGCGCTTACGTCCCGCTTTTTCAAAAGCAATATCCAGCTTGTTCCCATCAATATGAATGATTTTGCCATAGCCAAATTTGTCGTGAAAAATACGCGTGCCTGATTTTAACTCTTCACCATCTTCGGTTTGAGTCACTCTGTTTTTTGAAAAATTAGGAATGTCATCACGGTTGAATTGCTGTTCACGTCTGCCGGAACTATCCCAGTGCTGAGAACGGCCAGCACCCGATCCATAAATACCGCTTTCCGCCGCGACCTCAATCGCGTCAGCGGGTAATTCATCCACAAAGCGAGACGGCAGACAATTCATCCACTTCCCATAGGTCATACGATTTGCCGCATGGGTGATATAGGCTTTTTTCTTTGCACGGGTGATCCCAACATAAGCAAGGCGTCGTTCTTCCTCGAGACCTTTCGCCCCTTGCTCATCCATAGAGCGCTGTGAGGGGAACAAACCTTCTTCCCAGCCTGCAAGAAATACGTAATCAAACTCTAGGCCCTTTGCCCCGTGAAGCGTCATGATCGTAACCATTTCCGTATGCTGGTTTTCTTGGTTTTCCATCACCAGTGATACATATTCCATGAATTCAGCGAAACTCTCATATTCTTCCATCGCCGAGACGAGTTCTTTTAAGTTCTCAAGGCGGCCTGGCGCTTCCGGTGATTTATCGTTCTTCCACATCTCGGTATAGCCGCTCTCATCCAAGATCATTTTCGCCAGATCGCAATGGTGCATCGTGTCTATATTCTCGCGCCAGCGCACAAAATCCGCCGTCAGCAAACTTAAAGTATTCTTTGCTTTTGGTGACAACTCATCCGTATCAACGAGCATATCTATCGCTTCTGATAAATGCGTATTTGCCGCCCGCGCATGTGTTTGTAATGTCTGAATCGTTGCCGCGCCCAAACCGCGCTTCGGCGTATTGATGATACGCTCCAGTGCTAAATCATCATTTGGTTGCATCACGACACGGAAATAGGCCAGCGCATCACGAATTTCCATCCGCTCATAAAATCGCGCGCCGCCAATCACGCGGTGCGGTATCGCCAATGTGTTGAAGCGATCTTCAAAAGCACGGGTTTGGAATCCAGCGCGGACAAGTACAGCTATATTATTCAGTGATTCTTTTTTACTATGTAAGCGTTCAATTTCTTCTGCGACAAACCGTGCCTCGGCCTGTCCATCCCATAAACCGCGCACGGCAATCTTCTCACCCTCATCAGCTTCAGACCATAGAGTCTTCCCCATACGGTTTTCATTCTTGGCGATCACAGCACTGGCAGCATTTAGGATATTACTCGTAGAGCGGTAATTTTGCTCAAGGCGGATGATCTTTGCCCCCGGAAAATCTTTTTCAAAGCGCAAGATATTGCCAACTTCCGCGCCGCGCCATCCATAGATAGACTGGTCATCATCACCAACACAGCAAATATTCTTTGAGCCTTGCGCCAACAATCTAAGCCATAAATATTGCGCCACATTGGTATCTTGATACTCATCCACCATGATGTAGCGAAACTGCTGGTGATATTTTTCAAGGATGTCCTTATTATCTGGATTTTTAAAAATCGTGATCATGTGTAGGAGCAGGTCACCAAAGTCACAAGCATTAATAATGCGCAAACGCTCCTGATATTGCTGGTATATTTTGAGTAATTTACCGCCGGCCAGATCACCAACATCTGACATACCCACATCCGACGGTTTCTTGCCTTTATCTTTCAAGCCGCCAATCACCGCCGCCACCATCTTAGGCGCCCATTTCTTGGTATCGATATTCTCAGCCTCCATGAGCTGTTTGATCAAGCGCACTTGATCGTCAGTATCAATGATCGTGAAGTTGCTTTCCAAGCCAACCAAATCAGCATGACGGCGAAGCATTTTCGCACATAGGCTATGGAACGTACCAAGCCACCATCCTTCGACAGGAGCGCCGCCGAGACTTGCCGACACGCGCTCTTTCATCTCAAGCGCTGCTTTATTCGTAAAGGTCACAGCCAGTATCTGGCCGGGGAAAGCTTTTCGCGTGTGCAGGATATGTGCTAGCCGCGTCGTCAATACGCGCGTCTTCCCTGTCCCAGCGCCTGCCAATACAAGCAATGGACCTTCTGTGGCTTCCACAGCCTCACGTTGCGGCGCATTCAACCCTTCCATGTAAGGAGGCGTGCCATTGCCGTTACCTTGGCCACTCCCGCCTTGCGGTGGTTCATCATGTATATCTGTGAGATTCATAGGCTTAACTATAAGGCGTTAGCAGGCTTATTCAATGATGAATTTGTGAAGGTCTTTACGTTGCTTCTTTCGGATATGAACAGGGATTTCACGCCACCCTTCCATCGCTAGCAAAACGAATAAATCGCGGCCAGCACCGAGCTCAAAATTATCATTGATACCAATCCCCGCGACAGGCTTTTGGAAATCTTCACCAAAGGCAATGCGCTCACGCATTTCGCCGCGGCGGGTTGCTATTTTCTCGGATAGGTCTTCATCGGATTTAAGCGAGCCATCTTTATGCATCACTTCATGCGCAAAAAAANAAAGTTGAAGGCTCTTTAAGGCTTTTGCCACATCAATACGGACTTCCTCGTACCCGTCAGGGTCCTTTAAAGCAACGGCATTATCAATGAGGCTAATCTCCATATACGCTACTGTACTTCGTCGCATTATGGCTGTAAAATAGTTTTATCACATGACGAATAAGGGTAGAGTATCAAACATGGCACAAGATAACGCACTTACAAAAAAAACAGAGCAAAACGTAACACAGGGAGCAAGCAAGACTCTGCCGCCCGAAATCATTACGGTACCGCGCGGAACGGACTCCGTGTCATGTGATGGCGGCCATACAATCCTCGGCCATCCGAAAGTCTGGTACACATTTGATGGCAACCAGCCCTATATCGAATGCCGCTATTGCGACAGGCGCTTTATCCAAGAATAAAAGAATTAACGAAATAAATCTTCGGCTTTTTATTTACCGGCACTACGGCCTATACCACCAAAGCTTCTTCCATGGCGCTTTTTCTCGATAGGAGAGGACATAGCTGGTGTCGCCGATGGTTCCTTACCGCCCGAGTCTTTGAGAGCACCGCCATCAATAGATTCAGCTGGTGTCCTTGCTTTATTTTCCGTGGCTAAATACTCTTCTGCCAATTTTCTTGCTTCTTCTGCTCTGGCCTTATCAGCCTTGGCCGCGCGTTTTTTATCGGCTTTTGCTATACGCTCTTTTTGACGCGTAGGCCCATTGTAAAAAGTCTGGGCCTCATCACCTGTTAGATAAGATTTACTCATAAAACTCTACTCTTAACTCTTATACTTTCTATCTTTTATTTTAATTTAGCTTTTCGGTCTGTTTGGCCCTCTATTACGTCTTTCTGCCAACCTTTCCTTCACACGATCGCTCGCTTTGGGTTTAGGTGAAGCACCATCACCTCCCCCATCGCCACCAGACTTATCCTTATTCAGAGCCCCACCTATAGCACCGCCTATTCCTTTAGCCGCGCCGCCTACACCAGAAAGAGCTTGACCACTTAGGGTGGAACCAGCATACGCTGCCACACCTTGCATGGTTTGCAGATCGACATTACGACCATCACTAAAGCTCGGTGTAGAATTACCCATCCAACGTAAAATCTGGTTTGGCACAGCATCAATGAGTTTAAATGATGAATTCGCCATATTGTACACAATTATTACATAAATGATCGTAAATCCAATGCCGTCTATCCACGACCTCTCACCGACACCACTGATACTTAATTCAAACAGCTTGCTCAAAAGGAAGACACCAACCATAAAACTCAAATAAGCGCCAATCAAACCAAATACGATCATCACTGGGCGAATAAAAATCATGAATAGGAGATAATAACCACCACTGGCCGCCTGCCCCGACAATCCATCACCATCAATACGGATGTGAGCCAAAGCCCATAACGGCATCGCCACAATCGCTTCAAAAATTTCGCCAATCCAGCCAACAACCGCAAATAGGAAATACATAAACGGCAACATCGGAATCATAAAGTGCAATATGAANCCTGCCGATAGCCCTAAGGTAACCAAAAAGCTAGCAAGCGGCGTAATGATGGTTGCTAACATTTTTGCTGCAAATGCCACAGTCTTACCGACAGGTGCCTCTTCAAACGCCGCTGCCACTGTCATGCTCAGTGTATAAACACCAAATGCCACTATAGAGTTATTAATAATCTCTTTACCGCCAACAGCCAGTTGCCCAAGAGGATTCATACTAACATCATCACCGCGCATACCAAGCAAGGTATCAGAAACAAGAGCTTCACCCATTTTTGAAAGTACACTTGATACGCCAGACCCTTCCAGAGATGTTAAACCATTTGATGAAGCCGCTATTCCTTCATCAATCCATTTCCCACCTAACCCAACAATAGGACCAATTTCTTTAGCAACTTCACTTTTTTGCCTAGCTTCTTCACTTACAAAACTAGCGAACCATCTAGAAACAGAAGCTCCTGCCGTATTAAATTGAGGACGCTTTCCAGCTTCTGGCAAAGATTCATGAACAGCATCAAATATTTTTCCATTCAGCCGTGCAATGATATTAAAGTTTGCGCCAGCAGCAACCCAACCGTAACCTTTGAGTTTCTGTGCCAAGGGACTCTCTTCATCCCCTTTTACTTTGTCCAACTCACTTTCCATTCTCTCAACAATGACATTCTGCGCTTCTTGCAATAAATTACTAATTAGTATGGATGCATCCCCAAGCTCCCCATCAGAATCTTCCGGGTCACCTGCGGCTATAACACTTAACTTGTTAATAATAGAATCCAATAAATTATCACCACTTCCTTCCTCTAACGGCGGCATAGTATTAATAAGCGTTACCAAGCGAACAAATGACGCATAATAGGAATTGCGGATTGTGTCCAAAATTGCAGGGTCAAGTAGCTCTTCACTAAAGGCATCCGCACCATTGCGTCTATCGCTCGCAGCGCTTTTTATATTAAATTTCACAGAACCACATGCTTGGTTTGGTTCTTGGTCATCTTCTACCTTAGAACTCCAGCTAACAGTGATAGTTTTACGTCCTGCAGCAATAGCCTCATCCACTACAGACGCACGCATTGCATCCGCTGATTGTGAACGAATAACAGGGAAAATGACGGGGACGGGCCCTGCCATAGTAGCGCTTGGTGTAGCGTAACTAAAAAGTTTTACTCGGCGTTCAATTGTCGGTTTTGAGCTCCCTGTAATATTTACATTATTATAAGCAGCCATACATAGCTCATTTACAAGAACCGCACCGACAAAATCCTGAATATATGGCCCTGAAGGCGTTATGATAAAGTTCCTAGGGTCCATAAATGTATCGGCAAAAACACTCCAAGCATTAGTCGCCATATTGGATCCCATCTTTGCGGCCCAAAGTGTCGTATATTGAGCTACATTTAATCCGCCAGCCACAGGAATCAAAAGCCCGAATGCGAGACACAGGCGGATGGGGGCATAAAAACCATTAAAACGGCGACCAAAAGGTGTTCCGGAAATAGCCGCCTCACCAACAACCACGAAAACATAGTAAATTAGTAAGAAGACAGCGATGAGAAGCATAGCATAGCTGAAAAAAGCTAACATTGCATGCAATGGCTGTATCAAGAACGAGACTGGTGCATCAGCACCAAATAAATCTGTACCAAAAACCATTTCAAGGCCGATAAGACCCAAGTCTTTGGTGGGATCGTCTACGGTAAACATAGACCCAATGTCTTGCGCTTGCGCCATACTGCCAACCATATCTGCGGCCACCCATATTACGATTAAAGCCACTTGAAGCACAGCCATCACTATACCCAGCAAGACCGCGCCAAAAATAAGAACTTGGTCGATAGTTTGCTTACTGATAATGACATTTTCTGCCGCCGCGGAAATGACATCGCGGAAGCCGAATTTACCAATATTTGCAGGGTTAAGAACAGGGTGGCCCGGCTTAATCAGGCGGACAGCACCATAAACCATCGCCAAAAGATAAGCGAAATGACCAAGTTGCAGGCCGAGACGCTTAAAACGCTCACCAAAACCCGGCATAAAACCATATTTGATGTATGTGCCGAAAATGCCGCGCTTCTTCGGTTCTTTACCGTTTTGATTATTGTTATTGTTGTTTGGCCCCTCAGCCACTAAGTCCGCATTGTTCATACGATTATCTCACACCCTATATTTCCACACTAACTGCGTTTATATCGCTACCATGCATTATGCCTGATAAAAACGTAGTTTTCCACTCATTATAATAGGCTATAGGCTTTAAGAAATGATTAATATCACGTCCTTTTTAGTCGTAACTTAGGTCGAAAACACAAAATTTAGAGGGGGTTAAGCTGCGTGGCGACGTTCGTAATCCGCTTCGTAATCGGCATAATTACCCTCAAACCATGTCACAGTACCATCCCCTTCATAAGCGAGAATGTGCGTTGCAATACGGTCAAGGAACATACGATCATGCGAAATAACCACAGCACAACCCGGAAATTCCGTCAAAGCGTCCTCAAGAGCCGATAAAGTCTCGGTATCCAGATCGTTGGTCGGCTCGTCCAAAAGCAATACATTTGATGGTTTTTTAAGCATTTTCGCAAGGTGAACACGGTTACGCTCACCGCCTGACAAGACGCCAACACGCTTTTGCTGGTCAGGGCCGCGGAAGTTAAACGCCGATGTATACGCACGGCTTTGCATTTCTACCTTACCCAGATAAATCACATCATCACCGCCGGAAAGCTCTTCCCATACAGTTTTTTTATCATCCAAAGAATCGCGGCTTTGATCGATATAGCCAAGCTCTACTGTATCCCCAATGCGGATTTCACCGCTATCTGGCGTTTCCTGTCCCGTCAGCATCTTAAACAACGTTGTTTTACCCGCGCCGTTCGGCCCGATAATACCGACAATACCGCCCGCAGGGAGTTTAAAGTTCAAGTTATCAAACAACTTTTTATCGCCATAAGACTTCGATAAGCCTTTCGCTTCAATCACCAAATCACCAAGACGCGGCGGCGGCGCAATCATAATCTGCGCATTACGCATCGTGTTCTTTTGTGATTTTTCAAGAAGCTCGTGATAGCTGTTAATACGGGCTTTAGATTTAGACTGACGTGCTTTCGGACTTTGGCGCATCCATTCCAGCTCGCGGTCCAGCGTTTTCTGGCGTGCAGATTCTTCACGCGATTCTTGCGCCATACGCTTGCTTTTCTTTTCCAGATACATGGAATAGTTACCCTCATACGGAATACCCGTGCCGCGGTCCATCTCTAAAATCCACCCTGTAACATTATCAAGGAAATACCTATCGTGCGTAATCATCACGACAGTACCGCTGTAATTGAGAAGATGTTGCTGAAGCCAACCAACAGAGGCTGCATCAAGGTGGTTTGTCGGTTCATCGAGAAGGAGCATATCCGGTTTTTCCATCAACAGGCGCGCCAGAGCCACACGGCGCTTCTCACCACCAGATAGCTTATCAACGGCAGAATCAGCAGGAGGACACATCAACGCATCCATCATCATCTTCGCTTCGCGTTCCGCATCCCAACCATTGGCGGCATCAATCTCGCCCTGAAGCTCACCCATCTCTGCCAAGAGCGCATCCATATCCGCATCGGGATTACCCATCTCTGCGCCAATTTCATTAAAACGTGCAATCTTTGTCATGACAGGGCCCATGCCATCAAGCACGTTGCCCAAAACATTCTTGTTTTCATCAAGCTGAGGTTCTTGCGCCAGATATCCGACTTTCACGCCATCAGCAGACCATGCTTCACCAGTAAACTCTTTATCAATACCCGCCATGATTTTAAGCAATGTCGACTTACCCGCACCATTCGGACCAAGCACACCGATTTTCGCACCCGGCATAAAGCTCAAGGTCAAATCTTCTATTACTTTTTTACCGCCCGAATATGCTTTCGAGAGGTTTTTCATCACATATATGTATTGATACGCAGCCATTTTAATCCTTTTTCGTCAAAAATATCATTGGAATGTCTCTTTATCTAGCATTTTGGCCTAGCTTGTTGCAAGCAACAAAATCACCGCCGCCAAGGTAATAATAAGGCCGGAGCGCGGACTGGCATCATCATGAAAACCGCGCAGGCGGTAATAAAGCATAAACCAAACAGGTATAAGGCCGTCCACCATCGACACATAGGCGGGATTTGGAGAAAGAACAATCGCTACATTGAACAAGATCCAAGATAATGTGTGAAAAACAGCCACCCATGCCGCGCCTTTAAAAACGTGCTTATTCAGGACAGGCCCTGAAGATTTCAAGTGTTTGGAAAGAAGGAGCGGTAACGATATAACCGCCCCGAATATACACAGCAAGAATACAAAGTTCAGCGTAATGCGTAGTGGTGATTCCCCTTGCGCCAATATAATCTTTGTTAAAATCACACCAATAGAAAACAACACGGCTATCGGCAAAACAGCCAAAAGCACTTTCCAACCAATATCATTGCGCCGAATAAATTGAATACTCACGCCATAAAGACCAAAGGCAAAGGCAATCGCCAGCGCATTCCATGGATTCTCAATTAGAAATAAACGTTGCGCCTGATCAAACGCCAGCCAGATCAAAAAAACGAGTAACACAGCTATCGGCTGATATAGACAGGCGACACGCCCGCTTTTATTCGCCGCCAGATTGTACAGTGCCATTGCCGATACAACAGACATCGCCGCACATAGTAGCGTTATCAGATAATACATTGGATCGCCTGGCCATTCCATGAACGGGATAAACGGCGCTAACAAAAGTACTGAGATGGCGCATTGCACCGTATTAAGTACAAAACCGTCAATCTTATAGTGTTTATTGACCTCACTTTGGATCGCAAAAGCGATAGAGGCGCAAATAGCAAAAACAAACCAACTCATACGCGATAGCCTACACTGATTTTAAAAGAAGACGAATGCCTATTTTTCTCTCGCTATAATATTTGCCTTGAGGTGCAATCACTCTACCTATTATCATATCATTACCATTTATGGATCAAAGGAGGAGCACCATGTCATCATCAGAAGCCGTAACACCCATTTCACCCGATAGAACCATCACATCAACAAGCCCTGGCCATGGCTATAAAGTTCTTGGCGAAGTCCGCATGTCGTCTGTCGCCGAGGTAACAAAAGCCGTCGACACAGCAAGGATTGCCCAAAGAAAATGGTTTGAAATGGGCTTGGACGCACGCCTTAAGAAAATGGAAATCCTCTACAAAATTCTTGAGGACAATCAAGAAACGCTCGCCAAAGCGTCTTCTGAGGAAATGGGTATGCCGATCACGATGGCGCGGGCACATGCCAGCCGCGCTTGTCAGCAACTTCGCTGGAGTCTTGATAACGCTAAGAAATATTTATCTGACGAGATTACTTATGAAGACGATAAGATGAAAGTCGTGATGAGCCATGAGCCATACGGCGTTGTTGCCTGTATCGTCGCATGGAATTTCCCCATCCCGAATTTTGAACAAAGCGTATGCCCTGCTCTCATTGCCGGTAACACTGTTGTCATGAAATACTCAGAAGAAATTCCTTTATTCCAACAAACCTTTGAACGCTTAATAGAAGAAAGCGATTTTCCTGAAGGTGTTGTTAATTTTGTCTATGGGGATGGCGAGATTGGTAAGGCTTTATCCAATGCTGACTACGACTTTCTGACATTTACAGGTAGTTCCAAAGTCGGGAAAGGGCTTTATCAAACAGTGGCGGGGAAATTTAAACCACTCGCATTGGAACTTGGCGGATCAAGCCCTGGCCTTGTTTTTGAAGATGCCGATCTGAATGACGATATCATTGCGCAAATCTTCAACTTACGCTTCTCCAATACAGGACAATTCTGCTCGAACCTCAAACGCCTCTTTGTCCATGAAAGTCGCGTTGAAGAGCTAACAGAAAAATTAGTCACCTTTGCAAAAACACAAAAAGTCGGTGACCCGCTTGACGAAAACACGCAATTTGGCCCGCTCGTCGCAAAGCGTCAGGTCGATGCTTTGGAAGTCCAACTTAAAGATGCCCTTGATAAAGGCGCGAAAGTTTTATGCGGCGGTAAAAAACCTGATGGGCTAGAGGGCGCTTATTTTGAACCAACAATCTTGGCCAATATCAGTGATGATATGAAAGTCGTAACAGAAGAAGTCTTTGGGCCTATCCTACCGATCATGACGTTTTCAACATATGAGGATGCAATCTTCAAAGCCAATGACACGAATTATGGCCTAACCGCTTATGTTTACACATCATCGAAAGACATAGCGGAGCAGGCTGGGCGTGATATCAAAGCCGGTACAATTAGTGCCAATCTATCTAACGGGATGCAACCATGCACACCGTTTGGCGGTTTTAAAGAGTCCGGCATAGGCCGACAACGCGGATCAGAAGGATTCCATGAAGTGACACAGGTGAAAGTCATCTCTTACGATAAATAATATTTCTGCTACAATATAAGCAGAATTTAATAAGGAGACATGTCATGAGCAGAGATCAATTATCCGGCGATTCCTTGGCCGCAGCATCACGTAACCGTGCAAAATTCTCTAAACATGGCGGCAAAGGCGCGGCAGGCCACGTTCAAGAGGGCATGGACAAAGAAAGCCTGACTCTAGATGGTGGACGCTATCAGGACGTCATTACCATACCTGAGGGTTTTAACGAGCCTTTATATATTGGCCTATCATGGAATAATGTCATCCAGATTCGAGAAGAAGGTCTGCTTAATCGCATGATGAACAAAATGCAGGATATCGGCGTAGACCTTGACCTAGGCTGTCTTTATGAACTACATGATGGCCAGCGCGGCGCACTACAGCCTTTTGGTGACCTTTATGGAGATTACGAAAAAGCGCCATTTATCTATCATAGCGGTGATGAACGTACGGGCGATACGGCTGGAGATGATGAACATATCCGTTTAAATGTCAGTCAGTGGAAAAGAATTAAAAAAGTTCTTATTTATTGCTACATCTATAAGGGTCCGGAAAGATGGGAAGAGATCATGCCTGAAATTTCTCTAAAAATGGGCAATCTGGAAGATATTAAATTAAAACTTCGCTCCTATCGTGACGACCTACCGATATGCGCACTAGCAACGCTGGAAAACAAAGACGGCAAAGTGGAAATTACGCAACATGCCGAATATTTCCGTGGCCACCCAGCCATGGACCGCGCTTTTGGCTTTGGTATTCGCTGGGAAGAAGGCGAAAAAAGCTAAGACATTTCCTTATAATAGGCGACCATCTCATTCGTCAGTTCATACGCATCGGCACAGGCATCAATGCCAAAGAAGTTTCTGGCCCGCATGAAGTGCTCCTCAAATTTTTCGCGGCCACCTTGTGTGCATTCACTCAAAATCTCTTCCATCACTTCAAAGAATGTCAGCGAAAATTCACTCAGCGCCAAGACCCCTTTTTCATTTAAAATACTGGATGCCAGATCATGAACAATGATTGAACCGGGTGGGCAGAAATTCTTGAGCGCTTCAAAAGGGATTTTTTCTTGCGTCAGAATTGATGCCATTGAAAGTGTGATTACCGTTTGGATCGTCGAAGGGAACTCACCTAATTCATGGGTAACGAACACATCTGCACCGTATTTTTGGCAAGGAAAGGCCGTACAAATAGCCTGCACTTTTTTCTCGGCCTGCTGATAATTTTTTGCATAGAATTCTTTAGCCTCACGCCACTTCGCGAAAAAGTCCCGTGCATTTAAATTGGCGAAGGAGTCAAAACTACGGGCAAAAAGCGCTGTATTCTTTCGCGCTTGTTCCGACCCGTAAATGATATTGGCAAAAAGCACTGGGTCCTGAACTAAAAGCCTCTTTGTAAAGTTAATCAGGGCGTAAAATTTTGGGTGCGCGCGATAGTCGAAAATCAGATCTGGGTTCAGCCCCATCTTCGCAAAACTCGCCGCTAAAGAAACCTGCATAATCTGATAAACGGCCTGAACAAAAGAGCCCATACGGTCATGCTCACGCGCATCCGCACGCAAAAAATCTATACCCTCAAATAGATCCTCAATAAGAAAACCCAGTCTGGCATCATCAAAAAATTCAGGCTGGGCCACCAATGTCTGCGGTAGATTATGCCAGTTAGACGGATCAAACATTGGATGCGCATAATATAGGGCACCTGCTGTACCGCAATGCTCTTGCATCACTTCCAAAGGCGCTTCAGCAATAGAACAAACATGGATGAGAATGTGCCTGTCTGACACATCCACCGCAATATCTTTGGCCACCGATTCCATACAATGAACAGGCACAGCAAAGAAAATGATCTCCGATTGATCTAACAAGTCTTTATTTGATAATTTTGTATCAAGGTCGGCGATATGAACGTCCCACCCCTTTGCCGACAAAATAGCCTGCATAGCCTGCCCCATCTGGCCGTTACCGCCAATGATGCCGACTGATTTTTTCATTATGACGCGGTGCGCTTGGGTTTTTCTTCGGCAACGCCAAGTTTGTTTTGAAGATCCGTAGATGACGTTGTGTATTGGAATCTCAATTTCCGATCTGGATAGACGATACGGAACGCTTCTTGCGCCATCAACGCCCCCTCATGGAAACCTGATAGAATGAGCTTAAGCTTGCCCGGATAATGATTGATATCCCCAATAGCAAAAATACCTGGTTCCGATGTCTGGAATTTTTCTGTATCTACAGGAATGAGATTCTCGTGGAGGTTTAAACCGAAATTCGCCACAGGGCCAAGCTTCATCGTCAGGCCATAGAAAGCCAGCAATGTATCACACTCAACATCATAAGGGCCGCTTTCCTTCGATTTAATCGTCACAGCGTCTAATTTTCCACCCTCACCTTTAAGCTCTGAAAGCGCGCCGATATGGAGTTTCATCTTTCCTTCAGCAACAAGCTGGCGCATTTTATTAACACTATCTGGCGCGGCGCGGAAATCATCGCGGCGGNGAACAAGCTGAATAGACCGAGCAATTGGCTGAAGGTTCAAACACCAATCCAGCGCTGAATCGCCGCCGCCCGCAATCAAAATGTCTTTATCACGGAACTGCTCCATCTTACGCACGGCATAAAAAACAGACACACCTTCATAGTGTTCGATATTTTCCAGTGGCGGCTTTTTGGGTGTAAACGAGCCACCACCAGCGGCAATCACAATCACAGGTGCTTCAATTTTCGTGCCCTGATCCGTACTTAAAAGCCAGTTACCATTATCGAGTTTCTCAATAGCCTCCGCCATTTCATTTAGGTGGAATGTCGGGTCAAATGGCTCNATTTGCTCCATTAATCGATCCGTTAAATCTTGCCCTGAGATCACAGGCCATGCTGGAATATCATAAATCGGTTTTTCAGGGTAAAGCTCCGCGCACTGGCCACCGGGCTTATCCAAAATATCAACGAGGTGCGCCTTCATATCCAAAAGGCCCAGTTCAAATACAGCGAATAGCCCTACTGGCCCCGCCCCGATAATAATAACATCTGTTTTATGTGATTGTTCGCTCATACGCTTTGTAATGCTTCTGTAGTTTTTGACTTTTTATATGTAGCGAAAGATACACCAAAATAAAGACAAAAGTCTAGCCGCAGTTAGATATTAGAAAAGGTCTAAACGTCCATATTTAAATGGCGCGCCCGTTCAATCACAGCGTCATACGTACCGTTCTTCACCAATTCATGATCAGTTTGCTGTTTTGGGTTATTAAATAAATGACGAATAGCACGTGTACGCTTAACAACATGGCTCATAAGCGAGCGATGATTACGCGGTAGTACACTATTGATATTAACATCGCCCGATTTGGATCTTTTAACACCAGAAGGATACGTCGGACGCACTAAACCTGATTCCAGCATTTTATCGACATCCACCAGACGCATAAACACGGCTATATTGAGCACCTGTCTCACATGTTCACGGGCTGGATTAGACTTTTTCTTGAGCTGGTTCGCCAGATTACTGATCTCTAAGAGACGCTCATTAAAATCAATTTTATCGCGTGTCATTTTATATTACCTATCTATCAGCACGGCAAATATAGCTATCAACCACCCTGGGCGGAGCCGCGTCTTTTCTTTCATGGTTCGGGACATAATGAAACAATGCATCTTTACCTGCCTCAAGATCAAAAAAGAAAATTACCGCATGACGCGGCAAATAAATAGCACCAGATTTTTTGTCATTTGGGTCTTTTGATATCCCCATACCTTGGTAATTAGCAGCCGACACCATTCGAAAAGTCTTGCCGAAGAATAAACGAGGATCAGTTCGATCTAACTGGCCGGAACGATGCCCCAACCGATTTGGGGAAATATTATCATAATGCCCTCTCAGTTTAGTAGCATTTACCATCAAAGTGATAAGACGCAAATACCCAAGATGAACCCTAAGCGCATCGAAACGACGCTGTCTATGTGCATCCATCTCAACATGATGTATACGGCTATCTTTTCTTAAGCTCATTTCACCGCCTATAGCCTCACTCTCCGCTTGCATCTGTGGCGCCTCGACAATTCTATTTGCCGGGAAATCAGACGCAATAGCTATATTCCGCCCATAAAACATATAAGCACCCTCAGCGCCGCGCGCGAATCTATGTCTGAGATCTATATAATCTTGATTTGAATAAGGATCATCTTGAGGCGCATCAATCCAAACAACGCCTTGCGGATAAGTTCCATCTACACGTTTCTTACGCATAGCATCATCGGCGGCAAACATTGCATTTGAAACATCGTTTGCCTCAATAAACTCTAAATGCGGTGGTTTATTATCTCTGGTCAATAATTCCATGGATGCACTCGAATTATGATTGATTTTAGTTTAATCGCAAGTCAGGTTTTAGCACCTTCTTTTGTGATATGTCAATAAATGAGGCGCTTGTATTTATCTCCCTGTACTATAAATTTATTTCCAATATGACTGATCACAGAAAAATCATTGCATACTGGCTTCTTGCCACTGGTTTTATGGTCGCGGCGATGGCCGTTATTGGCGCGATTACACGCCTGACAGAAAGTGGCCTTAGTATTGTACAATGGCACCCTGTTAAAGATATGCTACCGCCGCTGTCTAACAGTGAATGGGAAAGACTTTTTGCCATTTATCAGGAAACACCAGAGTACCAGAAAATTAATTACAGTATGGTCCTTGCCGATTTCAAACAAATTTACTTTTGGGAATGGCTACACCGTTTGTGGGGACGGCTGATCGGTATTGTCTATGCGCTACCTCTTCTTTTCTTTTGGATCAAAAAATGGATACCCGCAGGTTTTCACGGCAAATTACTGATCGGTCTTTTACTAGGCGGCGCGCAAGGTTTCATGGGCTGGTTCATGGTTGAAAGCGGTCTTATTGACCGTCCTGATGTCTCGCATTACAGACTCGCAGCCCATCTTTTCCTTGCCTTCATTATTCTTGGCTATTTGTTGTGGCTAGCGCTAGACCTGCTTAAAATTCCAGGCCGTAGTCCCTACAGTTTCTGCAAATTCAGACATGGGTGCACGGCCTTATTTTTCTTAGCCCTTACCGTTATATGGGGCGCTTTTACCGCCGGATTAGAAGCAGGACTGATCTATAATACATGGCCGCTTATGGGTGGACAGTTCATGCCGCCGGAAAGTTTCGGCTCTATCACTGAAAGCCATGCATGGGTGCAGTTCACGCATCGCTGGCTCGCCGCTCTTACGCTGTTTTTCGTGTTTAGCTTTGCATGGCGCATTAAATCAGTCTGGTTGGGCATATCTGTAATGGGACAATTCGCGCTTGGCATTTTTACCCTTCTCAGCGCCCTCTATATCCCTCTGGCCGCTTTGCATCAACTCGGCGCCCTCGTCACATTCTCTTTGCTGATCATGAATTTACATCAGCTATGGCAAGCTCGCGCTTATAGGTAAAAGCAAAAAAAAATGCCCCACGAGGGGGCAGTTTTGTTAGAGGAGATATTAAACCTTAAATTTAATTTTTGGTAATCGAATGATCTTTAATCCTTTTAAATCCTTAAAGGCCCAAAGAACCAATTCCACCACCATTGCGTGTTCTCACACGCGTCTCGGCCACGTTAATGGGCGAGCCTTTACCAAAACTAATGCCGCTTTTAACATAGATTGGCTTGATAGAGCGGGATGCACCGCCAAGCATAGATGCCTGTGCCACATTCCCTAAATTTGTTAGTGATCCCAGATCCACATTCGCAACATCTGATACATTTGACATGACCGATGTTGCCATGCTTGCAACTTCTGTCCCAGCGCTACCAAAGTTTTTAATGGCATCGCCAACTGTGCCGGGTACATTCCCCGCATTCAGTCCTAAGATTGTTGCTAATACTAATAGTGATCTAGACATATTCTTTTTTCCCTCGTTTGCTCGTTCGTCCGCTTCGTTCCTCAATATTGTTAGAATATCGAAAAGGGTTAAAGATTAAGTAAACAATAGATAAAATTTTATCTATCTTGTATTTTCAATTATATTTCAGATAGTTAATAAATAAATTATGTTAAGTATTGGCTGTAAAAACACCGAACAAAACCCCATATCTAAGAAAAAAAGTAAACTTTTTTGCGCAAAGCAACATCACTTCGCTCAAAAATGACTTATATCAAGGATTCAATTATGGGGTTTAATTAACGTTTGGAAAAAGCTAAAAATAAAACCATGTCATTCTTTTCCAATATAAAGAGCTTTATTAAAAGACGTCGCGAATGGATTAAACAAAACTCCAAACGCGCTTTCTGGATTTGGATTACATATCAAGCTGTTAAAGGTACCCTAACCCTTTCCCTTATATGGATTCCACTGTTTTTAATGTGGCTCCATCATCGCTGATTTGTATCTCATCCACAGGCAATGATGCGATGCACAATTTTTTTTCTTGCTTTTTTTATTCATAATATGGTTCTATAGCCTCTGATATGCGCAAACACTGCGTTTCGTGACCTGCAAAATTAACTAGGATGAAAAAATGCATAACGCAAATATAAGAGTATCGATCAAGATGGACTGCATGAAACCACAGTTTCGCGCGGCAATTCTTCCTGCATACACTACAGGTGTGTCTTCACGTGCGCTTTTCTCCTACGGGCTTAAAGCCGCGAATGATGACGAAAAAGATCACTGGCTGGCAGTGAATCAGAAGTAACTTACTTCTTTTCCTCTCAGCCATCTCCCAAGGCTGATAGGAAATAAAAACTCTCCATTAAACCAATAAGAGCCTCCTATTAGCCTTTAAAACAAGAATTTTAAAGGATTAATACGATGTTATTTAAACGACTAAAAAATATATTTGCTGATAACCGGCAACACGCTGTAAACCAACATAGCTTATCAAAAAACCTATGGCGCTTTATGGGCCATTATATTGCACAAGAGAGAACCGTCATTGGCAAAATGCTGATTGGTGAGTTAATTCTGGCGGCATTGATCAGTGGCTCCTTCTGGGCTATCGGTCAGATCGCTGGTGACAATGTCGGCACAGCAATCTTGCTTGGCGCGGGGGGCTTGCTTATTGGCCGAACCGTGACCGAGATTATGCTCGGCTCTGTCTACGCCCATAAATATACACCGCGCTTTGCGAACAAGATTCGCAAGCAGTTGTATAATTTCACGGCGGGACAATCTCTGGCCTTTTTCCAAAACAACCATGCTGGTCGGATTGGGAACAAGATCATGGATACAGGTCGTTCTATCCGCGATATGGTCAGCTCGACCATTGGTGCCGTTTGGTTCGCCGCCATTTTTACAGCAGTGAATATTGGCCTCATGGCGAGCAATAATATATGGCTGACCTTACCCATGGGTTTATGGCTGGCTGGCTATATCGGCACGATGGTGCATTTCTTGCCGGGCATTAAAAGGCTTTCAGCACAATCAGGTGATGTCTTTAGCCGCCTTAGCGGCCACATGCATGACGTATTGGCTAATTTCGAGTCTGTCAAAATGCATGACATGGAAGACGCCGAGATGGACAAGCTGAATGACAAATTCAATGTTCATACAAAGGTCATGCATGACATGCTCCATAAAAAATGGAAGATGGATTTTACCATCAACATTTTGAACTGGTTTATGGTGCTTGGCACAGGTCTTGTCGGCTTATGGCTTGCTAATACGGGTCAGACCAGTTGGGGTGTTGCTATCGCCANGNCCCTGCCAATGGCCCTGCAAGCCACTTTCCAGTCAGGCTGGATCAAGGATGAGATGGCCAATATCTTCGAGAATCTCGGCATTGCCGAAGAAGGTATGAAAACCCTCGCCCATGATCATGAGATCCGTGACGCTGAGGATGCTGAAGACTTAAACGTGAAAACAGGTAAAGCGGCCATCACCTATGACAATGTGCGCTTTATCTATGGCGGTACAGACAAGTCCGTTATCGATGGCTTGAACCTCCATATTCCGGCAGGTCAAAAAGTCGGTGTTGTCGGCACATCAGGCGCTGGTAAGTCAACAATCACTAAATTGTTGCTCCGCGCTTATGATGTGACGGACGGACAAATCACCGTCGCTGGCCAGAATGTCGCCGAGGTAACGCAAGGTTCTTTGCGCCGTACGATTGCTTCAGTGCCGCAGGAAAGCCAGATGTTTCACCGCTCGGTTTTGGATAACATCCGTTATGCCAGACCTGAGGCTGAGATCGATGACGTCATCGCGGCGGCCAGATTAGCCAATGCACATGACTTTATCGAGAGCTTGCCTGAAGGCTATGACACATTGGTTGGNGAACGCGGTACGAAACTGTCAGGCGGTCAGAAACAGCGCATTAGTATTGCCCGTGCAATTTTGAAAGATGCGCCAGTTTTGATCCTTGATGAGGCAACCTCTGCTCTTGATTCAGAGTCCGAGACTCTAATCCAAGAAGCCTTGGAGACCACAATGCGCGGCAAGACGGTTATTGCGATTGCACACCGCCTGTCAACATTGCGCCAGATGGACCGCATTATTGTGATGGATAAAGGCCGCATTGTTGAAGATGGCACGCATAATGAGTTGATCCGTATTAAGAACGGCCATTATGCGAAGCTATGGTCTATGCAATCCGGTGGCTTTGTCACGGATGGTCCGGCGGCGGCAGACATAGAAGCCGATGATGAGACGGAAACACAGCGCATTGCAATTACGCATGCGAAATTCCAACTCAATAAATAATGAAACAAAAGCGGAGCGCTTTTCCTAAAACTAAAGTGCTCCGCTTCTAAAAAAAAATGATAGGATAAAAACGATGACAATCAATATTAAAAACACCCTGCCCATTCTTACACCGAGGCTTATCATTGATTTGCCTTCAATGGATATGCTTGATGAAATTCAGGCCGCCAAGGTTGAAATATGGCCAGAGCTAAAAAAATGGATGTCGTGGTCTACCCCTGACCAAAAAGCTATAGAGCCACTAAAAGAGTACTTTCAAAGTGCTTCTGATCCAAATCTTATACATGGATTTCCACTTATTGGCCGTTGCCGGGAAACAAATCAATATGTGATCTCAACAGGGCTACATCCTGTTGAAGGCAAAGAAAACGAATTTTCAACGGGTTATTGGGTTGCCAAAAATATGCAAGGCAAAGGTTTAGCGACTGAGGCTACGAATGCCGTATTACGCTACGCTTTTGATATTATCGGCGTAGATAAAATGCATATATGCTATTACGAAGGGAATTTGGGTAGTAGCCGTGTCATTGAAAAACTTGGCTTCACAGCAACCCAGACGCTAGAGAACAACCACAAAAGCAATTTTGATGGCTCAATGCTAGACGAACATCTTTTTGAAATGCATGGCCCTGAAGTCTTGCCTGCTTTGAGCGTCACGTTTGGCTAAAATAGCCTCTACTTTGGTGTACGGTGTGTATGCTGTGCTGAAATAGCTTGCGGTAAATGGCTATGATCATGGCCGCAGGCTTTTTCAGGATGCAAGTGGTGATGCACAATATGCTCAATTTGGTGAGAATCAACTCTAACGCCATCAGGCGCTTTTTCGAACAGCTTTTCTTTACCTGCTTTTGTTGCAAGCGTATCCCGCGTTTCAAAACCAATTTTGCCGTCCTCGTCCATGATAAAGAACATCATGCTAAAGCCGCTTTGATTATCGCCGCAACATGGACAGCGATACTGCACCACGCCTTGGAACTGATCACCCGTAATGATGCCGCATGGCTTCTTCCTATAGCCGCCTTCGGGTTTCTTCTCGATTTCCATGATAATCGCAACCATCAAATCAACATTTTCAGGCTCATCCTTATCACGCCAAACAAGGGCAATATGGCTTTCATCCATAACAATCGGATTTTCTTTTGTGTGGATTGGCTCCATCAGAAACGCGTCTGGCGCATCATTATTAAAATTGACAAAGTCCTTGGCACTGCGGCGCTCAGGATGTCTTTCAATAATATCCATCGCCTGCTCATAGATACGCTCATCTGCGATCTGGATCGGGTGCAGAATAATTAATCCGCCTTGTTCACTCAATTTTTGTGTTGCCATTTTTAACTCCTCTAGTCTTCTTTACATATTTTTGCTTTAAAGTGCAAATTTATTGCGGGCCGCGTTGTTTTGTATGCCCTTGGAACTTACGCTCAACCGGTTTACCGTTCTGTGCTTTAGACAAAATACTTTTCGCCTGATAACCATGGGTACACCCCTCATTACAAACATGTTCGAACGCTTTCTTCGACGTGTTGCGTTCTCCCCCTCCTAAGCCACCACCACTTTTTGCCGATGCCATTTGCGCGAGACGTTTTGCAATCGCATCATCCAGAACTGTGTCATCTGTCACATCTTGTGCATGTTCTGCTTCAATTTTTTTGATCGCTTCATCTTCAATCTTTTGTTCAGCTTCAATATGCTTTCTAGCCTCAATCGCATCGCCGCCAAATTCAGTGACAATTTCATCCCATTTCTTTGCATCAATTTCATATTTCGCAGTGACTTCCTGTTCAATACGCTTATACCCTTCTTCTTTCGAAAGAAGTTCGACTGTACCGTCAGGGTTAACAATTCTTATCTTTCCATCCGCCGTTTGATCAACCGCGGCTAATTCAAATTGATCGCCGCATTTGCAATCTGCCCCGCACCCATCTGCATCTGGCCCATTTTTATCATTCTCGGAGCCAGATTCTGTGCCTTCTCCACCCTCTTTTGCTTCAACATTCGTTGCAGGTGCCTCTGGTTTTTCCGGTGCATCAGACGATGGCGGTACGACCACATCCGGTTTACCTTCATCAGGCGCGGTGGCCGTGGGTGTGTTACCTTCTGGAGCTGTATCTGTACGATCTGGCCCCTCTTGTGAATTTGTTTCGGGTGATTTTACCTCCACCCCTGTCTCCGTCCCGCCACTAGCAACAGGCGTGGTTGGTTCTTGCGGCGTGCTTTGAGATGGTGTAGGTGTTGCTGTCGTCGCGGAGAACGATGCAGACCCCGTGCCAGTAGCTCCGCCAATAACTGGGGCCGCTCTTACGCCGGCACTGATGTTATCATTAGATGTCGCACCGCTTGTTTCTACTTTTAAGCTTACAGGTGAAACCGCGGCCTGCTGTGATGGGCCATCAAAAACTTGCGGCACAATGGCTGTAATAGCAGGAAGGGCCGTTTCAATTTTTGCGTTTAGAGCCTCAGCATTAAGCGTCGGCGTGATCGCTGCGACACTGGACGCAAACTGCGCTGTCTGATTCTCAATTTTCTGTGCAGTCTCAATCACGTTACTAAGCGCTACCGCCTGAATGGCTGGAATGTCACCGCTTTGAACAAGTGCATCCAGTTTTTCAATCAATTCGCTCGGGATTGCTTCGTCTTGTTCTAAGCCCTCAAGTGTCTCCAGTGCCGCCTCCACTTCAGCGCGCGTTTCATCGCTCAAGCTTTCGCTTTCAAGAATTGCGTTGAGTTGTTCAGCCATCTCAGCCTTAACCGCCTCAATCTGTGCCGCCTGAAGCTCAGCCATATTTTCTATTTTCTCAGCCAAAGTTTGCGCGACAACTTCAAGGCTTGGCACATTCAATCCATGCACATCCGCCGTTTGTTTCAAAATATCGAGTGTTTCAGCCACTAATTCCATTAATGCGAGCTGGCCTGCAAACCCATCCATATCCATAGAGACAGGCAAACCATCAGCGTCAAGAACCATATCGCCGCCGCTCATCTCCATAATCTCATTGAGTTGCTCAGCAATCTCCTCCATCAACTCTTCCATACGGGCTTTGATCTGCGGATAGGCTTCCGCCGCTACTTGTAAATTGCCAAGCTTCACCAGATCAGCAACATTTTCGATCAGAGCCTGAAGCTGTTCTATCTGTTCTTCACTTAAATTACCGCCCGCGCCGACAGCCATCATTTGCTGAGCAAAGCCCTGAACTTGAGCGATATCAGCGCCAAACGCTCTTAGCATCGTAATATCTAAACGCGGGTCACTTTCCGCCGCGAAGTCATCTTCATTCTCGCTATAGCTTGCCTCCAATACCAAAGAGCGGGTGTTGCCGATCAAATTCATCAAGCCCATATCGTTGACTTTTGAGTGCGACCCCATGCCTTTCATATCCAGATGTGTCTGGCGGTAACTGCCATTTAGGTCGACCAGTTGTTTTGATTTTGTCGCAAGGCCGCTACCAGAATGCACCAGCGCAATCTCCAAATGGTCAGGGTATACGAGTGCCGGATAGGTCATTCCGCCTCCCTTTCTGATCCATCTTGTCTTTTGAAAGACAAGGTTACATTGAGATTCTTTAACCCTGTTTCTTCAGCATAATCACAAACCCAAACAATAAGATGGTCACACAAAACTTTTGTATCTTCTTGTAAATGCGCAGGAATCGCGCCAAGCAGGATCGTCACCATCTCACTCATGCAACTAACCAAATCGCCTTGCATTTTGATATTCGGGGACACATTCTGCGCAATCATGAAATCCAGCACACGGTCAATCGCGCCTTGAGTCATCGGATCGACATCCTGATCCCAAATGCGCGTTATTTCATCGTTTTGCTGTTTCTGTTCCTGTGCTTTTTCAAGCACTACGGCCATATTCATCGGTGTTTACCTTTTTACTCCTGCTATTATATAGAGCGCGTATAAAATGTTACAATGTATCTTTTTTGTTTCGTCCTCAGTGTTACGCAACTGACAGAAAAAATGCAATCTTTCTTTTGAGGTTTGTTGTGAAAAGACCATGGATCATACCTATTTCGGCTGAGGCTCAGATGTGCACATTGAATTATTGAGTGCCTCTTCAAAGCTTATGACATGTTCACCATGAACATGACCCATTGCAGCATGATCCATAAAGAATGTATGATGCACGCCTATCGCCATCAAACCTAGCGCCGCAAAGGCAAGCAGACTACGCGGATTTTTGTACCCACCTCGACAAGCATACCACGTTGTCATCGCTCCATAGCATAGCCACATTGCATTCATCGCGCCGATGACTTCCTGCCCGATGACGTAAGTAGCAATTGCCGGCAGAGCCGCGGCGGCGCCGAAACATGTCGCCAGATGGAGCGCAAACCCACCCGCGGCCTTTAAGCCATTATTCGCATAATTCGTTTTTTGACACGAGCCGCAATGCCCGCTTTGACCTATCATTGTCATTGAAAAATATATCCTTCTTAAAAAATCTATCGAAACGTCTTTTTAAGAAAAGGAAGGTGGCCCGCGGCTATGGCTCGCATTCGTTAAAATACGACGCGCAATATGCGTATTGATAAAAGATTGCTGGAATGAAAAGAGCGGTGCCTGCAACGCGGCGTCATAAACTGGCACATCAAAATGTTTATTCAGCGCCAGCGCATATGGACATTTATCCTTATTGATGTGCGTATCATCTGATTGCTCTTGCTCACCATCAACATAAATTGTCTTTACACTACCATCCATACCTGAACAAATCTGGATCGCCACTTTACCGTCCGCGTCAAAAGATGGCATAAACCCTTTTGGCACGAAAGCATTCAGGGCAAACCCCAAAAGCATCACGATCAAAATGGCAAATCTCTTATTCATTTATTTATTCATCCAAAGGTAAGCCGCGCTCAATGATACGGGCCATATAACTCGCGCCAATTGGCAGAGCATTATCATTAAAATCATATTCTGCGTGGTGCAATGGTTTGGAATTATGCGCCTTAGGGTCGTCTTCTCTTCCTTGCCCTAAATAAACATATGTGCCCTTCAAAACTTTGAGCATTGATCCAAAATCTTCGCCTGTCATAAATGGCGTTGTATCTGTATCGACATTCTCCGCGCCGATCACATCGGCGGCGGCGGCGGCGGCGAGTTCAATCTCCTCGGCTGTATTCACCGTAGCATCCGATTCAACAATATAATCCAGATCAACCTCTACACCGTGAATTTGCGCAATGCCGTCGCATATTTCTTTAAAGCGCTTTTGAATAAGCGCGTGGGCAGTTGGCGAAAGCGTACGCACAGTGCCTACAAGTTTCGCTTCGCGCGGAATAATATTAAAAGCACCTGTGCCAGCATTAAAGTTTGTAATACTCACCACTGCCGATTCCGTCGGATCAACATTACGCGATACAATTGATTGTAGCGCCAGAACCAATTCCGAGGTTGCAACAATAGGATCAATACAGCCTTGAGGTACAGCGGCATGCCCTTCCTTGCCCGTTACGGTGATATAAAATGTATCAACAGCCGCCATAATCGGCCCGACACGCATCCCGATTTTACCCAAAGGTAGCCATGGCCAGTTATGGACTGCATGAACAGATTCACATGGATATTTGTCAAACAAGCCCTCTTCGATCATTTTATCCGCCCCGCGGCCACCTTCTTCAGCAGGCTGGAAAATTAGGTGGACTTTACCATCAAAATTCCGTGTTTCGTTCAAATACTTTGTCGCGCCGAGCAAGATAGCCATATGGCCATCATGACCGCATGCATGCATTTTTCCTTCATGCTTTGAGCAATAGGATAAACCTGTTTTCTCATCAATATCCAGCGCATCCATATCTGCGCGAAGGCCAATCGCCTTCCCAGATGTATTTTTCTTCCCCTCAATCGTAGCGACGATTCCATAACCGCCGGCCCATCCGTCTGTAAAAGGAATATTCCATTCAGTTAATTTCTTTTTGATATAATCCGAGGCAATCTGTTCCTCGTAATTCGTTTGAGGGTATTGGTGAAGTTCCTGACGCCAGCCAGTCATTTCGTCCTGAATATCTTGAATCTTTTTTATCGCGACCATTTGGAAACTATAGCGATAATCTGGTTTTTAGCCAAGAATATTATCGCGCGGTGTAATTAACAAACGGTTTGTATATTTAGGCCCCGCCGGGTCAGGGCTTCTTTGAGCCGCAAAGCCGACATAGCCCGCATTGAATAATTTTTTCACATTGTCCAAAGGCATATCAGGCGAGACCGTCTGGACGAGACTTTCGTCTTTTACTTTGAAACCACCACGTTGAGAAAACGGCTCTTTAAGATCACGCACAGCATAATAAACATGCGAATTGTCACTCGCATCAAAGCCTACGCCTGTAATCAATAGGCCTGCTTTTAGAAATGTCACCCAGCTTTGCACATTCGTATTGGTAATTGTTGCCATTGCATATTGGCGGTTCATATCCTCCATAACAGCAAACCATAACCCCAACATTTTGAGCATTAAATGGCGGTCACGATAGGCAGGGTCAGTTACAACTGCGCCGATGGACGAAATATTATTCGGATCGAACGCACTCATATCCATATCGACCATATCCGCATCCGGTGCATGATCATTGGGAAAGAGCGGCACAGACTGGCCAATCAGTTTCCCTGAAACAGCGTCCTTAACAGTAACAACGGCACTAAAATCACCAGAGAGCAAACATTCAAAATCTTCCTGCGATTTTACATGCAAAACATTCTGATTTGCCGGCAAGGCATCCAAAACACGCTCTTGCAGATCGTGATGCAAATCAACGCGCATACGCAAAGTATCGTTATCTTGCTTTTCACACGCTACACCGTCAAATTCACGGTATAAAGAGTTTGGTAATGTTACAGCGAGTTCAATCATTGGAATGTTTTATACTAAAATTATGAAAAATGCGAGCTTTTAGACAAATCTATCAATGACAAGCGCGCCAAAGATAGCGAAGAGATAGAAAATGGAATAGCCGAACATTAGCTTAGCCTGTTTATAGCCGTGCTTTTCTTTTAGCACATTGACGTTGCTCAGCAGAAAAAGACCGCCCAAAACAAGGGCAGAAACACCGTAGATCAACCCTGTATAGCCAAGCACATAAGGTAAAAGCGTCACTACCACCAATACGCATGTATAAATCAGCATCTGCCATTTTGTATGGGCCGCGCCATGTGTAACGGGAAGCATTGGTAATCCAGCTTTTGTAAAATCTTCGTTCGAATACAGCGCCAACGCCCAAAAATGCGGCGGTGTCCAAAAGAAAATAATAAGGAACAGAAGGATCGGCATCATGGTAATGTCTCCCGTCACTGCCGCCCAGCCGATCATCGGTGGAAATGCGCCTGCCGCACCGCCAATCACAATATTTTGCGGGGTAAAGCGTTTCAGCCACATAGTGTAAATCACAGAATAGAAAATATTGGCGAAAGCCAGAATACCCGCCGCGACCCAGTTGACGGCCATCCCCATCATCATCACCGATAAAAGACTGACAACGACAGCAAAGCCCAAAGCCTCAGCCGCTGGTACACGGCCCGAAGGAATAGGTCTGTTTTTTGTCCGTTTCATAATTGCGTCAATATCGCGGTCATACCACATATTGATTGCCCCTGCCGCCCCTGCGCCAAATGCCAAACTCATAATCGTCACAAAGGAGAGTAACGGGTGCAAGTCTTTAAACCCTGGAGCCACAAGCATGCCGCAAATCCCCGTAAACACAACCAATGTCATCACACGCGGCTTCAATAAATCAAAGTAGTCTTTGATATAGGTTTCTTCGTTCTCTAATGATTCTGAGCGGCTATTCATAAGACAGCCAGATTATATCTCTAATGTTAAAACTTCAAGATATTCTGGATAGGGTTCAAGATAAGTTTCGCGCGTTGTGCGACCTGCCAAATAACGCGCCATCTGTAAAACACCGCCATGACACACAATAACGGCTTCGCGCTTGCCATTCTTATCTATAGTCATTGCATCAATTACCTTAGTGATGCCATCGGCAATGCGCGCTTCGAAAGCTTCCAAGGTTTCACCGCCCTCAATACCCTTATAATCTGGACGTACCGTCCATGGGTCACTAAACCATGGTTTTAATTCTTCATCTGCCCATAAATCTTCCCAGCGATATCCTTCAAAAGGTTTAAGGCTATGTTCGCGCATAGACGGCATCATTCTTAAAGTCGGACGATTCATCGCTTGCTTCAATATCAGTAGCTCCATGGCCGTATGCGCTGCACGCGGAAAGTCAGATGAAAACCACAAAGATTGATCTGGTGATGGCAGCTGATCCGCACATTCTTGTAGGTCATGGCGATTGGCTTTATTAAAATCAACCGTCGGACCATACACATAACCGTTCCCGTCCACGCGAATGTGGCGGACGAAATGAAGCTTTATAGGTTTGCTGGCTATATCAGACATAGTGCATATGCTATGCCTTAGGCTATGATTTATGTCAAGAATTATCCGCTATTAAAAAACCCCGCTTCAAAGAGCGGGGCTTAAAATACTTACTTAACCATTGGTTGTTCTTCGAACTGATGGAATGGCGGTGGTGAAGATACAGTCCATTCCAATGTCATCAGGTCCTTATCAACATTCCAGTAATTCGCTTCCGCACGCTTGCCGAAGAATAATGTGTAGAATACAACAAACACAAACCATACTGTCGCCGCCGCTGAGATGTACGACCCATAGGAAGAAATTTCGTTCCAATGCGCGAAACCATCAGGATAGTCGATATAACGACGCGGCATACCTTGGAGACCAAGGAAGTGCTGAGGGAAGAAAACCATATTCACCCCGATAAATGTCAGCCAGAAGTGGATCTGTCCCATCCATTCAGGAATCAGGCGGCCAAACATCTTTCCGCACCAGTAATAGAAACCAGCGAATAGCGCGAAGACCGCACCAAGTGATAATACATAGTGGAAATGCGCAACAACATAATATGTATCATGAAGGGCAACATCCATACCCGCATTGGCAAGAACAACGCCTGTTACACCACCAACTGTAAAAAGGAAGATGAAACCGATAGCCCATAGCATTGGCACTTTAAAGTCAATCGACCCTCCCCACATCGTTGCGATCCATGAGAAAATCTTAATCCCTGTCGGCACAGCAATGATCAATGTCGCCGCCGTAAAGTAAGCACGCATATTCACATTGATACCTGTTGTATACATGTGGTGTGCCCAAACGATAAAGCCTACGAAACCAATCGCCACCATCGCATAAGCCATCCCCAAATATCCGAAAATCGGTTTACGAGAGAATGTTGATACAATGTGAGAGATAATACCAAAAGCTGGCAAAATCATAATATACACTTCAGGGTGACCAAAGAACCAGAATAAGTGCTGGAATAAAATTGGGTCGCCGCCCCCTTCAGGATTAAAGAAGCTTGTCCCAAAGTTACGGTCTGTAAGCAACATTGTAATCGCACCACCAAGCACAGGCACAGCGAGCACAAGCAAAAAGGCTGTCACGAGCATACCCCAAACAAAAAGCGGCATTTTGTGAAGAGTCATACCGGGTGCACGCATATTAAAAATTGTTGTGATAAAATTAGCCGCTCCAAGGATCGAGCTTGCCCCTGCAAGGTGCAATGAAAAGATCGCCATATCCACAGCCATGTCCGGATGCCCCAATGCTGATGACAAAGGTGGATAAATCGTCCAGCCTGTTCCAGCGCCGCCGCCAATAACCGCGGACATAAGAAGCAAAAGGAATGCTGGCACAATCAGCCAGAATGAAATGTTGTTCAGGCGCGGAAACGCCATATCAGGCGCACCGATCATCAACGGTACAAACCAGTTCCCAAAGCCCCCGATCAAACCCGGCATGACCACAAAGAAAACCATGATAAGACCGTGCGCCGTTACAAAAACATTCCACATATGGCCATCAGGATTACCTGCGGCGTCTGTCATAAACTGAACGCCTGGGTCTTGAAGCTCCATACGCATATAAACAGAAAAAGCACCGCCAATGATTCCGGCGATGATCGAGAAGATTATATATAATGTCCCAATATCTTTGTGGTTCGTCGAACAAAACCAACGTTTGAAAAATCCTGGCGTATGATGATCTGCACCCATAATTTACTCTTTCTTTTTTCTTTTTACCTTAGTTGATAGCGCCTGTAATGGCCTGTGTTGTTAACTTGCCCGCAAATTCATGGTTACGAGACATATCAATCTGATTGTCATTACTAGCAAATTCTTCTTTCGCTGTTACGATCCATTGTTCAAACTCTTCCTTTGTCACAGCCTTGATCGTAATCGGCATAAAGGCGTGGCCTGTACCGCAAATCTCCGAACATTGTCCGTAATATTTACCCGGCTTATTAATACGCACCCATGTTTCATTAAAGCGCCCTGGCACCGCATCTGTTTTAAGGCCAAGGGCTGGTACAGCCCATGAGTGAAGTACATCAGCCGCAGTTACCAAAATCTGGATATTTGTATCAATGGGTAGAACCACTACATTATCTGTCTCAAGCAGGCGTTTCTGGCCTTCTTTAATTTCATCATCTGGGATCATATAGGATAAGAAGTTAATACCGTCTTGATCTGGATACTCATATCCCCAATACCACTGATATCCCGTAACTTTAAGTGTCATTTCAGGCTCGGCTGTACGGTCCATGTAGAACAATAGTTTGAACGAAGGTACGGCAATGATGAACAGAATAATCACTGGCACCGCTGTCCAGACAACTTCCAGTAATGTGTTATGGCTGAACTTTTTCGGCTCTGGGTTGGCACGTTTGTTAAAACGAATAATTACAAAAAGTAAAAGCGCCGATACAAAAATCACAATGCCTGTGATGATATATAAAAGCATAGTGTGAAAATCAGACAGGCGCTCCATAGTCGGAGACGCTGGCTCCTGTAAGGTTACACCCCAATCGTGCGGCGCTTGCGCCAGTGCCGGAAAGGCTGTCCCTAAAATTAAAACAAAAGCAGATAATAAGATTTTAAGCATAATTCGTTCTTCTTCATTTTTAATGCATCGGCAACAGTATATGCCTACCGTGCAAATATTCAATAATCAATATACAGTTACACAGCAACCAAAAAACGAAACTTCTTCTTGATTTTTCCATAATGCATTGCTAGAGATGTATAGCTCTTCCGCATTTGAAAATAAGAGGATTTATGACGCAAACCACGACACAAACGCCTGCCTATAACGAACTTAAACAAAGATTTGAGGAAATGAATCTTCTTGGCGCCGCCCATTCTGTCCTCCTAAGAGACGCACAAACAGTTATGGCACCTGGCAGTGGAGATCAGCGAAGTCGCGTCATCGGTCTTATTTCAAAAATCGGTCACAGTAAGGTTACAGGCGATGCCGTAAAGACACTGCTCGATCAGGCGGAAGAGGAAAGAAAATACCTCTCTCCAGACGACCAAAAAAACCTGTCTTTGATGCATGCCTACTGGATTACAGAGTCCTGCATGCCAGAAGCGCTTGTAGAAGAAATAAACAGCGCCAGAATGCAAGGCCGCCAGAAGCACAATACAGATAGCAAGAAAGGTGATTGGGCAAATATGAAGCCTTTTTACCAACGCGCTTTTGACCTGCAAACACAAGCCGCCCATTATAAACAAGCCGCGCTTGGCATGGACACGCCATATGAGCCGCTCCTAAGCTACTACTCACCTACAATTGACCCTACACTGATTGATCACGTGTTTGATGAACTCAGCAAATCTTTGCCGGGCATTATTGAGACTGCGACACAGTATCAAGAAGAAAGCCCTGCTATAGCCCTGTATGGTGACATTGACACTGAAGACAAAACAGAAGAACAAATTAAAGCCGAGCAAACGAACATATTGTGGCGTAAGTTCCCCATGGAAAAACAAATAGAGCTATGCACACATATTGTTGAAAGCATGGGGTACGATTTGAACAAAGGCCGTATAGATTGGGTAGAAGGCCACCCCAACACCTCTGGTAATGGGCAAGATGCCCGCATCTCCGTATGGCGACAAGCAGATTTCTTGCAAACATTAATGGCCGCCATGCATGAGGCAGGTCACGCTATTTATCTGCAAGGTCTTCCAGAGGAGTTTGATAACCAGCCTGCCGGTGAGTTCTTTGGTATGTCCGTCCATGAAACACAATCCATGATTTTTGAAAAAGTTGCGATGAAGTCTATGGCGTTCTGCGAATATCTAGAGACACTGGCCCGTGAAGTTTTTGGTCTTCCCGATGACCCCGCTCTTGATGCTCATAATTTATTCAAATTAATGAACAAGACAACACCTTCATTCATTCGCGTACACGCTGATGACATGACTTATCCTGCCCATATCATTGTCCGCTATAACATTGAACGAGACATCATCAACGGCAAAGCCAGCGTCGATGATATTCCGCAAATGTGGAACGACGCTATGCAAGATCTGTTGGGCATCACACCGTCAAACCCTGCTGAGGGTCATATGCAAGATGTTCATTGGCCGTATGGGTCTATTGGCTATTTCCCGTCTTATGCTTTGGGACAGATCGGTGCCTTCCAGCTTTTTGAAGCAGCGCAGAACCAGCATCCCGAAATTCAAGATGAGTTAAGAGAAGGAAATTTTGATACGCTTTTTAACTGGCTAAGAAAAAATATCCATTCCAGAGGCTCTTTACTTAGCTATGACGAACTCTTCACACAAGCAACAGGGCGACCTTTAGAAGCAAAACCATTCTTAACTGCTATGCAAAATAGGGTGGCACAAATTAGGCCAGCTACGCCTGAACAAAATGCGGCCCATATCACAAGAAAAAGTACACCCTTATAAAAATTCTTAAACTTTCGCTAAGGTTTTTGAGGTAAACCTTTTGTGACGGGTATAGGTAAATAAGGGGGTTTATCTATGAATAGCAATCGCATATATTGATGCAGTAACCGCCGCTAGGCGAATAAAGGGTAATAACTTATGTATGTAGATAATAATTGGATTACAGTTTCCGGCGATGAAAAGGAAGGCTTTATTGAGCAAGTCGACCCGATTGATGGCAAACATAAAGCGACAATGGAAACAACAGATGTAGCGTGGCGCTCACTGCCATTCTATGAAAATATCGCAATGATCCGCGTGAAAGATTCTAGCTGGGATCCAGCGCATTTGACGGTTTACTACCTCGTGCGCGAAGGACAGCTTTACCGTCTCAACGGTACATCTCCTCCCATCCATGAAGTGAACGAAGTTGCACCGATTAAACTTAACGAAGAAAATATCTTGGATTATCTCCGTTTCTTCTGTTTCTTCGTTCGCGGCGAGGAAGGGCCTTTCCTGATTGTTGAGGATATGGATAACCCGCACTTGCCTAAAGACAAGCTTGATGATGCGTCACTCAAAGTAATCGAAGGCGTTATTCGCCCTGCGACATATGAAGGCAAGAATGATGAAGGCTTTTACATGTGTGACGGTATTGTTTATTACTCGAACGCACTATTCATTGCCAACTTCGCTATCCAACCAGGCGGCATGATTGAGATGCTCGATGACGACCCTGTTGCGGCTGACTTACCGGCAAAAGTAGACGCTCCTGTATCGTAAAGATTGAAACAATCTATAACAGAATAAAAAAAGCTGGCCATGAGCCAGCTTTTTTACACCCTCTAAAATTTCTTATTTCTCTAACTTTCTTTGCATCGAAAGTTCGCTCACACGCGTTGCCAAAACTTCGCGTTGCGTTCTTGTCGTAAACATATTTCTACGTGCAAAATCTGATTGCATGCGTACAAGCACTTCAAGATCACCCATCTCAGGCTCGCCAATGGCTTCTCTATAACGGACTACCGCCATCGCCAGAAATGTTTGCAAGCGGGCGCGGTCATCTGTCTTCACGCCCAGAAAAATACTCGCCACCTCACGTGGAATTTCGTTTACTACAATGGCTGGTGCCGACACCGCCGCAGGCTGAGCTATCGCTGTCATATATCGTCCTTTATTGTTTGAAAAAATTTCTCTTCCGCTCGTTTATAAAAAACAAATGATTCTGTCAAACTTTTAATTATCTGTTTTTAAATTCTGTGTTTGCGCTATATAGTTAAGACCATGAAAACAGACTATGACATCATTATTAGCGGGGGCGGATTGGCAGGATTAACAGCCGCCATTATATTCGCCAAACACGATTTCAAAACGCTGTGTGTCGACATCCAAAAGACTGAAGACGCACTTAACGCCGATAATGATGGCCGAACGACGGCGATATCATATGGATCTAAACAGCTTCTGACCCTCGGCGGTCTATGGGACGGCATGGCCAAAGATGCTTGTCCAATTAAAGACATTCATATTAAAGACAGTTCGGCACCAACTTTGTTGACATTTTTATCAAAGGAAGTGAACGGCAAAACATTCGGCTGGATCGTCGATAATCTTGAACTTCGCCAACATCTTATTAGAAGCGCGCAAAAAACAAAGAATTTAGATCATATGGACGGCACTGCCGCGACTGACTTCGAATTTCATAATGACTATGCCGCGATTACAACAAGTACAGGAAAGCGCTATACAGGAAAACTTCTTATCGGTGCCGATGGCCGCAACTCTACCGTTCGAAACGCGCTGGATATCTCATGTAAAGCGTGGGATTATGGCCAGACAGCGATTGTCTTTATGGCCTATCACGACAAACCGCATGATAATATCGCTGTCGAGCACTTCCGTGCCGATGGGCCTTTCGCTATTTTGCCTATGACAGATGCACCGGACAGCACACACCGTTCTTCCGTTGTCTGGTCTGAGCATGGCGATTCCGCTTTTATGAATGCCAGCGACACTGTTTTCCGCGCCGCCGTTCAAGAGCGTTTTGGTGATTACTTCGGCACTGTCACAAAAACAAGCAAGCGCTTTGCCTATCCGCTGCGCTATATGCATGCAGACCGTTATATCGGTACACGCTGTGCCCTGATCGCCGAAGCTGCACATGCCATGCATCCGATTGCCGGACAGGGCCTGAACATGTCACTACGGGATGTGGCCGCTATTATTGAACTGTGCCACGATGCACGTGCCATAGGCATTGATTTCGGCTCTCCTGAAATTTTGGAAAAATATGAGCGCTGGCGCAAAAAAGACAACCGCATGATGGGCATCGCCACCGACGCGCTCAATCGTCTGTTCTCAAATAAGATCCCTGGGGTTAAAGCCCTACGCAATTTCGGTCTAGAACTTGTTCGTCTAACAAAACCCGCCAAAAAAATGTTTATGCATCAGGCCATGGGACAGATGGGCGACTTACCGAGCCTGATCAGAGGAGAGAAACTATAATGAGTCTGCCTGACTTTATCGTTTTTTCGTATGAGTTTGATGTGAAGGGCAAGAATGTTCCGCTCACCGATGAAAAAGTCATTGCCCAGAAGCTAGAAGATAAAGCCCTCGCTTGGGTTCATTTGGATGCTACACAACCCGGTGTCCGTGAATGGCTCGGTGAACATGTAGATTATCTGGATGATCTCGTTTTGGATGCCTTGCTTGCGGAAGAAACAAGACCCCGCCTCATGGAACACAAAGACGGCGCTTTATTGATCCTGCGCGGCGTTAACTTGAACGAAGATGCCAAGCCAGAGGATATGATCTCGATCCGTATGTGGATCGACAGCCAACGCATTATCACTATTCGCCGTCGTAAATTGCGTGCCGTACAAGATATCCATCAGCAAATGGAAACAGGGGGCGGCCCGAAAAATGCGGCGGATTTCCTTGTCTCTTTAACCACACGTTTATTCCAGCGCATGGAACCAACATTGGTTGATCTGGACCAACACGCAGACGATATCGAAGAGCGAGTGCTCGACAATCCTGATACAAGCGAACGGCAGGAAATCGTCGATATTCGCAAACAAACGATTGAGCTTCGCCGCTATATCGCCCCTCAAAAAGACATTATCTCCTATCTGCGTACATCCAATATTCGCTGGCTTGATGAAAAACACCGCCGTCAACTACAAGAGAACCAAGATCGCCTGACCCGCTATGTCGAAGAACTGGACGCCATACGCGAGCGCTCACAAATTATCAAAGACGAACTTGCCAACGCTTTGGCGGACCGCATGAATAAAAACATGTATGTCCTTTCCATCATCGCCGCAATTTTTCTACCACTAGGATTCCTAACAGGCCTTCTCGGCATTAATGTCGGCGGCATGCCGGGCGCTGAATATGATCTCGCCTTTTGGATTGTCTGCGGATTATGTGTTGCTTTCTCAGCCCTTTTATTGTGGATCTTCCGCTTGCTAAAATGGTTATAGAGGGCCTATAGAGTATACCCATGCGCAAATTACACGATGCTACTGACCTTTCAAAACTGAGCCATGTCTCAGCCAAAGACTTAGAAGACTTTGTCGCCGCGCTTAATGATATCCGCCTCAATGATGTCGGCTCACGAAAAGTTGTTGTTGCTATCGGTACGGGTGGTACGGTTGCCATGCGCATCACAGATGATGGCCAATGGGTGCCGGACTTAAACTTTGAGGGCGTTATGGATCACGCCAGTCCCCAGCTTAAAGAACACTTCCTTGTCAAAGGCTTTGACGCTTTTTCCATCGACAGCTCACAAATGAATTACAGCCATACGCGCGATCTGGTGATTTGCCTGAGCTATATTTGGCAAAATATTGATATCCATATCGCCGGCTTCCTTGTGCTTCACGGCACGGATACAATGACCTATTCTTCCGCCGCTGTTTCATTGATGATGGGCCAAGGTCTTCCGTTTTCTGTATGCTTCACAGGGGCGCAAAAACCAATACAAGAACCGATTAATGATGCGGCGACCAATCTACGCAATGCTCTATATACGCTCGAAGCGCTATATGAAAACAATATGGCCGAGGTTGTTGTGGTAATGGGTGACATGGCTGTCCTTGGTACATCTTCAGAAAAAATAGACGACTCGCAAGCCAATGCCTTTGAAGCGCCGCTCCATAAATATGTTGCGCGGTTTAACCGCCTTGACTATCCAATCAAACTCGCCGGATGGCTAAAACCGAAACGCAGTGAAATATTCGCCCCGCGTATTTGGAACGGTGATTACAGTCACACGCTTGTTGTAAAATCACATTTGGGTCTGTGTCCGGACACCATCGCGCGGCAAGTCACCGATGAGCAGATCAAAGCTGTCATCTTATATTCCTATGGCGGTAATACGGTATATGAGCCCATCTTTGAAGCCATCATGCCGATTGCGAAAAAGAAAAACATGCCTGTCTTTGTTGTCAGCCCCGTCAATGCAGAACTGCGCGCCACTTATGTCTCGGCGCATAAAATGATTGAACAAGGCGTTGTGCCTTTATATATGACTCTCTCCGCCGCCCTGGCAAAAATTGAGATAGCGTTATGCCTCCATGCAAAAGATATGAAAGCGCTGGCCACTTTTATGCAAGAAAGCTATGTCGGTGAAGTGCCCAGTACTGAATCCCGTTATATTGCTGAAAAACACTAGTGTTCCTACCCTGCTTTTTATTTCGTAACATTACGTTCGCTATCGAATGCAAAAGCGATCACGATAAACACAATCCCAACAGCCATCGACGATAAAAAGAAAACGAAAGCCGGTAACGCCAGCAGCGGAATCAAAATCACCAGCAAGGCTAAACGACCTATCCCAAAGCAAACTTCACGGCAAGCCATACCTTCTAAGGTTTTACCCGCATACCATCGCCCGTCTAAACCGACATTCATCATATGCGTATAAATCGCCCATAAAATGACGGCCCCCGTAAACGCCGCCGCATAAGGCAGTACAATCCAAAGGAGCCAGCTCACGCTAAAAATAGCCGATGCGAGGAACAATTCCTGTCCTTTGCCTTTTTCATACAACCAGCCTGTAAATGGGCCAACCAAAAAGCGCGCCGTAATTTGCATCCCCAGTACCATAGAAGTCGCCAATGCCGAGAAACCTAATACTTTAAGCCATATAGGGGCGTAAATCGTGACCAAAGCCGACATACCGCCTTGCAAGATTGTCAGTAGCGCCATTGGCACGTCTTTGAACAATAACTTAAAAGGCGCCAGAAAAGACACGGATTTATCCGCGACTAAAACGGTGCCTTTGGTTTCCATCGGCATACCTGCCCGTTCCATCACACTGTCTTTATCATCCATATTCTGAGTCTGGATAAACATCACAGCCAGAATAAAGGTCGGTACAATCAGGCACATCGCCGCAAATATCAAGAAAACGATACCCGGAAAGAATGTCAGCATTAGCCCGGCAGCAATACTCCCTGACACAATACCCACTTTAAGACAAAGCTCCGCCATACTGACTTCATGCCCGCGATTTTCATCCGTTGTCAGGCGAATCATCATCATTTGGTAAACCGCAAAAAACGGCTCTGTGATCATTGAAATCACCAGACCGATCATAAAGGTGTCGAGTGGGTCACTCGTATCAATCGCGGTCATGGTAAAGACCAAGCCGATCATACCAATCCACTGCATTATATTGAGGCCGCCAAAAACCTGCGCATTCAGATAGCGGCGAATAAAGATAAGAATAGCTGGCGCAATGATGATATGCGACACAACGATCTTGCTCATAAAGAAGCTAATAACAGGGCTAAGATTTGCCTGTGTATAGTCAAAGGCCAGATAAATCAGCAGGCCGTAAGAACCAAATGCGCCCAGAAACGCGCATATATATAAGAGCGCTCGCTCAGGCGAGGTAAAGGGCGCAAGTAAAGACTTGTATAAAAAGGTCTTTATAGACATGCGCCCTATGATAATTGCTTCGCTCTGAAAAAGCGACGCAGAATTAAATTGCTTTATTGTGCTTTAACAAGATTTGCGATAACCAGAAACAGGGCCAACGACATAAACGGATCAATAAATGACTTTCTTAAAAAAGATGAGAACTCCATCTTACCTCGCTTTAAAAATCTGTTGCTTATTTCTTCAGCACATAGCTCGTCGCTAAAAAGACAAACCCAGCGCCAATCGCGCCGATGAAGAATATAAAGGGCGATATAATAATCAGCGGTGCCACAGTCAACAGCGCCAGAACACGGCCAATACCCATTGCAACTTCCCTTGTCGCCATACCGTCCATCGTCTGATTGTCATACCAACGTCCATCCAATCCGACTTTTATAAGGTGGTTATAAAGTGACCACAGGACGGAAGAGATAATAAAAGACACGGCATTTGACAGCACAAGCCATGGCAACCAACTGATGATATAGATAGCCGATCCCAGCTTTAATTCTTCGCGGTTTTTCTTTTCAAATAAATGACCTGTTAGAGGGCTGATCAAAATACGGGCGATAAGTTTGGCCGATGTCAAAGAACTCATAATGATCGCAGAAAAACCCAACAGCTTCATCCATAAAGGCGCATAATAGACCGTCAGACCTTCCAGTACGCCCTGCATAATAGTCGCCAAAGATAAACGCCATTGCTGGAATAACACAATGTAGGGCGCTAAAAAAGATGTCTGGGCTTCAGCGGCAGATGGCGGTTCAAAATTTTGCGTACTTAAAATACTCAACAAGGATGTCGGTACGATCATTAAAAACCCAGCAAAGATCGGAAAGATGTAGCCAGGCATAAAGGTAAGCATCATACCTGCACCCAAAGCACCAACGGCTGAGCCTATTTGCAAGCCTAACTCTGCAACGCTTACTTCATGACCGCGATTCTCTGCCGAGGTTAATTTGAGCATCAGATAATGATAAATAACCCAGAAAGGCTCTGTTACAAAAGACAGAATAACCCCAACGAAGAAAGTATCGCCAAAAATGCCTGAATTAAAAAGGTCTTTATTGTAGAACAACGCCGCCATCGCCAATAACTGCGTTATAACCAGCGCCATGAAGACAAGCGGTGTTTTACTCCGCTGTACGATGATGAACAGCATGGGAAGGAAAAACAGATTAGAGAAAATGAACTTACCGCTGAAAAATCCTAGAACGGCTTTTAAGTCCATAGAGGCAAGGTCAAATGCGAAGTAGACAAGCAAGCCTGTAAAGCCAAACTGCCCAAAAAATGTACATAGATAAAGGATACTACGCTCCACCGACGTGAAGGGTGCAATAAGGGAGCGATATAAAAAATTCTTCATAGACATAAGAAACAGCCTAACTGCTTCGCCGACAAAATGAGAAGCGAAAAGAAAAAGGCTTCATATAGCATGCTGACAATAACGCATAGATATTCTACACTAAGCTCATGAAATTCTTAAAGATGACCTCCGAGGAGCACAAAGACTATATCGATCATTTGATCCCGCTATTTGCCGATCAGATTGCCGACGCCTATGGCTTGCCAAAGAATGAAGAAACACTTGGCATTGCTAAAGACAAAATCAGGTTTGTGCTCCGTGATGGCCAAGACACCCCGAATTATTACTTCTTTCACCTATCGGAGAAAAAACAAAAAGTCGGTCATATATGGTTCTCTTTCGAACAGGATTTCAATGAACATGTTGTCTATCTTCATTATATAGACATTCTTCCGGAGCATCGCGGCAAAGGCTTTGGACAAAAAGCTTTAGCGGAAATGATTTCTTACGCCAAAGAGCATGGGCAGTGCCAACAAGTTATGCTCAATGTCTACACGAATAACGATGCGGCACTTGGCCTGTATAAGAAAATGGGATTTGGATCACTCAACACCATTATGCGTAAATCTATTTGACATAGCACCCACCTTCTTTGTAATCATCCTTTATGGAATTACCCCATATTCAAAAACAAATGCACCGCTTATCTATGCTCGCTACGAATAGTAGCGACGGCACGCTTAATATTGCTGTTGAGTTCAGCCATTCTACCCATCTGGATATCGAGGACATCAAAGCCGCTTTATGGGAACCATTTTATATCGCTAAGATTAAAATCTGTATTTCTATTCAAGGCGACCCCTATCTTCTGCTTTTTGGGCCAGCGCAAGGGTTTGCCTCCTTGTGCCACATGGAACAAGCACAGCCTTTATTTGAACACGCAAAAGATATCCGGCTCAATGGCGCTGATGACAATAGCACCGCAGCAGATAGTAAAAAACGAATCGATTCGGGATTGATTCGGGCGATTCGCTAAAACAGACAGAATAAAATCGCTATATTTGGGATAGAAATCCTATTCCGTCACTAGATATTGTGTTTTGGAAAAATCAGACAAAAAAAATTTGTTTTTCCCACACCGTGTATAAAAAAATTTTGGCGCCCACATATGCCTGATTTTTATACAAAATTTTGACTTATTCCCCCTGTGGAAGACTCACAATAGGAATTTTTTTCTATTGCGCGGGCCACGATATATAGTAGGCTTAAATTGTACGAGCTACTACAAATTGTGTTTTTTAATCAAAAACACGCCATCGTATTATAAAATAATAATAACAAACTGCTCAATTCAAGGGGTGAGCGGAATAGGAGTATATTGACATGTTTGATGTTGTTCAAAAAGAGGCAGGACCACGTATCAAAATTGATACAGCGCGTGATGAGAATCTGACGCAATTTGGTAAGGCGACCCTCACAGACCGTTACCTTATGCCTGAAGAGCAATATCAAGATCTGTTTGCGCGTGTTGCGCGTACATATGGTGATGACGATGCGCACGCACAGCGTCTCTATGATTACATGTCAAATCTATGGTTCATGCCATCGACCCCTGTCCTTTCAAATGGCGGTACAAGCCGCGGCCTACCGATCTCATGTTTCTTGAATGAATGTCAGGATTCATTAAACGGCATCGCTGATCTATGGAATGAGAATGTATGGCTGGCCGCACGCGGCGGCGGTATTGGGTCTTACTGGGGTAACATCCGTTCAATTGGTGAAAAAGTTGGCCGCAATGGTAAGACATCAGGGATCATCCCGTTCATCCGCGTAATGGACTCGTTGACATTGGCAATCTCTCAAGGCTCTCTACGCCGTGGATCTGCCGCTGTTTACTTGCCGATCTGGCACCCAGAGATTGAAGAATTTATCGAACTACGCCGTCCAACGGGTGGTGACCCGAATCGTAAAGCGCTTAACTTGCACCACGGTGTTGTCGTTAACGACTCATTTATGCGTGCTGTTGAAACAGATGATGAATGGGCGCTACGTTCACCTTATGATAACTCTGTTATTGACCGTGTGAAAGCGCGTGACCTATGGATCCGCTTGCTCACAACACGTATTGAAACAGGCGAACCATACATCTTGAACATCGACCACGTGAACAAAGCGATTCCTGACCACCACAAAATGGCTGGTTTGAATGTGAAGATGTCTAACCTTTGTTCAGAAATCACCCTGCCAACAGGTGTTGACCCTGATGGTAAAGAAAGAACGGCTGTTTGCTGTCTATCTTCTGTCAACGTTGAGAAGTTTGACGAGTGGCAAGACCACCCAACATTCATCGAAGACATCATGCGTATGCTTGATAATGTCTTGGATGATTTCATCAAGAAAGCACCGGATGATTTCCGTAACGCTAAATATGCAGCGATGCGCGAGCGTTCTGTTGGTCTTGGTGTTATGGGTCTACACTCTTTCTACCAATCAAAAATGATTCCAATGGAATCAGTAATGGCGAAAGTATGGAACCGCCGTATTTTCCAACACATCAAACGTCAGGCAGATGATGCGTCTATCAAGCTTGCCCATGAAAAAGGGCCATGTCCTGATGCGGCTGATTACGGTGTGATGGAGCGTTTCTCAAACAAAATGGCGATTGCACCAACAGCATCTATCTCGATTATTTGTGGCGGTACATCACCAGGTATCGAACCAATCGCGGCAAACGCTTATACACATAAAACCCTCTCAGGTTCTTTTGCTGTTAAAAATAAATACCTTCAGAATCTTTTGGAAGAAAAAGGCTTGTCTGAAGAAGAGATTGAAGATGTTTGGAGCTCAGTCTTCACCAATGAAGGATCTGTTCAGCACCTCGAGATTCTAACAGACGAAGAAAAAGACGTCTTCAAGACAGCTTTCGAAATTGACCAAAGATGGTTGATCGAGCATGCCGGTGACCGCGCAGACTTTATCTGTCAGGCACAATCATTGAACGTTTTCTTGCCTGCTGATGTGCACAAGAAAGACCTTCACGAAATTCACTACATGGCATGGAAAAAAGGCGTTAAGTCGCTTTACTACTGCCGCTCTAAATCAATTCAGCGCGCTGAATCAGATGCGAGCTGGAAGAGATCATCTGCGGAAACACCGCAAGAGCCACCGAAATATGAGGAGTGTCTCAGCTGTCAGTAATATGACAGTCGCAAGACAACGAAAAACGCCCTATCCAAACGGAGGGGCGTTTTTTTATGATGGAGTTCTACCAAATGTTCTTGGCAAATTCTGTTTTCTGGTCACCAGTTTCGCAAACATTCTTTTTCCTGGTTCAGTCATAAGTTTGCCCTGACTATAAGGCCAAAAATCTTCAAGTACTTTCGCCTTCGTAGGATATTGCTTTGCATATTCTAATGCCTGAACAAGACATTCTAACTTATCCGCGTCATTACAGATTTGTGCGCAAAGTGTTTCTTTTCTTTCGTACTCCATGAAAAGCTCAAAGTAGTCGTTGTTGCCACTAAGACCCGCCAAGTAAACAGCCGCTTCAATCTCCTTACGCGCTTTTTCTTCCTTACTAACGCCGCAGTGAGGTGTAATGTCACCAGCCAGAGCCTCTGGTAAATCGTGCACCATCATCATATTCGAACAACGCTGTGGATCTGCCCCTAACTCAACCGCTAGGTCATACGCGATGAATTGTGAACGATACATATGCTCCGCAACTGTTTCCGGATTTGGAATACCGCGCCTCACCCAACCTGCACGCGGGAGGCTCTTTAATTTTCCAACTAATTCGTAGAATGCAAGACTATCTTTTTCCATAAAAAATACTTACAGGAATGTCCGCGCCTATAGCAAGAATTTTTTAATGATGATGCCGTTTTATTACTATAAGCTTTTGAGAATGAACATTTACAAAAATACTGTTGTCTATTTGATCGGCAAGCCCGGTGTTGGGAAAAAAACAATCGGCCTTGAGCTAGCGAAGCATCCAAATTTCCGTATGATTGACGGACATATGATCAACAATCTTGTTTTTCCTTTTGTCCGCGTTGATGGAAAGACAACGTTACCAGAAAAGATTTGGGACGCCGCTCACGATATTCGGAAGATCGCCATGGAGACAATGGTTGATATTGGCAATCGTGATTTCAGCTATATCTTCACGAACTACCTTATTCATGACAACGAAGATGAAACCGAATTTTATAAATGGATGGAAAGCTATTTCGAAAAACTTGAAGGGACATATGTACCTGTCCGCATCCTATGTGAAACATCAGAACATAAAAAAAGAATCAGCACGGAAGACCGTGATCTCGGCATGAAAGCAACCTGCCCCGATCTCGTTGATGAAATATCCGCCTATGAGACAATGATGACAGGACATCCGAATGAGTTAACGCTTGATGTTACTGGCTTGACACCACGGGACGCGGCTCAGAATATCCTTAATCATATTGAAAAAATTTCAGCCTAAACTACAAGCCGAACCATCCTAAAATACCGCGCTTTTTTGGCGGCTCTTTCAAACGATCCCGCATTTGGAGAACCATTTGCTGTGTCTGAAAATTAGATGTCCCCAAGATCGGCTTCCCCGTGACATGAAACTCATTCTTTTTGCGTATGCCGGGGGTAAACGAAACATCCCCGTTTAATGCCGTCGACACCATAAAACTTCCCTTTTCAGTGTCCATGATATGGGTACCGCTCTGGGTGAGTTTATCTATCTGCAATATATCTAATACAGTTTTACTCATCACCCTTATATTATACATAATAGTAAGGGTGAAAAATAGGAATATCTGCTTGAGAAATGCTATTTACGAGTGTTTTTGAGTAAATTACCCCGCGAAACGACGCCCGCGAAGGCCAAATTCCCTGAGCTTGTGCGCCCGTATTGCCATAATACGACGCATTTTTCTAACCACATCAGCGGCTTTTACCTCGGACGCTGAGCGCGTTTTGCCCAGTACATGGAATGTTTTTCCTTTGCATTCGCCGCGGGTAAACGTAACTTCCCCATCTGGAGACGCTACGCATAGATACATTGTACCATCTCTTGTTTTGAGAAGATGATGGCCGCGTGGCAAATCATCAACTTTATATGTCTTTTTTATTTTTTTACTCATAAGACCATTATACATGATTTTTTTCCTAAAAACACAATATATTGTGTTTTTTTTACCCTTTATGACACAAGATGTAGTGGACCGCCTATGCGAATCACTTAAGCTGAACTTCTACACAAGAATCTGGAGTAAGACTCAAGAATCTTCGTGTTCTTTATGGGTTTAGGTCTTAAGTTAAATACAAGAAGAAGAAATAGGAGAAAAACATGACACAGACTGCTACACAAACCAAAAATGATGAGGGATATGGGAAATCTAACCTGCTCAAAGAACGTCATGTTTATAAACCGTTCTTGTACCCATGGTGTTATGAAGCATGGTTGACACAGCAACGTATTCACTGGTTACCAGAAGAAGTGCCTTTGGCCGAAGATGTACGTGACTGGCGTAAAAACCTGACACCGGCAGAAAAAAATCTGGTTACACAAATTTTCCGCTTTTTCACGCAAGCCGATGTGGAAGTGAATAACTGTTACATGAAGCAATATTCTCAAGTATTTGGCCCAGTGGAAGTCAACATGATGCTTTCTGCTTTTTCAAATATCGAAACCATTCACATTGCCGCCTATTCGCACCTGCTTGATACGATTGGTATGCCTGAAACTGAATATTCCGCTTTCATGGAATATAAGGAAATGAAAGACAAATATGATTATATGCAAGGCGCGAATATGAGCTCTCGCCGCGATATCGCAAAAACAATGGCAATGTTCGGTGCATTCACAGAGGGCCTTCAGCTCTTTGCCTCTTTCGCGATTTTGATGAACTTCCCACGTTTCAACAAAATGAAAGGTATGGGACAGATCGTAACATGGTCTGTGCGTGATGAGACATTGCACTGCCTATCCATGATCAAGCTCTTTAATGCCTTCATTAACGAAAACAAAGACATTTGGGATGATGAACTTAAAGGCGAAATTCGCGAATGTTGTGCAACAATCGTAAGCCATGAAGATGCCTTTATTAATCTTGCTTTTGAAATGGGCCCGATTGAGGGCACATCTGCAGAAGAGATTAAACAATATATTCGTTATATTGCAGACCGCCGTTTGCAACAGCTCAATCTTGAGCCGATGTATAACATCGAAAAGAACCCTCTTCCATGGATGGATCAGATGTTGAACGGTGCTGAGCACACAAACTTCTTTGAAAACCGTGCGACTGAATATGCGAAAGCTTCGACACAAGGCTCATGGGAAGAAGTATTCTCTGATGATCTTTTCGCCGGTAATTACGGTAAGTCAAAAGCAGCCAATGAGGCCGAAGAAAGCCTTGGCTCTGCAGCTGAATAAACGCATTCACTAATTTAAATTATCGATTATGCCCCGCTTCTTCTGGCGGGGTATTTTTTTAGTGTATTTTTCATATTTATTTGCTATAACAACGCCATGAAAAAAATACCAGTAATTTATGACGGTGATATGGGCGGTGACGATTTATGGGCGATTACGCTCATGCTGGCGCATCCAGATGTTTTTGATGTCAAAGGTATCACAACA
>PALX01000004.1 GCA_002710775.1 Micavibrio sp. | reverse complement strand
GGAGAGCTTTCATCAACGCGGCGGCCAATGGCGCTCACGATGCGCTGACATATGGTTGTTAGGTGATGATTGTCTCGGAAAGAGATATTGGCACGCTCAATCTTACCATTCACCTCTATATAGGTGGTGTCAGGGCCGTTGACCATGATGTCGGCTATATCGTCACGAGCGAGGAGGCTCTCTAATGGGCCAAAGCCCAGCATATCGTCCACGCATTCTTTGGCAATGGATTTAATCTCTGTCTGGCTGAGGTCGAGCCCGCGAAAGCGTACGATTTCTTCGACGGCAGATTGGATTTCTTCGCTGGCTTCTTTTTGCTCCATGCGGGCGAGGGATTGCAAGTCTATTCCGTCGCGCANATCGGCCCANATNCGGGTTCTNGCNCGTCTTATGCGCACGCTTCCGCCATTGTCTTCTTTTGGTATGTCGTCGGTGCGGCTATCAGCTTCTTCAAAGCTGGATGGCTTGGCTGGTTTTAAATCTTCAATCGTTTTGTTCTCGATCTGCTCTTCTGTGCCAGCGGCGGCAGGTTTGGCCTCGACTTTTGCTTCCTGTACTTCGGGTTCAGGAGCAGGGGGCGTTACTTCCTCTTTCTTTTCTTTGGGCTTTGGTGCATCTGGCTTTTTATCTAAAACGTCCAGATCAGCCCCTTTTTTACCAAACATAATCTATAATCTCCTTTGAATTAAAAACCGAGCTTTGCTAGAAGCCCTTGTTTTTGTTCTGGCTCGCCAATCAGTGATGGGTAGAGGGCGTGGCACAAACTATCAGCGAGTGCTTTTCCTTCATCCAGATCGCAAAAACGTTTGTCTTGCAGGTCGCGCTGGCTCATTAATTTTGGTTCCGATGCCATAGTCCATAGCGGCTCTTGATCAAGGGCGGCTTTGATGTCACCGCTGGATATTTCGGCCTCTTTATTGGCGCCTGTCTTGTTTATGATGACATGGGCGCCTGTGCCGCCATGTAGGTCTTTCAACTCACCGATTAGGGATTTGGCAACGCGTAAGCCGCCGATATTAGGTTCTGTTACAATCAGTGTTTTCTCTGCGCGTTGGATGGCAAGCTTACGGATATCAGCGCTGGCACTTGATACATCGACAACGACATAAGGGAAGCGCGGCATGACATAGTTTAATATAGACTCGAACTCTTCAGTGGTGAGTTCGCTATCCATGAGTTTTTGTGCCCCTGTNCTGGCGACNGATAGGTGGTCTTTNACCGTTACGATGATNCGCTCCAAGGTGTCTTCGTCTTTTTTCTGTGCGGCCATGGCGAGTTCTTTGAGGGAGACGCTAGGCTCATATCCCATCCACACGGGAAGAGTGCTCCATGCGCCTGCCGCATCTAAAAGGAGTGTTTTCTGACCTGCGCGTTGTGATAAGCCTTCGGCTGTCAGCTGTGCAATTGATGTTGCGCCGACACCGCCTTTTGTACCTAAAACGGTGATGAGCTGGCTATCTTGCTGTCCATGTTTAACAAGTAGAGCAGAGGCAATAGTCGATAAAATGTCGTCGTGTTCTATCGGTGCAACCATGTAGTCGCTGATGCCCATTTGCGTGAGCTGGCGATAAAGCGGTACGTCATTGACCGGCCCGATGACAACGCAATCTGTGCCTTGCTGGCATCGCTCAGCAAGCTTTTCGAGTTGGGCTAAAAAGCCTTCACCAATGTCTTTCGTTTGAATAATGAGTAGGTCAGGAGAGCGTTCACTTTCATAATGCGTGGTCGCGGTCTCGACATCGCCAATTTGGATATCAAACTCAACGCGGGCAAAGCGCCAGTCTCCATCCAAGGATGCCATGACGTCTTTGGTCTGGTTATCTTGCGTAAAGACCGCAATTTTAGCGCTAGGTAGTAAGGCGTTAAAGCTCATAGATTTCTTCTCCCTCCTACTCTGCGCTCTGGCCGATATCAGAAAGCGTGTAGCCAGGAATGTAGTCCATTGGCTCATCCGTACCGTTATGGCCGTTTAAGATATTGGCGGCGCGCTCGCCTGTCATGCTGTCACCGCTGAGGCCTGCGACACCTTGCGCGTGTTCAGGGTTGGCAATTTGGGCGATCATATGACGGTTCATGCTACAGCCAAGACTGTAATCCATATTATTGTCTGTGCTTGTGCCGTCCATGCCGGGAATAACTTGTCCGCGGCATTGTTCGGCTTCGACAAGTTCCAAGCCTTCATAGTTGAGGAGTAGTTGCGATCTTGCGCCCTCAACAGGCATTTTATCAATGACAATTTTGCTTACGCCGCGATTGCGCAGGCCATATTTAACGCTGTTTACTTTAGGTTCATCACAAAAATGCGGATCTTTCGACGGATCATAAATAGCCGTCATTTTTAAAGATGGTGCTCCCATATCGTGATAACGCCCCGCAATGTGGTCTAATGTATTGGCCGATAGTTTTAGACTTGGGTAGCGCTCAACATCCTGCACATCTACAAGAGCTGGTTTGTCGTTTACGATTGTTGAGCTTTCATACATCCAGCCGTGATCGCATGCGCCAAGCGCTAGAACCATACATGTTGTTAAAAGTGTTTTTTTCATCTTTGTTATTCCTTTCAAGGTCATGGCCATTTCTTTGTTATTAATCAAGTATATAGCCGTAGTTTTTCTCGTGTCCTGTCCATGACGGCAGATCGCTGCGGAACTGTTTTTCCAGATTATTGCTGACAACATGGCGTAGGATCGGATGGTCGTGTTTGTTGTGATCCTGATCCTTCTTTTTGNGCTTTTGCGCGAAGTCTTGCGCGGCATTTGGCTTGATAAGATAAGCGGAAATCATGACAAGCAATTCGCTTTCTTCGCGCTGGAAGCTATCCGAGGACATTAACTCGCCAATCACAGGGGCGGATTTAGCGCCTGGCACGCCTGTTAAATTATTGATGGTTTGAGAGCGGACCATGCCAGCAATCATGATTGAGCCACCTGATGCCATCTCGACCGTTGTGTCGGCGCGGCGCACATCAAAGCTTGGGAACGGAACGCCTGCAATGACGGTGCTGGTATCTGGCGAAATTTCAGAGACTTCTGTCGATATTTGCAAGCTGATACGGCCTTCATCCATTACCAGTGGACGGAAGGATAAGACAACACCATAAGGGCGGTAATCAAATGTTACGCGCTCATCATTACGGTCTGCGACAACTGGAATTTCGCCGCCAGCAAGAAAGCGTGCATTTTCACCAGACTTCGCCGTTAAATTCGGTTCAGCCAGCGTGTTTACAAGAGCATCTTGTTCTAAGGCATTGATCATGAATGAGATTGGGTTGAATCCATCTGGATCGAAGATCAGTTGGCCAAGGCCGAATGGTTCTTGTGTTGTCAGACCAAAAGCTTGGCGTAACGGATTGAATCCAAACTCATTATTGGTGAGTAGGCGTCCATCAAAGTCACCGCCATCGCCGATGCCAATATCTGTATCAACACCAAGCTCATTCAAAATCGAGCGACGAATTTCAACAACTTTCACTTTAATCATGACCTGCTGTTCACCAGATACGGTCATCATATTGACGATCTCATTGTTCTCGCCTGCAAAGCGCGTAGCAACATTGTGAATACTGGCGGCGGCGGCAGCATTCTCCACTTTGCCAGTGAGAATAATGTCATCGCCAACGGTTTTTGCGGACACTTTGTCTTTTGGGAACAGTTGCTTAAGCGTTTTGTTTAAGGTGTATTCGTCAATCTTTACATGGACGGTAATTCTGGCGACTGTTTCACCTTCGTTGTTGAAGGCGAGGATGTTTGTATCACCTAGGTTTGATCCGACAATATACAGCTTATTATTTTTTAATGTGCCAACTTCGATCACACTGGGATCGGCGACAACAAGGTCTGCGATCTGGCCGTCGAGTTCCAGTGTTTTGGCCTTGCCAAGTGTGACGACCTCGTAATAGTTCACTTTCTTAGGTTTTGGCGCTTCGGTTTTTGGCTGAATGGCTGCAACTTTCTGACATGGGTTTTGTGCATGACAGGGGTTCTCGGCGGCAAGTGTTGGTGTGCCAAATAAAAGTGAACCGAGGAGAGCGCCGCAGGCAATAATAGCGCGCATATCTGCTGTGATATTGTGTGTGATTGTCTTCATGTTTCTCTTACCTTGTTTATTATTCTTTTTAGCGTTTCCTAGCGCATAACGGGCGGTCCTATACGGGCGCGAATAACTTGTTCATCTAAATTCGGGCCGTTATAGACGCGCACGGTTCTGGATTCTCTGTTGTTTTGTCCGCCTGTGAGCTGACGTAGGACATTGGACATTAAAACGTCTGTGGTTAGCGCTTCTCTTTCATCCGCGTTGGCATGTGTTTCGTCGCCAAGCTTACGTAGAACGAGGCTTAGATCACCCATAGATGAAGCGAGAGCAAGTGTTTCTGATCCTTTTGAATCGACTTCCAGTGTTACGGTGCGCGCGATCTTAGCGTTGTCTTTCGGTTTTGCCTCTTGGTCGACAGCTAGAACGCGTACGTTTTCAAGAACGGTCTGGCTAGCGTTACGGCTAACAAGTGTGGCGGCGGCATCACGTACTTCGTCATCGGCAGGCACGCGGACTTGATAGGTCATGATTACATCGACTTTATCGCCGGGTGTTACGAAACCGCCAACCGAGCTTTCTGCTGAAACACGGATGGCCATAGCGCGCATACCTGTGCCTAAAGAGGCGGCAAGAAAGTTGCCCTTGCTCTCGCTTACTAAAGCAGATTCAACAATCGGCTCGCCTTTTTCTATGCGGCGGACAAGGATGCCGGAAATAGCGTCGCTCGTTTCTTGCTTGTCCTGACGTTTGATTGCTGATGGAAAGAGGGCTGTTTCTGGCCATTCAATCCATTGCATATAGTAATCGGATAGCTCGGCGCCGACAGGAATATCTTGACTGGCGACAAGGATTTGCGTGACTTGCGGCGCTTCGGCGACTGCTTCATTTTTTGGTGAGAGCAGGGCTTGAGCAACAATAGCGAGAACCATTGTGACGACAAGACCAGCGCCGAGGGTGATAACCATTCTTTTATTCATTATTATACTCCTACATAGCCTAATTGAATGAAGCTGAAGATTGCGGCGGCGGCGAGGGCGATGCCGTAAGGTACTGTGCTTTCACCGCGTTTAAGGGCGGCGATCCAGCCTTCTTCATTGCTTGGTTTTAAAAATTCTTTGTTCTTTAAAATGAGAGCGCTTAAGCCTAAAGCGCCGCCAACCAGTGACATCACCATGACGAAGCCTGAAAGTCCTGATAGGGGAACCCATAGAGAAAGGGCGGCCATCATCTTGGCGTCGCCGCCGCCGAGGATGCCGAACCAGAACAGGCCAAAACAAATAGCGAGCATGAGCAGTGATGAATATAGATGTTTAGAGAAATCATCGAACAAAGAGTTCTCAATCATGCCGCTATTCAGGGCATAGCTGTTTACGCCATAAGCAACACAGAATATGAGTGCAATGCTAATTACCGTGCCGTTATGAATGGTCAGTGAGCGCACATCATGGCGCGCGGCTAAAACGCATAGGATTAGTGTCAGGACAGATAGTCCATATAGATAAAAATATATAACCAAAATGTTACCCCTTACCTTGGTGTCTTTTTTTAAGACTTGAAAAACAGCTCTTTTTTTAAAAGGTGTTTTTGAAACCTTTTTAGAAGAAGGCGGCGCCGCCCAAGAGGGCGACGCCGAGATATGCTCCTTAAACTTAAGCTGGACGTTGTTGTAGCTGTGTAGACATATCAGTAAATAGTTGTGCCAGATCTCCGCCAAATGCAAAGACCACGACGGAAATACCCACCGCAATACCGGCGGCAATTAATCCATATTCAATGGCTGTTGCCCCTTTTTTGTCGGCGATAAAAGCGTGTAGTTTTGAAGTAAGTTTTGTCATGATAGAGACTCCTATTTTTAAGTGTTAAAAATCGGACCTGAATACCAAGTCAAACCTCCAGCTTAATATTGAGTTGTTACCCATAAGGAGTGATGATGTCTTGTGTACCCAAACCAAAAGGCTACCCCTAGCCTATGTTTTTAGAATATCAGTGATTATTTAATATGTTATAAATTATTGATATAATTTATTTTTAATTCCAAAATAATTGTTATATTTATTTAAGTAAAATTTTATATATTACTTTATATTTACTATATATTCGGGTGATTTTGACTGTTTTTATTGTGATATGTGAAGGTTTGAAAGCTCAGTGCTGATGCGTTCAAAAGCTTCGATGAGGTCAGCTTGTTCTGGTGCGTTGATATATTTGCTTGGATCAGTGGCGCATCTTTCGTAATAGCCGCGTGTCGTTGCATCAACACCAGAAGTGAAAGTCACTGTATATACCAATACACCTTCTTCGCGGAGGAGATTGCATGTGGCCTCGAATCTTTCGTTCAATTCGGTTGTATCAACCCCGTCATCGACATAATCAAGATAGCCGCCATAAGCGCCGTATGTCTGCGGCACAGTGTTAACGCCATCGGTCATCATCAGTATGGCTTTTTGCCATTGATCATCTTCCCAGGCCGCCCCTTCTTCGAATGGAAAGCCGGGCGAGATAACGCGATATCCCCAGACCATACCGAGGTTTCCATGTGTGTATCCACCCGGATAGAAGAGATCAATTTTTTCTAGTAATGTCGTACGGTCAGAAGTTAGCGGCTGAATATGGTTGCGGTTACAATCATAATTCGGTCCGTAATTATTATTATAATAGCTAGCATAATAGCGGTAGCTGGAATTACGCGAGCGGGAGAAATCATGACGAAACATATCCCATTGCCATGTGTCTTGCGCGTCTAGTGTATCATCTGGGTTTTCACGTGCCATGACACAGCCATGCCATTCAAATTTCTCACTTTGATCGAAACTCAACCCACTTGGATTACGAACAAAAGCATCGCCATATGGCTGGCCTGCTTCGTCTAGCCCAAGGCCGTACGGGCCGACATTCACATTGGCAACATAAGGCACGATGCCGATTTTCACATTTTCCTCATCCGTTGTGCGGTCATATAAAATATTGACGAAATTTCGAGAAGCGGTGCGTAAAGCGTCAATGTTATTATTTGTCGACATAGAGCCTGTAACATCTACGACGAGTGCAACTTCAAGCCCTCGAACTTCCCGTACAACGTCAGTCGAACAATCAACACGCATTGTTTCATTTCCCAAAAGGCCCATAAAGCTTGTATCAACATCGGCGCTCACTTCGGCATGAATAAGGTTCTCTGTAACCTCCAGCTGCGGTGTGCGTAGATGCCCAAACTCGTCCTCAGGATAATTGGCGTTCATAAATGCCTGAAGTTTGTCTTCTAATTCTTCGATAGAACCGCTGGAACTACCGACGGCTAAGGTGGACGCATCCAAAGCCAGGCACATGCGATTCTTGACCAAATAGGCCTTTGATAAATCGACGGCCATGCCGGCGCTACCGACAATGACGGGGAGTAAGAAGCCAAAGACAGCGGCGACAGCACCGCTGGAGCAGGTGATGTAGGCGAGCAGTTTGTTCTTTAACATGTATCGCCCTCCATCGGAATGAAGGCGTTTTTGCGGCCCCTAACAAAAGATGTTTCTTCGAGATCAAATGTGCCAATTAATGCATGAGAGAAATAAGGTGTGTAGGTATAACGTGTTGTGACGACAACAAGACCTTCGCCTTCGCCGCCTAATCCGTCTGTTTCGCTTGATTGCACATATTTTGGCGTCATGTTTTCGGATGTATAGCGCCAGCATTCTTGTGGAATGAGGTCTTCATCAAATTTAACGCCAACAACGTCGAAGCCTAAATCTTCGCTATTATAAGGATCGAGCGCCAGCCGCGCGGCGGCTAGAGATTGTGTTATCTCTCCCATAGTTAGGGTGCGCTCCCGTGTCAGAAGATCCGCAGAAACTTGCGATGCAGAAATGACTTTTTGGCTCAGCGATATAGCAGTGCCTAGGTCATATATGCCAAAGCTTAACGTGATAAGCACAGGGAATAACAGAGCGGATTCGACAACGGCGAGAGCTTTGTTGTCAGTAAAAAATGTCGTCAGTTTGTTTTGTATCTTAGAAACTATATGGTTCATTTTTAATCACCATCGTTGTCATAAGCGGCATTGAGTTAAAAGAGCCCGCGCTCATTAATGTGCCGACCTGATACGTAAAAAAGGAATAATCATAGAATGTACGAATGAGAACAACATCATTCTCTTCGCCTGGGTCGAAACCGCCAGAAAGCATTTTGCCATCCGCATCATAGTCAGGCGCCATACCGCCTACATTTGTGAATTCATTATCTGGGACGGAAAGCACCTCATAAACGAGATCGTCGCAGCGTATGAAGGCTGAGACATGTTCGCACAGCGTGTCACGAAACGTACCTTCCGGATCGGCGCTGAGTTGAACCTGACCTGTTCTAATCATACGGGCGGCAGTATTTGTCCCCCCTTCAAGCATAGAGGCGGCAGAAAATGCCAGCCCAACTTCCATTAGACCGATCATCAGCAGAACAAAAGGCATGCCGACAAGTGAAAATTCGACAGCCGTAATCCCGTCTTCGCTTTTGATAAAATCTTTAATCTTCATTTCTTCCCATGCGCTCAAATATGCGCTTCTATTTATTATTTTTATGCGGGAAAAATTATGACGTTCTGGCTGGCCATGACTGGCCAGCTCTAGAACCCCTTACCCATAAACCCAAGATAAAGTATGAATGCAATATGTTAAATAAAATTAACTATTCACGCTGATTTAATTTTGTTTTGTTTTTGATTTGTAGAAATTTTATAAAAATTTTTGTGAGAATTTTTTTCAAATTTTATCTATTGGCATGGCTTTTGCATTTTTATCCACAGGTTAGAAAAAATGCGAGGTGAACTATGATGAATACACAAGACATTCAATATCATGAAGTGAAATATATTATCGATAAAACTTATGAGCAACGTGATATTGTCCGTGAAAAGATACGCGCTTGCCGTGTTTACAAGGCGGCTTTAAAATTGGCTCAGGCAAATGTAAAACGTAGTGAGGTTAAAAAAGCATATCAGCTATACCGTGTTTATCAAAAACAGATGTGTGTCATGTATGATGCGTATTTAGGCAAGATTAGCGACGGAAAAAATTCAAGCGCAAGTTTTGGCGATGTCCGTAAATTACAAAGTATTGCGGGATAGCCTTTGTTTATAAAGGGTTGCACCGACTCTTTGAGCGGCTCTTTTTGGGTTGAAATAATATTTCCTATTCTCGATTATAAATTAGCTCTTGCAATGCACAAAAATCTTTGCTTACCTGATTTCAATAATAAAAATTATAACTAAATAATTAGTTGAACAGGGACATTGATGGAGACTTTATTCGACAGAGAAGATTTCTTCTCTGTGTTCGGGATTAGGGACGTTCGCCCTCACCTTGAGGGTACGGGAGAAGCCACTCATACAGTTATTACAACAGGTATGGATGACGGTGTCATACGCGCCTTACTTTTTCGTGTTGTTAAAACGGATAAGGGTTTTAAGGTTCAGGCGCGCTATTTTTATCATGGTGATGCACTCGAAAATAAACTCATTAAATTTTTGGATCTTGAATGCGTTGAAACAGAGCATGGTGTAACGCTTTCTTCTGCTAATACATTAGATAAAAACCTGGATGTCAAAGATCCAGCCGTCGTTGATAATCTCGCGCATATGGTAAGTACCTATTTCAGGTCGGTTGGTAAACATAATGAATGGATTAATCCAGTTGCCTTGCTTGAGGAATATGGTTTCTTAGGTGGCGGCGTTGGGCAAAAGGCATGGCCGGGCTTGTATGCCACGGGCGATTTCAAAAAAGTACCTTCGGTTGAGGTAGGATCAGAGTCTGAACATATGATGCTGGGTTTTCCAGCATTTTTTTTGCCAGCAATTCTTGGGGTCGGGCCAGAGAGCTATGCAGGGGTAAAGCAAAAGAAACAGGCGCTTACATATCACCACAAAGGCGAAGGCGATACAGAACGTAAAGTATTTAATTTGTCCTATGACTATAGGCGCGGAAAAAACCAGAAGTCTTTCAAAATTGTCGGTGAAATCAGCTCTTTTTCAACAGGAGAACAAAGGGCAGAGCAGCTATATGAAGTGCATGTTCGTCCACATCCTAAACGCGATGATTTGGCTGAGATATACAAATTGTCCTTTATGGGCCAGCATATTGATCTGACAGATCGCCGCGCTGTTTCTGTGGTCTCTAAAGTTATTCGAAATTTGAACAGGTCTATCCGTGCGGGGGATCAGGCTTTGCTGGAAGATNTGGAACGTCAACCGCAAGACCGCCGATTGGCACTGCCGAGCGAAGTGATGCTTCATACAAATGCGTATCGTCATCTCAACCCGAGTATTAAGATGCCTAAGGCTGGTATTATGACTTTCCGCGCCCTTGGTGGGAATAATATTCGCAAGCAGGTTTCTGATACAGATCTAAATATTGGGGCTAACCAGTATATCCTTACCTATGAATGGGTGGATGAAGAAGGGAAGCAGCATTCAGAAGCTATCATGATTGATGCGGGGGTACTTTTTCACGATAGCTTTGATGTCACTTTCTATAATGCCAGTAGATATCTGCATCATAAGACGGATAAAACACACATACCGGAACAGCCGATTAGTGCCATTTTGTTTACGCACAAGCACTTGGANCATCTGGGNCANTTGGCATATTTGGTGAAAGCTGGCTATCAACTTCCNGTCATTCACCTGAATGAAATGACAATGCTTCAGCTTAAGCGTGAAATGAGCACTTTGAAGATTGAGCGTGATGTTCGCGATGAGATTTTAAGTAAATGTTACACAACGAGTATGACAAAATCTGTTAACCCGCGCGATCCGGAAAAACGTGAGAAAGTAAAGATCGCAGGCACTGAAATTGAGCGCTGGACAGAAGTCATCCCTGGCGAAAAATTGGGGGAGGTACATCATTATCCTGTACTGCAAATTGGTAAATTTCAAATTCGTGTTGGGCCGATGCCGCACTCAGACCCTGGTTTTATGTACGACATCATTACACCGGCAGGCTCGCATCGTCATACGGGGGATTATAAACATGACAATGAAATATTGCTCGATATGCCGCCACTGGATCCATGGCTTAAGGCATGGGAGCCTGACTCATTGAGCGCCGATTCAACAGGCACGACTAAAGAAGGACATAACCCGACGGAAAAAGATGTGCGTGATAGCATTGTGTCTTTACTCAGTGAACATGCGGGCAAGCGCTTCATTTTTCCTACGCTAGGATCGAACTATGCGCGTTTGGTATCCTTAGTCGCGGCTATGGGAGAGACGGATTGTAAAACGCTCATTATTGATGGGAAGGCCGTGCAGGATTTGGTGCGCGATGCGGATAAAACCGATGATTTCAGGAAATGGGCGAAGCGGGCTCTTGGTGTCAAAGTGCTCATTAGTTCACAAAAAGAAGCTAAAGCGTTAGTTGCGGGCAAGAAAAAGGGCCAGCGTTATGCTATTGCGGTAACAGGGACGCAAGATGAACCGCTGTCCAGTATTAACCGCGCCGCGCGCGACTGGTTGTCGGCGGACCGGTATAGTTTAAGTGAAGACGATGTTGTGTGTTTTATCCAAGGGGTCATACCTGTTGGTACGAATAGGTGGCGGCGTTGGGGGCTTCATCAGGAAATGGAAAAGTTTCATGGCGCTAAGGTTTTAATGCCTGAAGTGGTCGAAAAAGAGAGTGAATTGATTTTGCACAGCTCCGGCCACTCTTGCCGCGAAGATTGTAAGCGCACGATAGAGCTGTCTAATATGCCTTTTGTTATTCCTGTGCATGGCGGCCCTGATCAACTCAAAGGGCATATTGAGATTGCGGATGAACTTGGCGCGGAAAGTATCCTTGTTTCGGGTACAGAAATACTGCGTATTGAAAAAGGAAAGAAAGTTTCCATGTATCATGCGCTCCCCTTGGAGTTGGTGGGCGTTACATTGCATACGCCATCACCTGAAAAGTTTTATCTTAAAGATAGATTTAGCCTGAGCACAATGCCGATGAAACCATGGCCAACTACATCGGGCGCTGAATTATTAGAAGATTTCGAGACGGCGATTCTGGCCGATGCGGGTATTGCATCGGATTATGAATTGCGGCGTAGCTTGCCGCTTATGTTATCACCAAAATTTAATGCTGTTTCTGTGAATGGTTTTCTGACGCAGGATATGGATTTTGGTATCCAAAAATATAAAAAGCGCGATGTATTTGCGGATAAAGACATCTTTGTCGTGGCAGGGTATGACACAGAAACGACAGGCCTTGACCCTGATTTTGACCGTATCCGAGAATTTGGGATGACAGTTCAAGACGCTCGCACGCGCCGTAAGGTGGAACAAATAGAGTTTAAGCAAGCTATTCCTGACTATATTATCTCATCACCTGAGGCGTTGCTAGTGACAGGGTTTGATCCAGAAGAAATGAGTGATGGCATGAACGGTGTTGCTTTTGCCAAGGAGATGGTAGAGCGCATTTCAGGTTTGAAGAAAACATCACAGGAACTGGCTCAAAAACATAAAATCCGTGACGTTAGACGCCATAAAGTTCTCATGGTTGCCCATAACGCGCCTTTTGACAGCCGTTTTATACAAAGAGAACTGGGCAGAAATTTGGAACCGAAAGTAAGAGTGCATGAAAGCGACGGCATGCTTTCTGTCGATACACGTAATATTTCAAGGGCGATGCTCGCTTATTTCCCTGAAAAATACACAGTTGATACGAATCCTGAGACAGAAATGCCGGACCATCGTTTGGAGTCTTTGTGTAAAGCGAATGGTGTGCCCTATAACACAGCCAAATCGCATGGAGCACTATATGATACGAAGCCTTGTCTGGATTTGTTTTGGTATCAATATGAGATGTCACCTGAGCTGGTTGGCCAGATGATTGTGAATGCAGACAGTGCAACAAACCACTTATTGAATGATATCAATGGGGTAGCGAATGGTTTTAACGGACCGCATCCTGTCTTTTCCTATGTTAGCCACCATGCAGCCAGACCGTTTCCACAGATGGGATGTTCTGTCGGTACGTTAGATGATGATCGCTATGTCATTGTTTTCAATCTGAAATATGACCCCAATGACTATATAAACAGGCCAACGGAAGAGATCGTTCGGCTGATGAAAGACAAAGACAGTGATGTGTTTGAAGTGCTAGATCTGCGTAAACAGCCGATTATTGTTCCGGCGAAATTCGGTTTCAAGGTAAGAGCAAATGGCGCACTGCCGAAGGAAACGCTGGATCAGCGTGCAGGTGTTATCAAACGCCATATTAATCATGTCTCACCGAAAGCAGGCTGGCGCACAATTTCTCAAAAGATTGATGAAGCATGGACTTCGGAAAGAGAGGCCTTATTCAAATCGCGGCTTATCCCGTCATATCCTGATGTTTTCAAGAGAGCAGGCAGGCTTTCCAAAAAAGCACCTATGCCTGAGACAGGTATACAGCAACTCCTGAAAATCAAAGCGAAGATTGGCTTCAACCCGATATATAAAAAGGTTTACGCCGATGTCCGTGACTATCTAGCAGCGATAAGAGATGAGCGTAAAACAGCGGCGACAAAGGCTTACAGGCGTTTGAAAAAACATCGCCAGCACTTGGGTAGTGCCATGGATACGATTAATAATATTCATTATGACATCGAACCTAAGGATTTGGTTATAGATGATCGCAGGCGTGTTGAAGATATGCGGAACTACACAGCCCATATCTTATATGATCGTGCCATGGAGGGAGTGAATAAAATTAAACACAGTACTGAGCGAACAAAAAAGTTTATTGGACGAAGTACGAAGAAACGCGCGCTGTTTAAAAAGATCCAATACTGGCTTGCTGAAAGAGAGCATCTAGAGAGGTTGGATGACAGGACAAAAGGCTTTGTTCATCCGCAACGGGAATACACTTTGCCTGATCGCAAAGTGGCTTAAGGCTTGGGAGATAATACCTATACAAAAAGGTCTATCTCCCGAGGTTTGTTGAACGGGAGAGCCGGTTGGTTGGTAAGTAATTGCTAATCAGCCGGCCACTTGTTTGTGCTTCTTAATGGTTACAGCTTGCTGTATTATCCTTAGCAAACTCTAACACCTCTTTCGCATATTTTTCGGCGACGGGCAGAAAATCTTTCTTGTTTTCATCATAGGCAAAAACATCGCCTGTTTTAATATCATAGACCCAGCCATGCAGTTTTGTTTTGCCTGAGGATAGGTGTAATGCCACAAAAGGATGTGTTTTTAAGTGCTGTAGTTGCAAAAGGACATTCTCATAGATCAATGTGTTGATAAGAGACTTCTCATCCCCGTTCTTTTCCTTTTCTCTGGAAATCTGTACGGCGGCACGGGAATAATCAAGCCATTCTTTGACGTGAGGGAGCTCGTTCAATGCATCCAGATTTAATGCGCCTTTCATAGCGCCGCAATCTGTATGTCCACAAACAATGATATGCGGCACGTTTAACACGCCGACGGCATATTCTATACTGGCTGTCATAGCGCCTGTATGATGGGTGTGCGGCGGCACAATATTACCTGCGTTGCGGCATATAAATAGCTCTCCCGGCTCGGTTTGTGTTAGTAAATTCGGGTTTACGCGAGAATCGGAGCAGGTGATAAAAAGGGCTTCAGGGGATTGTCCTGTCGCGAGCTTTTCAAATAAGTCTTTCTTTTCTGGATAGACTTTTTCTTGGAAGTGAACAACACCAGCGGCAATTTTAGGCATTTTATCTCCTTTGTTTTAAGGCAAGTTGTTATGAACGTACTATAAATCTTTGCAAGGAAAAGAGGAAGAGCAGGCGGCGCATGAGAAGTCCGAAAGCTGGCTCAGGCTTTCCATCTCAATCGTTGCGCCTTTGACGCGAATGCCTGTCTTTTCTTTTAATTTTGTTAAAGCGCGCGAGAAAGTTTCTGGTTGCATGCCAAGGCGACTTGCCACCAATGTCTTATCATAGGGCAGGTGAATAGTAATAGTATTGTCCGGCGCCGTTTGGTTGGCCAGACGCAACAGAAAGCAACCGATACGTTGCGGTGCATTTTGCACTGTGCGGTGTTCTATTTCTCTGTCCTGATTATGTCTTTGCCGCGCAAAGAAAGAAAGCAATGTCCGTGTCATATCGGGGTTGCTATCAATCTCTTTTTTGAGAAGTTCCAAGGGGATGGCGATCAGTTCAACCTCTTCCACAGCCTCGGCATTAAATGGATATGTGCCGTCATGAAATAGCGCGCTTTCCCCAAACATGTGGCCTGCGTCCATAATATCAATAACAGCCTGAGCGCCATCAAGGGTTTCTCTATATAATTTTATCCAGCCCTTTGTAATGACGAAGAAGTTTTTTGCGATATCTTCATGGAGTGCAATGATGTCGCCTTTAGATGCTTTGATTGTACGCGCTTGTGCATAGGCCTTTTTTTGGAAGTCGTCGCTACTGGACCCCAATAAAGGTAGTGTATCTAAAAAGCTCGAAGTGGTCATTTCCATGGTATGTATTTTGTAATAGATAATTGACTTAAGTCAATTAGGAAAACCATGCTTAATGTTAGTCTTCCTCTCGTAAACAGTATTAGAGGACGTGATTCATGAAAAAAATATTACTTTTAGCAACCTTGCTTGGAACATCTGTTTTGTCGGTAGCACCTGTAGCGTCTGCGGATGATTTCGACGGTTTTTGGGATAAAGATCGCTTCCAGATTCGCGCGCGTGCGATTGGTATTTTCGCTGACGGTGATGGAACAGTGACACCGGGCGGCGCAAAAACAAATGTGACAGATGCGGCAACACCAGAGGTGGACCTGACTTACTTCGTGAATAAGAATGTTGCGCTAGAGCTTATTGCGGCAACAGCAAAGCATAAAGTTGAAGCGGGTGGCGGCGAGCTAGGTAAAACATGGATTTTACCACCAACACTAACGTTGCAATATCACTTTACGCCTGAGAAGAAATTTAGCCCTTATGTCGGTGCTGGCCTGAACTATTCAATCTTCTATGGTGAGGATGGTACAGGCGCGACAGCCGATTTGGATATTGGAAACTCTGTTGGCTATGCACTTCAGGCTGGTTTTGATTACTGGTTCGATGATAAATGGGGCGTTAACGCTGACTTGAAATATATTGATATTAATGCGGATGTGTCTGTCGCTGGCGGTACAGTGAATGCCCGTGATGTAGGTATCGACCCAATTATTGCCGGTGTCGGTATTTCCTATAGATTTTAAAGAAAAACCTTTATTCTTCCCCTTTAAAAACCTCCACTTATAGCCTGCGTTTCGACGCAGGCTTTTTTATATTATACGGCTTGGGCGTGGCGCGGGTTTTGGAATTGTTCTGGTAGATAAGCATCAAAAGACGCGGCGATGAGCCGCGCGGTCATAGCATGCTCTTTTAAAATATGCAGGACATCGTCTTCGATATGGATAAATCCATCGTACTGATATTGATGGAGGCGTTCTAATTCGCAAGAGAAGTCCTCCTCATATGTTTTGAGATCGACATGGCCATAACACATAATTTTTCCAATAATGTCACGGCGTATTTCGTCATCGGCGCTCAAAATATATTGCTTTTTGATGGGGAGTTCGGTGTGTTCCAATGCCGTTCTATATACCGGCATATCTGGACTATTTTGTTGGTACCCTTGTTTGAAGTGACTAATCGCCGAAGCACCAAAACCGATCATTGTTGAGGCTGTATCCGTTGTGTAGCCTTGGAAATTTCGGCGGAGTGTTTGGGTTTTATAGCTCTCGGCCATATTATCGCCAGGTTTGACGAAGTGATCGATGCCGATGGATGTGTATCCTGCTCTCTTAAGGGTTTTCGCGCCCGCATGAAATAAATCATAGCGCTCTGCTTTATTGGGTAGGTGGTCCTCGGGCATGAGGCGCATATGTTTTTTGACCCATGGGACATGGGCATAACCGAAGAAGGATATGCGGTCAGGGTTTAAGCTTATGGCGCGAGCCATTGTTTCTTCTATGGTGCTGGTGGTCTGGTAGGGCAGGCCATACATCAAATCAAAACTGATATGGTTGATATCATTATCTCTTAACATCGAAACAACACGTTCATTAATGTCAAAGGGCTGTTTTCTGTTAACGGCACTGAGGACGGTGTCGTTGAAATCTTGCACACCAAGGCTCACACGATTGACGCCGTTTTTGGCATAAGTTTTTATTTTTTGTTCATCGACACCGCGTGGGTCCAACTCAATCGCAATCTCTGCGTCTGCGCTGATGTCAAAATAATGAGAAAGATGCTCAATCAACTCTTCAAAATCTTGAGGGTGCAAAATACCCGGCGACCCGCCGCCAAAATGAATATGTGAGACGCTCAGGCGTTTGCCGACCATATTGGCTTTCAAGGTAATTTCTGCGAGGACATAAGTCAGGTAACGCTCAATAGGTTCATAGCGTTTCGTTACCTTTGTATGACATCCGCAATACCAGCACATTTGCTCGCAAAAAGGGATATGGATGTAAAGGGATATATCCTCTTTTTCAGGGATGGATGTAAGCCAGTTCAGTGCATTCTTTTGTGACACACTTTGAAAATGCGGCGCTGTAGGATAGCTCGTATAGCGCGGCACCGGACGATCATAGGCCAAAATTTTCTCTTTATCACTTGCATGCATATTCATAGGCTGGAGTCTATAAATATGCGCCTCAGGCCGCCTTGATAAAGGTCAATTTTCTAATATTGATGGTATTAAAAAAGAACGTCATTCAAGAGTTTTCGGTAACATAGTTGTAGGTATGACAGTAGATGAAAAGGTGGTAGTATCTGTACGAAAAGATAAATCATTTAAGCCAAAATAATTAATAATGAGAGAAACTATATACACAGAAATATATTCAGAACTCAGATTGGCAGTATACAATCATTTGATTGTAAAGGAGGAGCATAATGATGCTGATAAACGCTTAATTTTAGCGCGACGGTTCTATGATGCTGAAGAGCTAACATATAATATAGATGAAAAAGACCTTCATGAATATTTATCAGGTTGTGGTGATCCTATAAAAGACATATTTTACATGGGTGGAAAGGATTATGTTCAATTTCTTATTGATATAATTGAAACTTTTAATGGCGTGTTGCCGGATAAAATAAATATCCCTATAAATTTTTATAAATGAGGTATATCTGCACATTGTTTTAAACTAACAACAGTTATGATTCAAAAGCCAAAAGGGCCATAATTGACTATGAATGAAGAAGTAGCATTTAAGTTAAAGTTATATAAGGATATGCTTGAATATCTGGTATTATCTTTAACGGAGAATAATCAAAGCTCGATAATGTGGCAGATAGAAGCCGCATGGAATGAGACTGAAGAAACTTTTACGTCTGGCTTCCTAAGTTCGGTAGAAAAAGATGTTTCAGAAGACTTCGTGCGCCAGAAGAAT
>PALX01000003.1 GCA_002710775.1 Micavibrio sp. | reverse complement strand
ACAACTATGGGAAAACCCTCATTTTGTTGGTTCTCATACCTATTGGGGACGCAGTATTGCCGCCAGTGCTGAGTTATTTGAACGCGCCACACGTAAATTCCCCAAACCCGAATTTGGTTTAGATCATACACTTATCGACGGTAAAAAAGTAAAAGTCACCGAAAAAGATGTCTTAGACAAACCCTTTTGTACACTCGTTAACTTTACGCGGAAGATAGACCGTAAAGACCCTAAGGTCCTCGTAGTCGCGCCAATTTCCGGCCACTATGCGACGCTCCTGCGCGGCACAGTGAACGCCCTGTTACCGCATCATGATGTCTATATCACGGATTGGATGGATGCACGTCAGGTCCCACTTCGCGAAGAAAAATTCGATCTGGATATGTTTATCAAATATGTCATGGACTTTATCGAGCACCTCGGCCCTGATGTTCATGTTATTGGTGTATGTCAGCCAGCCCCTGGTGTATTGGCGGCAACATCCCTCCTCGCATCCATGAATAGCAAGAATCAGCCTTTATCAATTACGCTCATGGGCGGTCCTGTTGATCCGCGCATTTCCAAGACAGCCGTGACAGAAGTGGCTGAAACACGCCCTTTAAGTTGGTTTGAAAAGAATGTTGTAACATCTGTTCCTTGGTATTACCCCGGCGCAGGACGTCTTGTTTACCCTGGCTTTATCCAGCTTGGCGGCTTTATGTCGATGAATTTGGACCGTCATGTTGGCTCATCCATGAAATTTTTCCAGCATCTCGTCGATGGCGACGGCGAAAGCGCTGAACAGCACCGAACCTTCTATAATGAATATCTGGCCGTGATGGATCTGCCAGCAGAATTCTACCTTCAAACAGTCTATGAGATTTTCCAAAAGCACTCTTTGCCAAAAGGTGAAATGAAATGGCGCGACCCTGAAACAGGTAAACTACATGCTGTTGACCCAAGCGCTATCAAAAAGACAGCCATTTTGACTGTTGAAGGGGAAAAAGACGATATCTCCGCGCTCGGTCAAACCATGGCCGCGCATGATCTAACGCCCAACTTGCCTGCAAACATGCACTGGCATCACTTACAAAAAAGTGTCGGTCACTATGGTATTTTCAATGGCTCAAGATGGCGTGAACAAATCATGCCGCGCGTTAGAAGCTTTATGCGCATGCATGATAAGGGGAAATCCCCTATTCCAAAGGCTGACCTAGAAAAAATAAAAGCACTAAAGCCTGAAAAATGGGATCATGACAAGCACTTTGCCGAGGCTATGAAAGCCTACAAAGCACAGTTTCCAGATCAATAGGCACCAACTTTAATATATTTTTCTTGATTTACATAATAATATCCCGTAAAAATGTGCGATAAAAAAACACTTTTTAAGGGGAATTGTTTTATGACATCGGGAGAAGCAGACAATAACGGCGGTAAAAAACACGACGTACGCGTTCTTTTCAACGCAGGGTTTATGGCACGTATGAAAAGGCTGTATAGCTTTTACAATCTAGCTTTTCAAAAACATCAGCCTCTTTACGGAGAAGCCGCAACCATTTTAGATGAAGACACTACGAACAGTGACATGAATAAGTTTGACGATCCGAAAACGCAAGACCGGATATATCAAGCCTATACACAATTCTATGAAACAAGTGGCTCAATGCTAATCTTTTGTGGATTCATGTTATTACAACCCCAAAAAGACGAATTAGTCGATCTAATGGACCCAGAAAAGACTGGTGATTTAGATATGTTCAGGACAAATGAGCTTGTCCTTAAGCGCATGGCCGATATTATTGATGAGACGATAAAATGGCGCGGCGCTCTTTATAACAAACTCTCGGATGAAAAGAAAATCGAACATATGGAAGATGGCCGCTACTGCCTTGGCACATACCAAGAAGCGAGTCCTGTTGCGGAAATCACAAGTGCAGAGCAATACTATTACCAGATGGAAGAAGCCATATTTGAAACTTTCGGCCTTCTTATTGAAGACCTTCCTTATGACCGTCAGGCCATGAAGAAACAATATAAATCAAAACTGCCTGATGAAGAAGGCATGCTTGGTGTTAGAGCCATACGCGCGGCGATGATCCGCACAGGGCTCATCCAAAACTACTTCCCAGGTTCTTACCATGATGAACATGAGCGTGCGAAAGAAGAGTTCCCAAACATAGATGAACAAGCAACGAGAATATTAGAAGAAAGAGGGCTAATGACAGATCACAACGTCACTGGCTTACTCCCTGATAACATCATTAACTTTAAAAATGACAAATAACATTACACCTAAATCAGATGAGCCGTTCAAACCGTCTGTATTATTGAACAGACAGTTCCAAGATCGTTTTTTAAGATCCGTTGAGGCTCTTCTAGTTCAAGAGAACGACTGGCAGTCAAAAACACAATTCTCTGAAGCCGATTCCATCGGCTTTGAAGGAGTATTGTTAAAATATCTTGCCGTACCAAGCGAGCACTTACTCCGAACCAGCCTTCAAGCTCAAGAAAGGCTAGCAGATCTCCATGACGATATAATCGATGCAACGAACAGATATCTACTTCAACTCAACTGGTTTCGTGCCCAGCCCTATCTAGGAACAATTTACAAACGCATGCAATCAGAAACAATGCGTGAATTACAAACCGACCTAACACCCTATAGCCGTGACGATCTTCTACAAGAACGTATTCATGATGTCATTTCAGAAACGATAGAGACGCTGGCGCAAATGAGGGCCCTTTTTAACGAACAAACAAAACATAACCGCAGAGAAACAGGAGGCTGTTCGCCCCACGTCATCTGGAATGCAGATGATGAATCTTATTCCGAAATGGACTACCAGGATTTTCTATATGAAATGGAAAATATATTTCTTGAAGTCCATCATTGGCCTTTAGGACTATACCCTCTTTTTCCGCAAGACCATGCGCTTATGAAAGATAAAGCCGATAGTGACGAACATTTATTGATGCGGATGGCCCATATTGAATCCGGACATATAGAACTTCTATTTCCGGGTAAAAAGCTATCTGGAAGAGACCTTTACCTAAAAGAAAATTTATCAGATAAACAACGAACGGAAATAGATCAAAAAGTGGCAAACGCTCGTAGCGNTCATGCCGTATTAAATATAAGACCTGATAAAGATAGTGGAGAACTACCTCAGGCTGACATTCTAAAATTCCGCCGCCCTAAATAGCATTATTTATGCCTAAAGTGGATATCCATTCCAGCCTTAAGGATTGTTGGCGCCGCTGCTTTTAAACCATCCGCAGGCTCAGGCTTCACTCTACCACTATCGACGTCTTCTGCCGCTTCAAGCCCACCAGTCACATATCCGGCCAGACCGCCAATAACACCGCCTACAGGGCCGCCTAAGATCGTACCGATAGTCGCCCATGCTCCCGCACGCTTAACCCCCTGCCCCTTTACATAGGCTTTGGCGTTAGAAAATTCTTGTGACGTCATTTTTGGCATATTCACTCTCCCGATCTATTTTTTGTTATTTAATTACGCTAATCACATATTAATTAAAACAATATTTAAAATCAATGCCTTTTTTAAACGTTAAAAAACAGCTCTTCGCAATAAGTCATTGTTACACCCAAAATTTAAAGCTATTAAATAAAAAAAACTGGCATATAAAAACTTTTTCCAGTATAAATATGTAAAATATAGTCAATGGTGCATTTATAATGGATAATACAGTAAAACTACAAGAAGAGCATTTTATTAACGCCAGCTTCCGCGGCCAGTTTGTCGATTTCGTACGTAGCTTCGTAGATCGTCTCGAAAACTGGGATTCGTATGTAAAACAACACGCCACATCAGAAGATGGCATTTTTGCCTATGTTGAATGTAGCGATCACGATGAGATTCGCCGTGATCCACAGATACAACAGGAGCTGTCAGAACTTCATGACGCCACACTACAAGCCCTACTAGACTTAACCCTTGCTACAAATTACATCCGCGCACAGCCCTTCTGGCAGTCAATTTTAAGACAGACAAAAAGCAAACTAACACCAGAACAACGCGGCGTGATCAACCTATTTTCCGACGGTAAGAAAGTCCAAAAAACAATAGACAGAGCCGTGTTTGATACTATCGAATATCTAAGCGCTATACGCTCTTTGTTTAACGGCGACACAGAAATTACCCGTCAATGCGACCCTGAATGCCATGAATATATGGTTTTCGATGGCGCACGTTTCCAAGAGGCGGAAATTCTCGACGTGAATTTCATGATGGAAAGAAATTTTGTTGAAGAATTTGGCTGGCCACTGCGCATGTATTCTTTGGAAGACAGACAGCAACAGGCTCTCCTTAATATCATTGAATCAGATCATGCTATTGCCCACCGCATTGCACAGGTTGAGACAGGATATGTGAATGATATGTTTCCAGGCCGTAAACTCCTGCCATGTGACGAAGAGCACGCCAAAAACCCTTCTAAGCCCATGCGCAGGCTGATCGACGCCAAAGCAAAAGAGCTATACGAAGATACACCAGCCAATGTACCAGCTATTCCTTCTCTTGGTGAAAATAAAGTTGTGAAGCTAAGACCTGATCAGTAATATAGCGTTTATGAGCTATACAGATCGGCTGATTATCAAGAAAAGTAAACAAGCACGCAATTATACACTGCGCCTCAATCATAAAGAGCGCTGTATATATCTTGTTATGCCGCATCGTAGCAGTGAAAAACGCGCCTTGCATTTCGCAGACCGGCACCGTCACTGGATCGAAGAGAAGCTCTCCACCCTGCCTCACGCTATCCCTTTTGAGCACAGCGAAATCATACCACTTTTTGACGTCCCGACACTCATTCACATCACCTATGACCAGAGACGTAAAACAACGCATATCAATCACCTTGATAGAAAACTCGACGTTCTTACTAATCAAGAATCTCCCAGTAGCCGTATTGAGCGCTATTTAAAGAAATTTGCAAAAGAACACCTGACCACTCTCACCCATGAAAAAGCAGCAGAGCTTGGCAAAAAAGTGAACAAAGTCAGTATTCGCGATACATCCTCTCGCTGGGGTAGTTGTTCGAGCGATGGCAACATCTCCTTATCATGGCGCTTAATTTTCGCCCCTATAGAAGCGATTGACTATGTGATTTCTCACGAAGTCGCGCATCTAAAGCACATGGATCACTCCCGCAATTTTTGGGAAGTTTGTGAGTCCTTATGCGAGGACTATACATTTGGTAAACAATGGATACGCGATGAGGGTTATAGCCTGATGCGTTACGGCGCAAACGTTTAGCTCTTAGTCTTTAGAAACTATCTATCGCCCCTTGCAGAATATGACGCGCCGCGAGTTTGTCGATGACTTCCTTGCGGCGTTTTCTGTTCATATCGATATCCTCAATCAAGAAATCTTCCACCGCTGATGTCGATAAGCGCTCGTCATAAAAGGCGATCCATGGATCAGCACCAAACAATCCGCTATCTTTTAAATTTTTAGCGAAGTCCTTAACGGAATCACAGCGAGGACCTTCCGAGCCGTCCATATTTAACGGGTACCCAATAACGAAGCCCTTTACTTCATATTCCGAAGCGATAGCTTTAATATCTTTCACATATACTGAAAATTTGGTTTTAGGTACCATATCCACCGCTGTGGCAATCTGTTGCATTGGATCACAAACGGCGATACCAATACGCTTTTCGCCCTGATCAATGCCCATTAATCGGCCAAATTCAGGTTTTTCGTTTAAAATATCTTTCAATAGCCCAATTGGCATCTTGCATTCCCTAAAAGTTCAATTTAAAACTTAGCATATGTCTATATCACCACAAGAAGCAAAACGCATAGCAAAATTAGCCCGTATCGGCATTTCCGATGCGGAAGCTGATAAAATCGGGCCTGAGCTCAGCAATATCCTTGGCTGGATAGAACAGCTCAGTGAAGTCAACACAGATAATGTCGAGCCATTGGCCAATGTTGCAAATATTGACCTGAAAAAACGCAAAGACGAAGTGACGGATGGCAATATCCAGCAAGATGTTCTTGCCAATGCCCCGGAAAGTCTTGAAGGCTATTACGTTGTTCCCAAAGTTGTAGAGTAAACAAACATGACAAATTTAAACGATCTAACAATCAAAGACGCATTAAGCGGTCTTAAAAGCAAAGAATTCACAGCCGTTGAGCTGAACGAGGCGCATATTCGTGCCATGGAAGCGCATCGTGACCTTAATTGCTACATCACTGAAACACCTGATCTTGCGATTTCTCAAGCAAAACAAGCAGATGAACGCTATGCTAAAGGTGAAGCATTAAGTCTTGATGGTATTCCGCTTGGCATTAAAGATATGTTTTGTACCAAAGGCATTCAAACAACCGCTGCTTCTCATATTCTCGAAGGTTTTGTACCGACCTATGAATCTACGGTAACGCAAGGTTTATTAAATGCCGGCGCTACATATCTTGGTAAAACAAATTTGGACGAGTTCGCTATGGGCTGTTCAAATGAAACAAGTTATTACGGCCCTGTCATCAACCCTTGGAAATCCAAGTCAGACCCGTCTAAAAAACTTGTGCCGGGCGGCTCATCAGGCGGTTCTGCAGCGGCGGTAGCGGCACGGCTTTGCATGGGTGCAACAGGGACAGATACAGGCGGTTCCATCCGCCAACCTGCGGCTTTTACANGCACAGTAGGCATGCGCGCTACTTATGGCCGTTGNTCACGCTGGGGGATCGTGGCCTTCTCATCTTCTCTCGATCAAGCAGGCATGTTCGCCCGCACTGTCGAAGATACAGCCCTATTAATGAACGAGATTTGCGGTCATGACCCAAAAGACAGTACGTCTTCTCCGGCTGAAGTACCTGACTTCACGCAATTTTGCGGACAGTCTGTAAAAGGCCTTAAAGTTGGAATCCCAAGCGAGTACCGCATTGATGGCGTGCCCGAGGAAATCAACGCCGAATGGGAAAAAGGCATTGAATGGCTTAAATCTGAAGGGGCTGAGATTGTTGATATCTCATTACCGCACACAAAATACGCTCTCGCGGCCTATTACATTATTAATCCAGCCGAGGCATCGTCAAACCTTGCCCGTTATGACGGCGTTCGTTATGGCTTGCGCGTTGACGAAGGTGGGAATTTGAACGATATGTACGAAAAGACACGCGCCGCTGGCTTTGGCGAAGAAGTCCGTCGCCGTATCATGGTTGGGACTTACGCCTTATCAGCGGGCTATTATGACGCTTATTATCTTAAAGCACAGAAAGTACGCCGCTTGATCTATAATGACTTCCAAGAAGCGTTCAAGAAATGCGATACTATTTTAACACCTGCGACCCCTTCTGCCGCTTTCGGTATTGGCGAACAGGTAAACGACCCTATTCAAATGTATCTGAATGACGTCTTTACGGTGACTGTGAACCTTGCAGGTCTCCCCGGCGTTTCAGTACCAACTGGGTTAAATAGCGACGGATTACCGCTTGGCTTACAACTCATCGGTAAGAGCTTTGATGAAGCAACATTATTCCGTACAGCAAGCGCAATGGAAAAATGCGCGGCATTTGACAGCACAGCATTAAAAGAGGTGGCGGCATGAGTACATATATAAAAGGCGAAACAGGCGAATGGGAAATGGTGATCGGCCTTGAGGTTCACGCTCAGGTTACATCTAACTCTAAGCTTTTTAGCGGCTCAGCAACAGCGTTCGGCGCGGCGCCGAACTCACAAGTTTCACTTGTCGATGCGGCAATGCCGGGTATGCTTCCAGTGATCAATGAGTATTGCGTAGAACAAGCTGTTCGTACGGGCTTGGGGCTAAATGCTCAAATCCACAAGACATCGGTCTTTGAGCGTAAGAACTATTTCTACGCTGACTTGCCACAAGGTTACCAAATTTCTCAATATCTGCACCCTATCGTTGGCGAAGGTGAGATCGAGATTGACCTTGCCGATGGCACAACACGTAAAATTGGTATTACACGCCTGCACCTCGAACAAGATGCCGGTAAGTCTATGCATGACCAACATCCAACAAAATCTTATGTGGACCTAAACCGCTCCGGTAATGCGCTTATGGAGATCGTATCTGAACCAGATATGCGCTCACCTGAAGAAGCCGCGGCTTATGTCTCTAAACTGCGTATGATTGTGCGCTACCTTGGCACATGTGATGGTAATATGGATGAAGGCTCTATGCGCGCTGATGTTAACCTGTCTATGCGACGCAAGGGCGAGACCGAGTTTGGCACAAGAACAGAAACAAAGAACGTAAACTCTATCAAAGCCATTCAGCAAGTGATTGAATTCGAAGCGCACCGCCAAGTAGAAATCTTGGAAGAAGGCGGTGAGATCGTTCAGGAGACTCGTCTTTGGGATCCAAACAAACTGGAAACACGCTCAATGCGCTCAAAGGAAGATGCGCATGACTACCGCTACTTCCCTGACCCTGATTTGCTCCCATTGACCTTTGATCAAGCCTATATTGACGCAATTAACGATAATTTGCCTGAGCTACCCGATCAGAAGAAACACCGTTTCATGAATGATTTCGGCCTGAGCCTATATGACGCCAGCGTCCTAATTGCTGAAGTTTCACGCGCCAATTACTATGAAGAAGCATCCAAGGGCCAAGACCCTAAATTGACCGCAAACTGGGTCATAAACGAACTGCTCGGCGCTTTAAACAAAGCAGACCTAGATCTCGCAGACAGCCCAGTTTCAGCGCAACAGCTAAATCAGCTTGTAGCCCGCATCGGTGACAACACAATCTCAGGCAAGATTGCCAAAGATGTTTTCGCGCTGATGATGGAAACAGGTAAGGATGCTGACATTATCATTGAAGAAAAAGGTCTTAAGCAAGTGACAGACACAGGCGCGATTGAAGCTCTTGTTGACGAAGTTATGGCCGAAAACCCTAAGATGGTTGAAGATTATCGCGGCGGTAAAGATAAACTATTTGGCTTCTTCGTTGGACAGGTGATGAAAAAATCACAAGGCAAAGCCAACCCAGGCGCCGTAAACGAGCTTCTTAAGAGCAAACTTAGCGGGTAGCGCAAAAAATTGCATATTTCTTACTTTTCAGCTATACTCCTGATACTTTTTTAGGAGGTTTAGCATGAGCAATAAAGTACGACGTAATGGTTTAATCGGTTTAATTGGTACGGCACTTGCCGTAACATCATTCACGCCTGTAGCGAGTGCACAAGAAAACCAAAAAGACGAAACAGCTACCGTTTTCCCTTATGACCCCTATCAACGTTACGGCCAAAATGAGCGTCGTTATGACTATGATGACCGTTTCGGCCAAGTATACCAAGATGACAGATACTATGACCATCGTGACCAATATGACCGTTACCAGCAGGAAACTATTATCCTACCGGGTCAAGACCCTTATGCTGGCCAGTGTAACGTCGACACAGCTGATATACACACATGGGCTTTTATTGAACGCGGCTCTATTCTTACCTATGACCGTAGCCAAAATATGTATCTTTTCACCCCAATAGCGGCCAGAAGCTCTGTTGAATATCGCATTCAAAATGCGGAAGAAATCTTGAGGCCCTACAGAAATAATCCGGGCGATCTTACATATCGCTCTAACATGCGTATTGATACGCACCCTAGGTTAATGCAATATGCGGCAAGTTTAGGACGTGCCCGCCCTAATTACAGCACTTTAAGCGCAAGCTACAATGATATCATCGATAACCTTGAAAATTGCGATACACGCCATGGTAACCCTAAGGACGAATGGCGTCCACGCTATCGCTACGATTAGTAAAACTTAGCCTTAGCTTTATTGTTACTCTAGCGGGATTTCCAAACCATCATAGGCTGGCGCATATCCCTCAGGTGTTTCATTAAGCACTGTCTGATAATCCATAGATGGCGGCATTGCTGTGAAATAGACTTGCCGCGCCTTCACAATTTCATTCCACTCAATTACATCCTCTATACTAGCATGCGCCTTGTTTTCTCGAACGTGATAGGCCCCCGCATCAACAACCCATGTTTCAACACCCTTTAGCGCTTTCAAGCTATCCTCACTCATACGCACGACATCTGTTGTATACGCCAAGGCGTCTCCAAAGCGGAAACCACAAGACGTTACAGTCTCGTGATCCAAAGGGATAAGATCAAATGCAAAGTTTGACACTTTATGCGACTTATAAAAGTCACTTTTATTCCAAGCAGTTACATCAAATATCTTTGAATACATATCAGGACGCGGCGGTTCAAACAGATAATAGAAACGCTTTTTCAGTTCATCGACTGTTTCGATACTAGAATAAACCTTAATCGGTTTTTTCGTTTTCTCAAACACCCATCTTAACTCGTCAGCACCATTAATATGATCAGCATGTCCATGGGTATAAATTACGGCATCAAGGCGTTTTATGTTCATGGCATTATATTGGCTTACTATGTCTGGCCCTGTGTCGATGAGTACCGCCGCCTCCCCATTCATTAGGGCCAGAGATGTTCTTTGTCGCATGTTTTTAGGTTCAGATGGATCGCAGTTGCCCCAATAATTACCAATACCAGGTACGCCAGAAGATCCACCACAGCCTAATATTACAGCCTTTTTCATGACTGCTTGGCCTTTGAAAAAAGGCGGAAAAAGTTTTCTGTCGTGATACGGGCCANTTCTTCANTCGTGACACCGTGGAGCTCAGCCAGTGTTTCGCTAATCCGGTACACCAGAGCTGGCTCATTCGCTTTGCCGCGGAAAGGTGTCGGCGCAAGATAAGGTGAGTCCGTTTCAATTAAGAGCCTATCCAGCGGTACTTTTTTCGCAATTTCTCTCAGCTCTTCTGACTTGTTAAACGTCACAATCCCTGAAAAAGAGATATAAAAGCCAAAATCAACAGCTTCTTCCGCAAGGATCGGGCCTGACGAGAAGCAGTGCATTAAGCCTTTCAGTGCCGTTCCCTCACCCTCTTCACGGATCAGGCGCATCGTATCTTCTTCTGCGTCACGGGAATGCACGATAAGCGGTAAATCCGCTTTGATCGCAGCACGAATATGCTTGCGAAAGCTAGTCTGTTGCGCCTCTTTATCAGAGTGCATGTAATAATAATCGAGACCACTTTCACCGATACCGATAACATTTTCAGGCGCACATAGCGCGACAATATCATCTTCTGAGTAAGCCATTTCTGCCGCAACACCAGCTTCATGCGGATGCGTGCCAATCGTGCACCACACATTGTCGTGCTCATTGGCAATCTGAACAAGCTCATCTTTTTCTTTATCAATCTCACAACAAATAGTGAGCATATGGGATACCCCGACCTCTTTAGCCCGCGCAATAATCTCAGCGGGCGTGCCTTGGCCGTCTCTGGCATGATTTAAATGGCAATGTGAGTCAACATACATAACAGTGATATAGGCCTATGCGGCCTCTTCTTCCAGTTCTAATCTGGGAAAAACCCCTTCAGGTTTAGGAAGCGCTGTTCCAGACTTAAGAGCATATTCCTCAGACAAATGTATAAAACCGCGCTGATCTTCCGGCACAGCAAGCTGGTCCAGTATCTTCGCCGCAGATTCTGGCATGATAGATTGCACCATAATCGCAAGGCAACGAATTGTTTCGATCAACGTATAGAGCACAACAGCCATACGTTCAGGGTCCGTTTTCTTTAGCCCCCAAGGCGCCTGCGCATCAATATAGCCATTGGCCATATTTACAAGGCGCCATATCTCTTGCAACGCTTCATGGTACTTAAATGCATCCATTTTGCTTCTAACCGTCTCAATCGTTTCTTTATGCGCTTTATCTAGCAATGCATTATCTTCGTCATTAAATGCAGACACCGCGGGCACTTGCGCCTCACAGTTTTTTTGAACCATCGACAATGTACGTTGCGCCAGATTACCCAGTCCATTAGCAAGATCATTATTGATCTTATGAACCGCCAGATCATGGGCAAAATTACCGTCATTGCCGAAAGGGATTAGGCTCATCAACACATAGCGTGATGCATCCACCCCGTATCGTTCAATAAGAGTGTCTGGTGTAATAACGTTCCCGAGCGACTTAGACATTTTTTCGCCTTCAACAACCCACCAACCATTGGCAAAGACAGTTTTAGGCAATGCTATACCGGCGGACATTAAGAATGCTGGCCAGTATACGCAGTGAAAACGCGTAATCTCTTTACCCACCATATGAACATCAGCTGGCCAAAACTTAGAGAAAAGCGGTGCGTCTTCATCTGGATAGCCAAGCGCAGATATATAATTAGTCAATGCATCAATCCATACATACATCACATGCTTATCATTTCCTGGCACTGGCACACCCCAATCAAAGGTAGTGCGAGATATAGAAAGATCTTTTAGACCACCCTCTTGAGCTACAAAAGCTTTGACTTCCTTAAGGCTCGAATTCGGGCCAATGAACTCAGGATGCGCCTCATAAAATTCAAGCAGCTTATCTGTATAGTTGGATAATCTGAAGAAATAACTCTCCTCTTCCACCCATTTACATTCCGCACCAGAAGGTGCGATCATCGTATCTTTATCAGGGCCCGCCGTTAACTCATCAAGGCCGTAATATGCTTCATCACGCACCGCGTACCAGCCCGCATATTTATCCAGATAGATATCGCCTGCCGCTTCCAACTTCTTCCACAGCGCCTGACACGCCGCTTTATGACGTTCATCCGTCGTACGGATAAAGTCGTTATTAGATATATTCATTCTAGGTAGCACGTCCTGAAACTTCTGTGAAACCTGATCTGTAAATTCTTGCGGTGTGATCCCCAGCTTGTCCGCTTCTTGCTTCACTTTCAGGCCATGCTCATCCGTTCCCGTCAGAAAATGTACATCATAGCCGTCAAGACGCTTAAACCGCGCCATAAAGTCACAGGCCAATGTCGTATAGACATGCCCCATATGCGGGTCACCATTCACATAGTAGATCGGTGTCGTGATGTAGTATTTCTTATCTAATGTCATGTTATCTTCCTGCTAATACGTCCAAAGCCTGTTGCACAGCCAATCTCTTATCCAGATAAGCGCGCTCTGTTCTTTCGAAATGCTCTCTAAGCTTATCGTTTTTTTCTATCAAACTTTCGAGAGTTTGTCTTTGGAAAAACTCCTGCAACACATCGAAATTCTGCTGTTTTGATAGCGATTTTATCAAAGCGTCATCCAAGAATGCTTCTTGCTTCGCTTTTATCATTACCATCGCTTCCATTAAACGGGTCATGAACAGCACAAAGAAGCCATATGTCTTATCAGCCCCCCTCGCCCCAATTTGATCCGCAATCGTCATCGCCAATAACGGATCGACAACACGGTCAGGCACAAAACACGAAAAAACCTTTTCGATCACACCCAGACCATCATCCTCAAGTAACATCTGAGCATAGCCGAAACACCCCGAAGAGAGCGCATAAACAAGCTCTTTTGCTTGAGTTTCTACATCAGAGAGATCTAGCAACTGATTAAAATCATTGTCATTTAAGGGAGAACAATTAAACACACGAATACGAGATTTAATCGTTGGCAAGAATGTCCCCATACGGTGCGCCACAAGGATAATCAGTGTTTTCTTTGGTGGTTCTTCCAATGTTTTAAGCAAGGCATTTTGCGCCTGTCTGTTCATCGTATCTGCATCATCAATGACACAAATACGCCACCCGCCAAGCGCCGATGTTGAGCGCAAAAAAGTAGGGACACGGCGTATCGCGTCAACCAAAAGTGCACCTTTTGTCTCACCTTTGACATCGTCATATTCACGCTCAATTCGGATCAAATCGGGATGGCCGCCACTGGCCACTTTTTGAAAAGATGGGCTATCGGTAGGAACACCCAAAGAAGTCGCCGCCGCTTCATCAAGACCGAATAGCGCATCTTGCGCGCTTACATCCTCGTGAAATAAAAACTTAGCGATACGATACGCCAGCGTCGCCTTGCCAATCCCTTTCGGTCCTGTCAGCGCAATGGCGTGCGGCATTTTGCCTGTATTATAAAGTGAAATGATCTGCTGTTCTATTTGCTCATGGCCGAGGCAAATAGAAGATTGCGGCGGCGGCATAAGCCCTACCTCGGCATTTTGCGCCGAAGCTAAAGCCGCGCCGCCTATATCGTCATCCTCATCTAAATCAAATTCTTCAAACATATATCTCTAATTTCTTCTTCTACCGCCTCTATACTTTGGCTAGCATCAATGACAAAGCACCGATCCTGATGCGTGTTGGCAATATCGCGATAACCATTACGAAGCATTTCATGAAACTCTATATGCTTTTCTTCGAACGTATCTTTGCCGTTATTGCGGCGTTCAGAACGCGCTAAACCGATCTTAGGATCTATATCAAAGATAAAGGTCAGGTCAGGTTCAAAGTCGCCGATGCACATCTGCTTGATCTGCTCCACTCGCTCTAAACCCAAACCGCCCGCGATCCCTTGATATACACGCGTTGAATCAGTAAAGCGGTCACAGATAATCACTTTGCCTGCGGCCAAATCTTTCTTCAACCGCTCTTCAACATGCAAGCGGCGCGTTGTAAAGACAAGTAATGTCTGCGCCAACACATCCCACTCATGTCCTTTTTGGTCAATAAAGCACTGCCATAGGGCATCAGCGGCTGGTGTACCGCCCGGCTCTCTCGTCGTCACGACGTCGTGACCTTTGCTTTCCAAATATTGCGCAAGCTTTTTGATCTGGGTCGTCTTACCAGCACCCTCGCCACCTTCAAAGCTAATAAAAAACCCTTTTCCCATATCGTTTATTGAGGCGCTCCAAATAGCTTATAAGACAAGCTTTCAAAGAAACGAGAAACAATATTTGATTTTTTTACGTCCTGCGCGGCATAAAGCGGATATGACATCGGCTCAAGTTCAGGGGTTATCACACGCAGCTCGCCAATTTGATCACCTTTTTTAACAGGTGCTTGCATAGGTTCCTTTGTTACCACTTCAATCTTGACCATATCTTTATCTAGATAAGGAAGCGTAACAATTAAATCCTCATTTACTGTCGCCGCCACCGTATCTTGTCGACCATAAACAACACGCACATTTTTTACACTTTTGTCTTTTTCAACTAACAATTTATTCTCAAAATTATTAAGCGCCCACGCCATCACACGGCCTGTTTCCTGTGCGCGTGCCTGCTCAGATTTCATACCATTCATCACAACCACAACACGGCGCTCGGCATTATCAGGCGCAACACCTGATGCCATCAGGCCATACCCGCCGATTTCCGTGTGGCCTGTTTTAATACCATCAACACGCAAGTCGTCACGGAATAGTAACGGATTACGGTTACGCTGTTTAATACCGTTATATTCAAAACTTTGGATGCTATAAAACCCGTAATACTCAGGAAAATCTGTAATAATATGTTCTGCCAGAATGCCTAAATCTTCGGCTGTAGAATAGTGATTAGGGTCAGGCCAACCACTGGCATTCATAAAGTTACTGTTTTCCATGCCGATCTCATGAGCCTTAGCCGTCATTTTGCGCGCAAAGACTGTTTCCGCACCGGCCAGCCCTTCCGCCAGAACAATCGTTGCATCATTCCCAGATTGCACGATCACTCCTTTGAGCAAATCTTCAACAGCTACTTTTTTACCCACTTCAACAAACATTTTTGAGCCGCCCTTACGCCAAGCCTTCTCGCTGACAGGGAACTCATCATTTAAGGAAACCTCACCTTTTTTGAGGGCATCAAAAACCATATAGGCTGTCATAACCTTACTCATAGATGAGGTTGGCATACGGCGCTGAGCATCCTTTAAATATAAAAGCTGCCCGCTTTGTAAATCCTTCACATAAATCTGTTTTGCACTCAAACGAGAGAAAAACGCTGGTTCTGCCGCAAAAGACGGTGCAGCGACAACAAAAAAGGTAAAAAGAAAAGCAAGGGCCGTAATAAATTTCGTCATGATTGTCCTATTCTCAAGTCTAACTGTTTTAAAGGTTAGTCGACAACAATCATAGCGCTTTCAAAGCCTCGGTCAATAACAGCATTTAAAACAGAATCCGCCGCGCTGACATCCGCAATAGGCCCAACGCGCACGCGGTAAAAATTTTGACCATTCACATTAGTAGGCTTAACGATCACATTGCTGATATCGGCCAGCCTAGTACGCAACGCCTCAGCATTTTGCATATTGGAAAATGCCCCTGCCTGCACATAGATAGAGCTCGGCGCTACAGGCACTTTTGCGACCAAATCCTCAACAACAATCTCTTCTTTCAAAGGGGCAGGCGTCAAAGGCTCAGCACTAAGTTGTTGCGGCGCTACCGGTCTTTGTGCCACCTGAATTGAATTAGAAGTTAGTGATACAGGTTCTCCGCCAATCGTGCCCGAAGCCTGCACAGGTGAAGTGTTCGTACTCGTAAGATTCACCGTATTACCAAAAGGTGATGCTTTTACGTTAACGTTATCTTTTTTAACCTGATTCTGACCATATGTATTTGCATTTGACGCCAGACGAATATCATCCGAGGCTTTGCCGCGCACATTATATTCACTTGGAAGTCTGCCATATTTATTCATAGCAACCTCTGTCCCGCGTGTAGAATGCCCTGCCTGCGCCATTTCCTTTAACGCTCGGCTTTCAGGTCCTAAAACCTCTAACTTGATTTTAGCCGTTCCATTGTTCTTGAAGCCCAATAATTCCGCGCCGCGCTCCGATACATCCAATATTCTGCCGCGGCTATATGGCCCCCGGTCATTAACACGCAACACAAGGGAGCGACCATTATCCAAATTTGTTACACGCACCAAACTAGGAATTTGGAGCGTTCTATGCGCCGCTGTTAAATCATACTTATTGAATGTCTCACCGTTCGCCGTAGGCTTACCGTGAAAGTTAGGCCCATACCAACTCGCAATACCTGTTTCGGTATGATTAAACTGCTCTTTTGGGAAATATGCTCGGCCTTGGATTTTATATGGATTGCCAACCTTGTAGAGCCCTGCTGATTGAGACGCCTCGTCTGGAAATGGAATTTGCTTGATCGCATGTGCCGCTAATTGTGTCTGCGCACACCCACCCATGAAAGCGCCGATAAATGCCAAAGACAAAACCAACGAGAAAGATTTAAAGACCTTATTGACGAACAGCATCTGCTAATAACCCCACCGTAGTTGCAAAATAAAGCGAACGATTCCATTTCATTATAACGTCATAATTCGAATAAACCAAATATGCCGCCCCATCGATACCGTCAGGTGCTACGATAGAGGCTTGTATACGGCTATTACTCTGCTTGCCGCCAATGGGTACCACGCCCATCTTAAGCCATTCAGATACAGGTTTTTTGATCTCACGCGTTAAGAGTGATTCAGGAAAGCCTGCAGGTAACGTTACCTCATACCCCCATCCATAGGCATCATTCCACCCCTTTTGGGCTAGATAATTTGCAGAAGAAGGAAAGACATCATTGAGATCATTCCAGATATCCTTACGGCCATCTTTATCCCCATCAACAGCTAGCTCTAGAAAACTTGAAGGCATAAACTGGTTATGCCCCAAGGCACCTGCCCATGAGCCACGCAAACCAGACAGCTCTATATGACCTTCATCCAAGATACGCATCGCATTCATGAGTTCTTTTTTGAAAAATTCAGCGCGGCGACCTTCATAAGCCAGTGTCGCCAAAGCGCTCATCACGCCCCAATTCCCTTTATAGCCGCCATAATTCGTCTCCATCCCCCATAGCGCAACGATATATTCAGGTTGCACGCCATATTGTTTAGACACGCGTTCTAATTCAGCGCGATGCTCCTTGAACATTTCACGTCCCTTATTAATACGCGCATCCGTCAAAATATTATTTTTATATTCTGCAAAAGTGATTTTCTTTTCCGGTTGCTTGCGGTCAAGCTCAATGACTTTAGGCAAGTATTGAACAGAATCCATCGCCTCTTTCACAATCGCTGGCGACAAGCCCTTTGCAATAGCTTCTTGCTGTAAATTAAGTTTAAATGTCGCAAAAGAATCTGCGTCATACGCCCAAGCGTATCCAGAACCAGATACCACCAATACCAAAGAAATAATCAAAATACGAAACATATATCCATGCTATAGAAACCGAATAGGCGTGCAAGAGGAATATGAAGTGAAAATCTCACATCTTCCCTATTGACTATAGACTCCGTTTTATGCCATACACTCAAGTCTGAACTGTATTTATAACCACATACATAATTCACCTGGGCAGGTGGCAGAGTGGTTGAATGCACCGGTCTTGAAAACCGGCATGGGGGCAACTCCATCGGGGGTTCGAATCCCCCCCTGCCCGCCACTTCATCTAAATCTAATTTTTATCAGGATAACGGACAAACGGATCTCTGTACTGCTCAGGGAACTGAAATATCGCATTGACGTCGTAATATTCTTCGATGACGGGCTTATCAATCGTATTAATAAGATTAATATCCTGATCCATCACACGCTTTGTCATTAACTTTTCGACGACATCCATCTCTCCCATTTCCAATGGTTTATTCGATGCAAAGATCATCAAGAACATTGATTTCTCAAAGCGTAAATAGACATGAGGCCACACTGCTTTAGCTGTATTATACATGATTTTGGCGAATTCAGGATGATTTGAGACATTGAAAGACCAGAATGCGAATACCCCGTCTTCTTTCATTTTCGTTTTACTCAATTCAAAATACTCTTTGGTAAAAAACGGCGCTGAATGCAAGACCGTAGCCTCTTCAATATCAATGACTATTGCATCATACAATATTGATGTCTGTCTTAGATGGTCTGCACCATCTTTCAAATGTATACGTAGACGCGGATCGGTTAAAAAACTGTCTTTTCCGCTATGAAGCACCTCTTTATTCGCATTAAAAACAGATTTGTTAATTTCAGCGACATCAAGAAAATCAACGTTAGGGCTACTTAATAATGCTCTAGCAGTTACACCGCATCCAAGCCCAATGTTCAGCACCCGAGCACCGCCATTAATATTATTTGCTGTCACAGAGCCTAATAATTTTTCAGACTTACTCAGCTTCATATCTTCAGCACACATCATGCGATAGTTGATATACAAACTTGTCAAATCCCCTAAGCGACGCACAGAGACACGCCCATACGATGATTCTTCTGAGAAAAGCTCATCCCCGACCAGATACAAATCCATCGCTTCATCAACACTGTACTGAGGCTCTACATATGTTGCTCTCTTTTCGGAATGCCTTTTAACAACCTCACCATTGGTAGAAACAACTGACATTACTCGGTTTTTACCTGTGTTTATCTGCGGTATATCAACAAAATGCATGATAATCATTACAGGCAGTAACAAAATAATCCAACGCCATGTAGGCAAATAAGCACAAATCAGTACATTAAGAGTGACAGCAACCAAGATTGTCTGTGATAAGCCCAGATGCGGCAACAACACAAAACCTGCGACAAGCGCTCCAATAATGGCCCCAAACGTGTCCCAAAAATAAACTGTCCCAGTCTCCGCAGACGCATTTTGCTTCTGGCTCATATAAATTGAGTTCACTAACGGGAACGCGCCGCCAAAGAAAAAAGCCGGCATGAACAAAAAGAGCCAGATAAGAGCAAAGCGAACACTGTCGTGCAACAAGCCACTTTCATACTGAGAGAGTATATAGTCTATAGAGTGCGGAATAATTTCGAAATTTTTAAGGACAAAATAACCATAGAAAACACTGGCTAATTGCATCCAAAAGATCAGCGTGATTTTGCCTTTATCATCACGGTTATTGCCTAATTTACCGAAGAATATACTGGAAAAGGCAAGCCCGCCAAGAAAAGCTGAAATAGCTATACTCGCCGCCTTCGTATTCTCAACATAGAACATAAAGAGCGCACGCATGCTGTATATTTCATAGATCAGAGCAAGACAGCCAATCCAAAAAATGAGAAACAAACAAGATAGTCTACTCATATAAGCCGCCCTCACTTCGACTAATTATATTTTTATTCAGCCGCTTCTAATGCATCCTGTTCTTTTGAACGGATAAAGGCTTCCACGCATTCTGCCATTGTCACAGAAGCACGAGAAATAACATCCGTTTGATAGAAATTATAGACCACGCGGCCAAATGGCGATGTTGAGACATTCACTGGCTTGTCCACGGACACAAAGTCTTCATTTGGCTTCATATCAATGGCTTTAAGATGCGGAAATTCACCAAATATCCGGCGGCGCAACTCCTGCAATGAATTATACGGCAATGTCACATTCAAGCGCTCAGATAAAATCCGCAGGATCGACCAGTCTTCTTTTGCCTCACCAACAGGAAACGCCGCACGGCGCGCCATTTGGACCCGTCCTTCTGTATTCACATATAAAGCATCTTTTTCAGTATAGGCTGCACCGGGGAAGATAACATCCGCGTGACGCGCCCCGTTATCGCCGTGGTGGCCTTGATAAATAATGAACGTATCAGCCCCAAAAGCTGCACGTGTATCAAGCTCATCAACACCGAGCAGATAAACAGCATCTAGCTTGCCAGCACGCCCGGCTTTGACCATGTCATAAATATCATAGCCAATCGTCTTGCCCTTATCATTCTTTTGCGGCAAGAAATTGACATCAAGCGCGCCTGTGCGTCCTGCGGCTACATGAAGAACATTAAAGCCATTCCAATCTTCTTGGATCATGCCAAAGCGCTCAGCCACCATTTTAGCCAGAGCATGCACATCATAGCCATCTTCATGACGAAGCGCCGCCGTACCAACGATGATCATTGGTTTCTTTGCTTTTTTAAGCACTTCCACAAAGCCTTTACGGGCACGGCTCAAGCGATCAAGATCATCTGGCGTTGTCCCTATATGTTCATATGGATATGTCAGGTCTACAGGCGTACCAATAAGCCCTACAGGTACTTTTGACTGTAGCCAGCTTTTACGAATACGGGCATTGATCATCGGCGCCTCATGACGTGGGTCTGTCCCAACAAGCAAAATAGCATCTGCTTCTTCTATGCCAGCAATACCTGTATTGAATAGATAATCAGAGCGTCCATCCACGTCGAACTTCGCCCCATCCTGACGGCAATCCATATGCGGTGAGCCAAGAGCCTGCGTTAAGTCTTTCAAGGCTATTGTCGATTCAACATCAACAAGATCACCTGTGACGGCGGCGAAACGTTTACCATCCACGCCAATCAGTTTTCCAGCGGTAAATTCAAGCGCCTCATCCCAGCTTACAGCCTCTAACTTTCCTTTTTTACGAATATAGGGGGTATCAAGGCGCTGACGCTTAAGGCCATCATAAGCAAAGCGTGTTTTATCTGAGATCCACTCTTCATTAATCTCTTCGTTGAGACGCGGCAGAACACGCATAACCTCGTTACCGCGTGTATCGACACGGATATTGGAGCCAACAGCATCCATCACATCAATTGTCTCTGTTTTCTTCAGCTCCCAAGGACGTGCCTTGAACTCATAAGGCGCAGACGTCAAAGCGCCTACAGGGCAAATATCAATCATATTACCGGAAAGCTCTGTCGATACGGCCTGCTCAATAAATGTACCAATCTCAACATCTTCACCGCGGTTCAATAAACCAAGCTCTGTCACGCCGCCAATTTCTTCGCCAAAGCGCACACAGCGTGTACATTGAATACAGCGCGTCATAATGGTTTTGATGAGCGGACCAAGATTCTTATTCTTAACCGAACGTTTTTCCTCATGATAGCGCGACTGGTCATAGCCATAGGCAACGGCCTGATCCTGCAAATCACATTCCCCGCCCTGATCACAAATCGGGCAATCCAGAGGGTGATTGATCAATAAGAACTCCATCACGCCTTTACGGGCTTTTTTAACCATATCGGAATCTGTTTTTACTTCCATGCCCTCTGTACATGCAAGCGCACATGAAGCCTGTGGCTTAGGCGGACCAGGGGAAACCTCCACCAAACACATACGGCAGTTTGCAGGCACAGAGAGTTTGTCGTGATAACAAAACCTAGGAATTTCGATACCAAGCTGTTCCGCCGCCTGAATAATAGACGTCCCCGCTTCTACTTCAATTTCTTGTCCATCAATGGTTAGCTTTGGCATAGTTCTCTCTCACCGTTTATTTCATCACATAGTCAGGGCCAAAATAGCCCGGCGCAGAAAATTTCGCATAAGCTCTGTGCAACTGATAGGCTATCGAGCAATAGTCTCTGTTGAGTTCGGGGTCATTTGAAATAACACTCAGGTTATTATAACAATACGCAAACTCTTTCGCCTCTTCGGTATCCAATTCAATGATAAAACTTGAACTTTCATTAGGCGTTACTGACGCATTTTCATCAGCAGACGCCGTCTGAACACCTGTATTGGCAGGCACACTGGCACACGCACCAGAAGCGGCAACCAAAAATAGTCCGCCCACAAGTCTCGTTGCTGTTTTACCTGTACCCATCTTCATTATTCTGCCGCCGCCATACTGATTGTCGGACGGTCACGATCCGCCAGTTTTCTGTAATCTTTAATGCGTTTTTCCAGTTCAGGGCGGAAATGACGGATAAGCCCTTGTACCGGCCATGCAGACGCATCACCATGCGCGCAAATTGTATGACCTTCCACCTGTTTTGTTACATCCTGAAGCATATCAATTTCTTCAACAGTGGCATCACCTTTGACCATGCGCACCATCATGCGCCAGATCCAGCCTGTCCCCTCACGGCATGGTGTACACTGGCCGCAACTTTCGTGCATGTAAAAGTAAGATAAGCGGGCAATGGCATAGACAATATCCGTGGACTGATCCATCACGATAACGCCTGCTGTCCCAAGACCTGAGCCTTCAGCGCGCAGACTGTCAAAATCCATATAGACTTTAGAGCATACATCTTTAGGCAAGAGCGGTGTCGATGATCCGCCCGGAATAATGGCTTTGAGGTTATCCCAACCGCCGCGCACACCACCAGCATGCTTCTCAATCAACGTTTTGAGCGGAATACCCATCTCTTCTTCAACATTACATGGCGTTTCCACATGACCAGAAATACAAAACAGTTTCGTACCTGTGTTTTTCTCATCGCGGCCAAAACCAGCAAACCATTTACCGCCGCGTCTCAAAATAGTTGGTACAGAGGCAATCGTTTCAACGTTATTCACCGTTGTCGGACATGAATACAAACCAGCCATTGCAGGGAATGGCGGCTTATTCCGTGGTTGGCCTTTATTTCCTTCCAGGGACTCAATAAGCGCTGTTTCTTCGCCGCAAATATAGGCCCCTGCCCCGCGGTGCAGATAGACATCAAAATCCCAGCCTGATTTCGCCGCATTTTTACCCAATAGGCCCGCGTCATAAGCTTCTTTGATCGCTTGGACAACGGCTGAACCTTCATTAAAAAATTCGCCGCGAATATAGATATAGGCCGCCTTAGCGCCCATTGCGAAACCAGCGAGCAAACAACCTTCGATTAATTTATGCGGCTCATTCCGCAAAATTTCACGGTCTTTACATGTACCAGGCTCAGACTCATCGGCATTGACGACCAAATAATGCGGCTTTTTTGTTTTATTCGGGTCGGGCATAAAAGACCATTTTAGACCTGTCGGGAAACCAGCCCCGCCGCGGCCACGCAAGCCCGAAGCTTTCATTTCTTCAATAATCCAGTCCTTACCTTTCTTGATAAAGCTGGCCGTCTTATCCCAGTCGCCACGCTTCTTAGCCGCCTTAAGGTCCGAACCCTCAAAGCCGTATAGATTGGTGTATATTCTATCTTGATCCTTAAGCATTATTTCTTAGCCGCCTTTGCCTTGGATGTTGATTTTTTAGTTGCTGCTTTCTTTACAGTCGTTTTCTTTTTGGCCGCAGTCTTCTTTGCAGGCGCTTTTTTTGTAGACGTTTTCTTCGTAGCTGCCTTCTTCGCCGCAGGTTTTTTCTTCTCCCCCACCTGCTTAAGTGTTGTCGGCCCCGTAATGGCTACCGAGCAGTTACGCCCAACTTGCGAGCCAACAGGAATATCCTCACGGCGATTCTCCGCCAACAAGTCCAAAATCTCAATCATGCGCTCTGGCGTTAAATCTTCAAAATAATCATCTTTATTCAACTGGATCATTGGTGCGTTCACACAAGCGCCCAAACACTCAACTTCTTCCAAGGAGAACATCCCATCGCTTGTCGTCTCGCCCATTTTGATGCCGAGATGACTCTCGCATGCTTTCTTCAGATCACCGGCACCGCGTAACCAGCATGGTGTCGTGCCGCAAATTTGGATATTATATTTACCCAAAGGCGCAAGCTTATACATGCTGTAGAAAGTTGCGACCTCATAGACCTTGATCTTAGGTTCGCCAATAATCTCAGCGATCAAATCCATTGCTGCCGTTGGTATCCATCCGCCATATGGCGGCGTTGCCTGTGCCCCCTCTACCTCAACTTGCTTTTGCACAAGATCAAGTAGCGGCATCACAGCTGATTTTTGCTTTCCTTTAGGATAGCGCTTCAATATTTCTTTCACCTGTTTTTCATTCTCGCGCGTAAACGCAAAGCTGTCAGGTTGATATTGTTCAGGTAAAATATGTGGCTTCATAATGTAAAAGCATACAATTTTCAGATTTTAAAGCAATACATGAATGCGTAGTTTCACGCATCAATTTGGCTTTAATGTCTCTTTATTATCCTTCTTGATGAAAGCTGCTGATATATGAGCGACCGAAATAGCCCCATCAACTTGGCCTCAACTCATCATCGCCTCACCAACCGAGAAAAAGAAACAGGATACATAGCGTATAAAAAGAAATTTATTTTGTAATTGGTTTTATTTGAATATCAAGCTCCAGATATTCAGCCAGCTTTACAACATTTTCATAGCGCTTCTTACTCCACTCGGCATCAGAAATAAACTCAACGTAATCCGAAGTATCAATCTCGATATTCGTTATGTTTCCTTTATTTGTTTCCTTTGTTTGTGCACCATCTTGCATAGCACGGCTCATAATACCCGCACCATCTAAACAAACCCATTCAGCGGGCTCCGCAACAACTGCATTACTTGCCATTTGAGACATAATTACGAACACATTTTTTTGCTGACCTTCATCCATCTGCTTATAAAGCTTTTTATAATCGCTTGGCTTAGGCGACCATACCATACGCGCTGCTAAACCAACACCAACATCATCACAACGAGAGATAGCATTCATAAGTTTTAAATTTGAAACAAAGTAGGCTGTAGCTGCAACTTTATTAAGCCTTTCAGCTGTCTTTTTAGGCATTTTTTCAGCCACGTCACGCATGTGTTTTGCATATAAAAAGCCGTAGCGCAGATCCTTTTTAGGGTCAAAATGCACATCTCTTAACCATACACCATAGGCTGCAACACCCTCAGAATCGGAAAGATATTTTTCTTGGGTAGACTCTTTTTGTATCTCATTTTGAACGTCCACAAAATCTTTCTTGTCGGATAATTTTGAAAGATATTTATACGTTTTGCTTTTTTGCGGGTCTGCTGAAAAAGCGGCATTCGAATAGACAAAGCAAAGACCTAGAAAAAATATTGTAAAAACAATGAGCTTTCTCATAACTTACCGATCAATCTCTCCAAATACGATATCCAGCGAACCGATGATTGCAACGGTATCTGCCAGTAAATGTCCCTTACTCATAAAGTCCAATCCCTGCAAATGGGCAAAACCCGGCGCACGGATGTGGCACTTATACGGTCTGTTCGTGCCATCGGCCACCAAATAAACAGCGAATTCACCTTTAGGCGCTTCTACTGCTGTATACGTCTCACCAGCAGGCACATGAAAGCCTTCTGTGTATAGCTTAAAGTGGTGGATAAGCGCTTCCATAGAGTTCTTCATCTCACCGCGTGATGGTGGTGTCACTTTATGATCTTCTGAACGGTGCGGGCCACTAGGCATCTGCTCGATACATTGCTTCATAATACGAAGCGATTGACGCATCTCCTCAATACGCACGAGGTAACGAGCAAAACAGTCCCCCGTCTTACCGACAGGAATATCAAATTCCATTTTTTCATAGACGTCATAAGGCTGCGACTTACGCAAATCCCATGCCACACCTGATCCGCGAAGCATTGGCCCTGTGAACCCCCAATCAAGCGCCTGATCTTTTGTCACAATACCGATATCCACCGTACGCTGTTTTAAAACACGGTTTTCCGTCAACAATGTCTCAAGATCATCAAGGAATTCAGGGAAAGCATCCACCCATTCATCCATATCTTCAAGCAAGCCTGGCGGTAGGTCGAAAGCCACCCCGCCCGGGCGGAAATAATTAGCATGCAAGCGCGCACCACAGACACGTTCGTAAAACTCCATGCCCTTCTCACGTTCTTCAAAACCCCATAGAGGCGGTGTAATCGCACCAACATCCAAAGCGAAGGTTGTCAGATTCAAGATGTGATTTAAAATACGGCCAAGCTCGGCGAATAGCACACGTATATACTGGCCGCGCTCAGGCACACTTATACCCAGAAGCTTCTCAACAGCCAAAGCAAAGGCGTGTTCTTGGTTCATCGGCGCCACATAATCAAGACGATCAAAATAAGGTAGCGCCTGTGTATAGCTCTTATATTCAATTAGCTTTTCTGTCCCGCGGTGAAGCAAGCCAATATGCGGATCGGCACGCTCTACAACTTCCCCGTCCAGTTCCAGAATAAGACGAAGCACACCATGCGCCGCAGGGTGCTGTGGGCCGAAATTCATCGTATAGGGGCGAATTTGTGTTTCGTCACCAATATCAATCTGCTCTGCTTTTATAGAGGTATTCTTAGCCATTCTCTGCCTCTTTTTTATCTATACCGCGGAAACCAAAGTTTTGTTTCATCGCTTTCTCATCACCGGGAAGCTGAACATCTGTCATCCCCTCCCACGGGCTTACCGCATCAAAATTTCTAAAATCCTGCTGAAGCTGTACCGGCTCGTAAATCACACGGCCTTGCTGTTCGTCATAACGCACTTCGTTAAATCCAGTTAAAGGAAATTCTTTTCTCAATGGATGTCCCTCAAAACCATAATCCGTTAATATACGGCGCAGATCTGGATGCCCTGAAAACATTACGCCATACATATCCCACACTTCACGTTCAAACCAGTTGGCTGCATTAAACAATGAAACAACAGACGGGACAGGCGTATGCTCATCCGTAGAGATTTTGACACGAATACGCATATTTTGGCGCATCGACAAAAGGTTATAAACGACATCAAAGCGCTGAACACGCTCAGGGTAATCAACCGCTGTAACATCAACGAGCTGAGAAAAATAGCATTCACGGTCATCGCGCAAGAATTTCAAAACATCTTTAATAGACTCAGCTTTTGCATAAACAATAAGCTCACTCTTTTGGATTTCATGACCTGTTACCGCATCCTCAAGGCTTTCCTTGATATGGTCGGCCACATCCAAAAGGATCTCATCAATCTGAGCCTTCTTGGTTTTTGTCGTTGTTTTCTTTTTCTTCGCCATAATCTCTAAGCCAGTTACCTTACAATACGTGTATCTTCACGCTGGATTTTCTTTTGCAGTTGTAAAATACCGTAAACCAATGCTTCAGCCGTAGGCGGACATCCCGGCACATAAATATCGACAGGCACAACACGGTCACAGCCACGTACAACAGAATAAGAATAATGGTAATAACCACCGCCATTCGCACATGAGCCCATTGAAATCACCCAGCGAGGCTCAGGCATCTGGTCATACACTTTACGAAGTGCCGGCGCCATTTTATTCGTAAGCGTTCCCGCCACAATCATCACGTCAGACTGACGCGGTGATGGTCTTGGAATAACACCGAAGCGGTCAAGGTCATAACGGCTCATATAAGCATGAATCATCTCCACCGCACAGCACGCCAAACCGAACGTCATAGGCCAAAGTGAACCTGTGCGCGCCCAATCAAAAAGCTTATCAGCGGAGGTTAACAAGAAGCCTTTATCATTAACTTCCTTGGCGATAAGTTGCGCCGCGTGGTCATCTGATCCTTCTGGCACAGGGGCGAACCCTGTTAATGGTGTATGCGGTGCTTTGAATACTTTTCTATCGTGGCCCATAACCTACCCTACTCCCAATCAAGGGCTCCCTTTTTCCATTCATATATAAAACCAACAGTCAGCACTCCAAGAAACACCACCATTGACCAAAATCCAAACAAACCAATATCACCAAGCGTTATCGCCCATGGAAACAAAAAGGCAACCTCAAGGTCAAAAATAATGAACAAAATCGCCACGAGATAAAAACGAACATCAAATTTGTGATGCGCATCAGAAAAGGCATCAAAACCACATTCATAGGGAGACAATTTTTCTTTATCTGGATTCTTCTTACCAGCAAGGTATGACCCTGCAATCATTGCGATAGACATCCCCGCCGCAACAAAGACGAAAACGAGGATCGGAAAATACTCTGTTAATAGTTCAGTCGGTGCCATATTGATTCTTATCCTTGAGCTAAAAAAATAGAGTGTTCTTTACGGTGTGTCTAGGGTATATATCCAATCATTATGAGTGCACCACTAATATTAAGCGTAAAAGACGCCACTGTGCGTTATACCGAAAAACCAATTTTCGAAGACCTGTCCTTTAACATCCATCAAGGCAGCCGTATTGCTTTGGTTGGCCGTAACGGCACAGGTAAGAGTACTTTGATGAATATTATCACGGGCGATAAAGAGCTCGACCTCGGGGAGAGATGGCAGGAAATCGGCCTAAGCATAGGTTATTTAAAGCAGGACATCACACCTAAGACAGGTGAAACTGTCTTCGATTTTATTTTTGAAGAAATTGTGGATGACGATGAGAAAGAATACAAAGCCTATAAAGTTGACGTCGTTACTGAGGCCCTTTCTTTAAATAAAAACGCCCTCATGACCAATTTATCCGGCGGCCAGATTCGCCGCGCTGGTCTTGCCCGCGCCTTGGTCGAAGAACCAGATTTGCTGATGCTCGATGAGCCAACAAACCACCTTGATCTTGAAGCCATTGAATGGCTGGAAGATTACCTGAACAATTATCGCGGGACACTGCTTTGCGTTTCGCACGATAAGACATTCCTCGCTAATATCACTAACCGCATATTCTGGCTAGACCGCGGCGCATTGAGGGCCGCCCCTAAAGGTTTTGGCTATTTCGAGGAATGGTCCACTATGCTCCTTGAACAAGAGGAGCGCGAGCTTAAAAACCGCGCCAAAATCGTTGAGCGTGAAGTCGAATGGGCCAGCAAAGGTGTCAAAGCCCGCCGCAAGCGTAATGAACGCCGTGTCGAAGAAATGAAAGAGATGCGCGAGAAACTTAAGGCGGATAAATCTGCCTATAATCGCGTTGTATCAAAAATTAAGATGCCTGAGCCTAAAGATGCCGCGGCCTCTTCAAAAATCGTCGCAGAGTTCTACAATGTTTGTAAAACCTTTACACGCGATGATGGCACTGAAATCAAGATATTGGACAAGTTCAATATGCGGATCATGCGCGGTGACCGCATTGGCATCTTAGGCAAAAACGGCTCAGGCAAGACAACCTTCCTTAAGATGCTGATTGGTGATCTAGCCCCTGATATGGGAAGCGTCAAACGCCGCAAAGAACTTGAATTCTCATATTTCGACCAAAAGCGCAAAGATTTGAAACTAGATGAAACACCATGGAAAAACCTTTGTCCGACAGGCGGCGACCATGTCGACGTCATGGGAAAACACCGCCATGTTGTCGCCTACCTCAAAGACTTTATGTTCGATCCCGACGATGTGCGCCAACCCGCTCTGACATTATCTGGTGGCCAGAAGAACCGCCTTATGTTGGCGAAGGTTCTAGCTAATCCTAAAACATGCTTAATCCTCGACGAACCGACCAATGATTTGGACATGGAAACACTAGATATGCTCGAAGAAATTTTGAGCAAGTATAAAGGCACATTAATTGTCGTCTCACATGACCGTGATTTCCTTGATCAAACAGTGACTAAAGTTCTCGCTTTTGAAGGCAATGGTGAAGTTGATGGCTGTCTGGGTGGATATTCAGACTACCTTGAATATAAAAAGAGCCAATCAGATACGCCCAAACCCACCACTAAACAAACTGAAAAGAAACAAGAAAGCGAAGCACCCAAACAGCAAAATAAGCCAGAAAAGCTCTCCCCACAAAAACTCACCTATGTGCTTCAACATGAGCTCGACAAACTCCCTGCTCGCATTGAAAAACTGGAAAAAGAAATCTTAACGCTGAATAAAACACTGGCCGACCCAGCCCTCTTCAAAGACGATAAAGACAAGTTCTATGAGATCGCAAAAAAGCTAAAGGCTAAAAAAGCATCATTAGAATCGGCTGAGACACGCTGGCTTGAGCTAGAAGACATGCGACAGCAAACTACCCTAAAATGATAGACATTATAGATTTCCTTGAATACAAACACAATAACCTTATTCCTGAAAGTACAGGAGAGGCGGGAATATCCTTCGCTTGGCTTGATGGGTCACCGGATGACATGATTACAAAAAGCGACAGAAAACACACAATTGTTATATTACACAGCCTAAATTCATCCTTATCTGACATAGGTCTTCAAAAGTGGAACAACTCAAAATATGTAAATAACACACGAAAGGAACAAGAGGTATACAAAAAAACATTTAGAGAATGGCTTTACAAATCAATTTCCAAAAATGAGTTTTCGTTTGAGGCATTTTCTTTTGTTGAAAAAGACATTATCAGGCATATCCCCAGGATTACAGAGAATTTATATCTTAATGATAAAATCAAAAATGACGCAAATAATATTATTTTACAATTTCCAAACAAAGCTCCTTATCGCACCAATAGTCATAATTTTAATTATATAATTCTTCTTGCAGAAATTATTGGCACCGTCCTTTATAGATTTAATAAACAAGACACAGATAAACAACTTTTTTACAATAAAAGGCGCTTAACTTTCTTTCGACTACTGCTTGATAAGATTAAGGGAGACACTCTAACAGACTACAAAAATGCACAGATTTTAACGGAAATATTACAAAACGTAAAGTTATGGAAATTTTCACTTCACTACCATAACTCTAAGCAAGTCTCAAAAAGTGCTTTATTATCTGACAATTTAGCAGGCCTTTTGAATAAGGCTTACAAAAACCCATACAGTAAAGACGCAACCTTGTTAAAAATTTGTCGAAAATCAATTCTTAACGGACATAACAAATGGAATTATTTTAATAATGGCACGTGGGAGGATTTTCTTTTAACCCATGAAATGCAAACACCGCCATCCAAAAAAAAGATAAAAACTCTCGGTATCAATATTCCATAAAAAACACAACTTCTCTGATGAGAAATGGCGCGAGTGACGGGACTCGAACCCGCGGCCTCCGCCGTGACAGGGCGGCGCTCTAACCAACTGAGCTACACCCGCGCATGGGTGTTAAGACGTATGTTATTGCTTAGTCTCAAAAGAATGTCAAAGGTTTTTTTTGATCATTTCCTGCTTTTTTACGCCGCAATCGCTTTTTCTTTTTCTGTATAAGAAAGGTCAAGCGCTTCAGCTACTTCCGGACAGGTAATTTGTCCCTTACATACATTCAAACCTTGCATTAAATGCGGATCATCTGCGAGTGCTTTTTGCCAACCCTTATCCGCTATAGCCGCCGCAAAAGGTAAGACTGCCGTGTTCAATGCCAAAGCTGATGTCAGCGGTACAGCCCCCGGCATATTCGCTACACAATAATGAAGCACATCATCCACAACATAGGTCGGGTCTTGGTGCGTCGTTGGCTTGGATGTTTCAAAACAACCACCCTGATCAATCGCTATATCCACCAGCACAGAACCTGGCTTCATTTTTTTAAGCATATCTTTTGTCACTAATTTAGGTGCAGACGCACCCGGCACGAGAACAGCCCCAATAACAAGATCACCATATTGAATAAGATTTTCTAAATTCTCTTTGTTAGAATGCACTATACGCGCCGCCCCCTTAAAATAATCATCAAGGAAGCGCATACGATCTTGTGATAATTCAAATATCGTTACATTTGCCTCTAACCCCACAGCCATGCGCGCCGCATTGAAACCAGCGATACCGCCACCCAAAATAATAACACGCGCGGGATACACACCCGGTACACCGCTTATAAGACGCCCTATGCCACCCTCATGCTTTTGGAGCAAGCCTGAGCCCACATGCACGGACAAACGCCCCGCAATTTCGCTCATAGGGCGGAGCAAGGGCAAGCCGCCCCTGTTATCCGTAACCGTTTCATAAGCAATCGCTATACATTTTGACTTTTGCAAGCCAAGCGCCTGCTCCTTATCCGCCGCTAAATGCAAATAGGTGAAAAGAATTTGCCCCTCTCTGAGCAAATCATACTCGCTTGGCTGAGGTTCTTTCACTTTTACGATCATTTCAGCTCGATCANACACCTCTTTCGCAGAAGAGATAATCTGTGCCCCAGCCTCAATATAGTCCTCGTCATGATAATTAATGCCAGCCCCTGCCCCCGCCTCAATCAGGACAGTATGGCCGCGCGCTACAAGCTCCTTCACAGAACCCGGCACAAGACCGACACGGTATTCATGTGTTTTGATTTCTTTAGGACAGCCAATAATCATGTCGTCATTCCCCTATAGCTTCGTTTTTTTTATTCTTACCATGAATCGCATGCATTGAGGGCAATTAAATCTACTGCAATGCAACCTATCCCCTCTTACGCCGCGTCAGCCATATAGCGGCAATAAAAAACCCTTTAGCAAAAGGTAATATTCCGCCAATACATATAAGAATAGCTGTTACTAACAAGCCCAGTTCAATCACCTCTGGCAGTGGATCGTTTTTGACAAAATATAAAACGAGTGGCGCTAATAAATGACCCGTTATCAAGATCGTGAGCCAAGGCGGGGCATCATCAGCGCGAATATCGGAAAAATCTTCGCCGCATACCTCACACTGATTATTTTGCTTCAGATAGCCAGAAAACAATTTTCCTTTGCCACAGCACGGACAACGGCGCCTGATGCCGCGATATAATATCTCTATATTCTTTTCTGTATTGTCACTCAATTGATATATCCAGCCATAATCTCTACCCAGTATGAAATTAAGCTTCCTCCGTGACAAGAGATAAAGCTGTTGGCAACCACCGCGCTCTTTGGCTAATAATACTCTGAAAATTATGGTTGGGAATGGTGGGTGATGACGGGTTCGAACCCCATTCACTTCGTGAATGTATATAAACAGTTTTGGCGGTTCGCAACCACCGCGCTCTTTGGCTAATAATGCTCTGAAAATTATGATTGGAAATGGTGGGTGATGACGGGTTCGAACCGCCGACCCTCTCGGTGTAAACGAGATGCTCTACCAACTGAGCTAATCACCCATTCCGTTAAGAGATGTTATAGATACTTATTTCTGAAACGCTTTTCAAGCTTTTTATCTCATTTTTGATAAAAAAAGCGGCTGCAGAAATTCTGCAACCGCCAATTCTGTATAAACAGACGTGTAAACTTAGTTAACAGCGTCTTTAAGCTCTTTACCAGCTTTGAACTTAGGCTGCTTAGAAGCTTTAATTTGGATAACCGCACCAGTTTGTGGGTTACGGCCCTGACGAGCAGCGCGCTCAGATACATCGAATGTACCGAAGCCAACCAGACGTACAGCATCGCCTTTTGTCAAAGCAGTTTTGATTGCATCGAAAGTAGCGTTAACAACTTTTTCAGCTGTAGCTTTTGTTGTATCAGCTGATGAAGCAACTGTAGCGATAAGTTCTGATTTATTCATGGAAAAATTCCCTTCATTTAAAAAAGTTAAAAATTTTACCCGAAGCCCTCAATACCTGAACCACCTCGGATAAGAAGAATGAAACCACGTGGAAGCCAGTGTCGTCAAGGGTTTTTAGCAAAAAAACCCTATATTTTCCGCTTTACAGAAGGCTTTTTTCGAATTTAGGCGATTCAGTGCCGTATTATGTCATCTTTTTGAGATGATTTTGCCTCAGAAACCAGTTTTGACAGTTCTTCCAGCGTTTTTTCAGGTAGCGCTTTTGGCTTTTCTTCCAATGCGTGTTCGAGCACATCCTCGATTCTCTCAACAGGGATAATTTCAAGCCCCTGCTTCACATTATCAGGAATCTCTGCGAGGTCTTTCTCATTATCCGCAGGAATAAGAACTTTTTTAACACCACCGCGTAAAGCCGCCAGAAGTTTCTCTTTCAAACCGCCAATCGCTGTGACATAGCCACGCAAGTTCACCTCGCCTGTCATTGCGACATCACGGTTCACTTTAATCTGTGTGAAAGCCGAAACAATCGCCGTAACCATGGCCGCGCCCGCGGAAGGACCGTCTTTAGGCACAGCACCTTCAGGTACATGGACGTGAATTGTTTGGTGCATTAAATGCTCATAGTTAATACCAAAAGCTGCCGCTCGTGACTTAATAAGCATTTCAGCGACACGGATAGATTCTTTCATGACATCTTTGAGGTTACCCGTATAGGTTACATTCCCGTCTTTACCGGGCATAATCACCGCTTCAATAGACAGTAAATCACCGCCCGTTTCCGTATACGCTAAGCCGTTCACATGACCAATTAGATTCTCTGTATCTGTTTCGCCGTAACGATGTTTACGCACACCGGCATAATCACCCAGATTATCAACGGTTACCTTCACTTTGTGATCCTGACCTTTTTTCATCAAGATTTCCTTCACCGCTTTACGGCAAAGATTAGCAATCTCACGCTCAAGGTTACGCACACCCGCTTCGCGTGTGTAATAGCGAATAAGGTTCTTTAAGGCATCATCTGTAACGCTGAACTCTTCCTTTTTCAGACCAGCCGCGTTCATTTGTTTTTTGAGAAGATGGCGCTTAACAATTTCGATCTTTTCTTCTTCTGTATAACCAGATAAGCGAATAACTTCCATACGGTCCATCAGAGGACGCGGCATATTCAGTGAGTTTGCTGTACATACAAACATGACATCAGATAGATCGTAATCCATCTCCATATAGTGATCGTTAAATGTACCGTTTTGTTCAGGATCTAACACCTCAAGCAAAGCTGAGGACGGATCACCGCGCCAGTCAGAGCCTAGCTTATCTATCTCATCAAGAAGGAAAAGCGGATTAGATGTTTTCGCCTTCTTCATACCTTGAATAACTTTACCAGGCATCGCCCCAATATAGGTGCGGCGGTGTCCACGGATTTCGCTTTCATCCCGCACGCCGCCAAGCGACATACGCACAAAGTTTCTATTCGTTGCCTTAGCAATGGATTTACCAAGCGATGTTTTACCAACCCCCGGAGGGCCAACAAGACACAGGATTGGACCTTTGACTTTATTAGTGCGCTCTTGCACAGCCAAATACTCCAAAATACGCTCTTTAACTTTTTCAAGCCCGTAGTGATCTGTATCAAGGATTTCCTGCGCGGCTTCCAGATCCTTTTTCAATCTAGTGCGCTTTTTCCAAGGCAATGCAACAATCCAATCAAGATAATTACGAATAACTGTGGCCTCAGCTGACATAGGTGACATCATGCGAAGCTTTTTAACTTCTTGCGCAACCTTGTCTTTTGCTTCCTTAGAAAGCTTTAGCTTTTCAGCCTTATCTTCAATCTCTTTAATTTCATCAACGCCGTCTTCGCCTTCATTAAGCTCTTTTTGAATGGCCTTCATTTGCTCATTCAAATAATACTCACGCTGTGTCTTTTCCATCTGGCGTTTCACGCGATTACGTACACGCTTTTCAATCTGCAACACCCCTATTTCGCCTTCCATAAAGGCATAGATCTGCTCAAGTCGTTCCGCCACTTTACCGATTTCAAGAATAGACTGCTTTTCCTGCAGGCTCAGCGCCAGATGTGAAGCAATTGTATCCGCAACCTTTGATGCATCATCAAGACCATTAATAGAGGTCAGTACTTCAGGCGGTATTTTCTTATTTAGCTTCACATATTCAGTGAATTGAGAAATAACAGCACGAAGAAGCGCTTCCATCTCTTCGCCGCCGTGATATTCATCTTCAATCGGCTCAACAAACACATCGAAATATTCTTCAGTATCTGCAAACTCCGTGATACGTGCGCGCTTCTTCCCTTCAACGAGGACCTTCACTGTACCATCAGGAAGTTTAAGCATTTGCAGAATAACGCCCACTGTCCCAATATCATGGAGATCTTCTTCCTTAGGATTTTCATTATCTGATGATTTTTGCGTAACAAGCATAATCTGCTTGTCTTCGGACATGACATTTTCAAGCGCCTGCACAGATTTATCACGCCCAACAAAGAGAGGGACGATCATGTGCGGGAAAACAACAATGTCACGCAAAGGGAGGACTGGATAGCTATGTTCACTACTAATATGGATTTCCATTATACCGCCTAATAAATAGTTATGGGCTTATTCTCCAAACGAAAATAAGCAACATTTCTTAATAAAATGAGAACAAATTCACATTTTTCAAGACGTAAGAGGAACTTATTTACCCTCTTTATCCTTTGCGTCTTTCATAATTTTCGCCAAATCATCACGTGTTTCAACAACGTGATCAACAAGACCGAATTTTTGCGCTTCTTCCGCAGACATGAATGTGTCACGGTCCATCACTTTTTCAATTTCAGCGAGCTTACGGCCTGTTTGCTTCACATAGATATCATTCAATGTTGCACGGAGCTTAAGGATTTCTTTCGCTTGAATCTCGATATCAGAGGCCATACCGCGCGCGCCGCCTGATGGCTGGTGCACCATTACACGAGAATTCTTCAAGCAAAAACGCTTGTCCTTAGCGCCGCATGTCAAAAGTAATGAACCAGCAGACGCCGCCTGACCAATACATACTGTTGATACATTTGGCTTGATATAGTTCATTGTATCCAACATCGCGAAGGCCGCAGTAACAACGCCGCCTGGTGAATTAATATAGAAAGAAATATCTTTATTCGGGTTCACAGACTCAAGATAGAGAAGCTGAGCACAAATCAGGCTAGAACCCTGATCTTCAACACCGCCAGTTAAGAAAATGATACGTTCTTTCAGAAGCATTGAGAAAATATCATAAGAACGCTCGCCGCGGTTTGTTTGCTCAACAACCATTGGGACTAGTGTATTGTGATATTGTTCAATTGGATCAATTTCGCCCATTTTTCTTCTCTTTCTTTTTAAAAATTCTTTATCTTTACGACTCTTCCATAAACGTTAGACCGCCCATAAAACAAAGGCAAGAGCAAATTCTCATTCGCGCCTGCCTTATTAAAATTATCGAAAATAATTTGATATTATTCTTTAGCTGCTGTCTTTTTCTTAGCCGCAGGCTTTTTCTTCTCTTCAGAAGCACCGCCCATTGCGCCTTTAGCTGAACCAGAGGCTTTCTTCTTCGCCTTTTTTGCTTCCGCCTCAGCTTCTTCATCTTTAAGCAAATCTTCAACAGACACTTTTTTCTCTGTCACAGACGCGTTTTCAAGAATGTAATCAACTACTTTTTCTTCGTAGATTGGCGCCTTAAGACCTTCCAGAGCCTGAGGGTTATTTTTGAAGTAATCAAAAACTTGCGCTTCTTGGCCTGGATATTTCTTAGCTTCATTCACAACAGCTTGTTGCAACTCTTCATTAGAAATTTGAACTTTTTGCTTGTTGCCAATTTCAGCCAAAACAATACCAAGACGAACACGGCGATCAGCTATATCGCGATATTCTTTCTCTTGTTCCTTCGTTAAGTCTTTTGCGTGATCATGGTCATGACCGTGGTCATCGTGGTTATGATCACCCATCATCTGGTGTGCAATAGACTGGAATTCCATGTCTGCCATTTTTTCAGGAATATCGAATTTGTGTTTCTCATCCAAGATATCCAAAAGCTCTTTCTTCACTTTTTGGCGAGAATGCATGTCATATTCTTTTTGCGCCTGCTCCATCAAAGCCTTTTTAAGGTCTTCAAGCTTTTCAAAACCGAGCGTGCTTGCAAATTCATCATTAATCTCAGGTGATTTTGTCTCACGAATTTCTTTCACTTTTACTTTGAACAACGCGTCCTGACCCGCCAATTCCTTCATAGGATAACCTTCAGGGAATGTCACATTCACCTCAACATCATCGCCTTTTTTCTTGCCGATAAGCTGATCTTCAAAGCCTGGCACGAAGCTGTTGCTTCCTAGCTCTAGCGAATAATCCGTTGCCGCCATGCCTGAGTGCTTCTTACCGTTTGACTCGCCGTCAAAATCGATAATAACGATGTCGCCTTTTTTCGTCGCACGGTCACCTTTGATAGGCTCAGATGCTTTACGCTGTTTCGCGATACGGCCCAAAGCGTCATCAACTTCTTTGTCTGATGGCTCAGCTTTTTCTCTTGTAAGCTTAAGCTTTGTGACATCCATCACATCGATGCTTGGGATAATCTCAATTTTGATTGTGTAGGAAAGATCCTTGCCAAAATCAAAGTCCTGATCAATTTCGATTTCAGGCTGAAGCGCCGGCTTAATATCCTTGTCCTTATAAAGCTTTAGATTGCTTTCATTTACTGTTGTTTCAAGAACTTCACCCATCACCATACGGCCATAGCGATCTTTCAAGATCTTCATTGGCACTTTACCTTTACGGAAACCAGGGAGAGAGAGATTACCCGCTTCTTGTAACAAACGCGCTTCCATTTTCGCGTTCAAATCGTTCGCAGGGATAACGACTTTATATTCTTTGCTTAGCTTTTCTTCTTTTACAACAGTAACTTTCATAGCTTATTTAATCCAATGTCTGAGGTGAGTTTTTATCTTTATACATAGACCTTAATTAAAGATGGTGCGGGTGAAGGGACTCGAACCCCCACGAGGAAACCCTCGCCAGAACCTAAATCTGGTGCGTCTACCAATTCCGCCACACCCGCTCCTAAGGCTCTTTACCTATACAGTATTTATGCGTTCGTCAACAAGAACCATACACTACTTTATAGTTTTTTCCATTTTTTTAAGATGGGGCGGCTGACGGGGTTCGAACCCGCGACAACTCGGACCACAACCGAGGGCTCTACCACTGAGCTACAGCCGCCATATCCTAAGCTTGAAAGATATGCCTTAACTGAAAGCAAACGTCAAGTTTTTGGTGGAAAAAAGTGCAGAAAAAATATTGGCGCTAGATAATTCCATATTTCCGTGATACAAAAATATACCATGCACTGCACAAAAACCCACCCTAAATGCATCGGAGGCATGGATGTCCAACCCAATTACTAGCTTTAAAACCCCAAAAGAATTTCTTAAGTTCGTTAAAGACGAAGGCATAGAATATATCACATTCAATTTTACTGACCTCAAAGGCAAACTCCAACATATCAGCTATATCGCGGGTAAAATTGACGAAGATTTTTTGAAAGAAGGGTTTTTCTTTGATGGCTCATCCATCACCGCATGGAAAGATATTCATGAATCAGACATGAATCTTCGCCCAGATCTGTCCAAAACATATTTAGACCCTTATGCGGCACAACCGACATATTGCGTATTTTGCGATGTATATGAACCTGCGACTGGTGAACCATATAACAGAGACCCACGCTCTATCGCAAAGGCCGCTGAAGAGTATATGAAATCAACAGGCATTGCAGATGAAGCCCTCTTCGGCCCAGAACCTGAGTTCTTTGTATTCAACAGCATTCGTTACAGCACAGATATGTTTGAAAGCTTCTTTAGCATCGATAGCGATGAAAGCCCTTCAAACACAGGCACAGATTACGAAGGCGGTAACTTAGCCCACCGCCCAGGTGTTAAAGGCGGATACTTCCCTGTCCCGCCAGTCGACTCTCTATCTGATTTACGTGCGCAAATGCTTTCTGATTTGGGCAGTATCGGTGTCGATGTAGAAAAACATCACCATGAAGTAGCACCAAGCCAATGTGAAATGGGCTTTACTGCAGGCGGCATGATCCCGACTGCGGATAATGTTCAACTCTACAAATATATCGTTCACAACACGGCACATAGCTTCGGCATGACAGCTACCTTTATGCCAAAGCCGGTTTATGGCGACAATGGAAACGGTATGCATGTGCACCAATCATTGCGCAAAGGCAACAAGCCTCTTTTTGCTGGCGATGAATATGCCGGTTTGTCTGAGACATGCCTATACTATATTGGCGGTATCATTAAGCACGCAAAAGCACTTAATGCTTTTACAAACCCGACAACAAACAGCTACAAACGTCTTGTTCCGGGTTATGAGGCCCCTGTTGTGCTGGCATATTCAGCACGTAACCGCTCTGTTGCTTGCCGTATCCCTGCGACTTCAGATTCACCGAATGCCAAACGTGTTGAGACACGCTTCCCTGATCCAGCGGCCAACCCATATCTGGCTTTCGCCGCTATGTTGATGGCAGGCCTTGATGGGATTAAGAACAAGATTCACCCAGGTGAAGCCAGTGATAAAGACTTCTTCGAAAATCCGAAGGAATCAATGGCAGGCATGCCGCAGGTCGCACGCTCTTTAAGAGAAGCACTTGAAGCTCTTACCGCAGACAGCGATTTCCTGACACAAGGCGATGTCTTTACCAAAGACATGATTGACGCTTATATCGACATGAAAATGGAAGAAGTAGAGGCATGGGAAATGCACCCTCACCCAATTGAGTTTGATAACTACTACTCTGTTTAAAATCCATCTAAAGCAAAATTTAAAAGAGCCTCACATGAGGCTCTTTTTTTATAGCAATTCAGACTTTCTTAACGAGCGTATAATCATCTCATAGGCGCGCGCATTACGAGACCAACTAATTATATCAATATCACGGGCAACACCAACGAGGCTCACAACATAGTAGTACTCCTCATCCGCCAATATGCCGAGCCAAAGCTCCTGTGTGATCGGATCTTCCTCATATTTGAGATATTCACTCGATTTCACCGACATGCCATAAACATCAATATTCTGATAGGTGATATTTTCATTGGTGTCATATTTCTTCTTTTCGATCAAATCACGGCGCTCTAGCTTGTTTTCATCCCAAGCATTCAACAAATCCGCAACCTTTTGCTTAAGGTCAAAATCCTCCTGATCACGCGCATAGATATCAACACGGAAATTACCCTTGATAAAATTTTGCTGGTCACGAAGAAGGAGCTCAATCGTAAACTCATCCTCTGAGATAATGTCACTGGAATTTACGATCAAAGACTGAGGATATTCAAACTTACGTTTATCTAAATAAGCATAGGTTTTCACATCTTCTGCATATTCTCTGTCATTCTCTGTGAACCTAAAATTTTCCAACGTGCGAATCTGTTGGTCTTTATACTGCTTATATAAATCTTGAGGGATCATATAGGTCGCCATCAATATACGCTTACCATTCACTTTGAATAAAGAACGAGTCACATTCGTAATCCCATCTTTAAAGATGATATAGAGTGCTTCCATGCGCCCATCTGGCTTTTCTTCAATAGAAATCAGCGTGTAACCATTCTTAATAATACGATCAATAACCCAGTGCTTAAGATATAGCGCACTCGTCAATTCCTCACTTGTCACTTCGAATCTGGCTCGACCTTGCGATGTCAGCGGCCCAACAAACACAGCTACATCACCATATAAACGCCCCTGCGACACATAATTCTTCAGTTTATCATCGCCTATCTCTGTCCATTCAGGCACAACACGAAATGAGAACGATGTTTGAGGATCCTGCTCAACAACACGAACAACAGGCTCCGTCATTTCCACAAATTCTTGCTGCGTTAATTTTTCCGCTTGCGGCATCGCCTGAAGCTCTTGCGCCTGCACGAGTGCTGGGAATTGCATAAAAAACATGCACAAAAATAAGAAAACGCTGTTAATCACTATACTTTTCATCTTGTTTTTACCTGTTTGCTTCTCATAATAAGCATATGTCAGATCTACTTAATACTAAAGCACAAATGAGTGAAAATTATGACGCTTCGCAGATTGAGGTTCTTGAAGGCCTTGAACCTGTGCGCAAACGTCCGGGGATGTATATTGGCGGCACGGATGAGCGCGCTTATCACCACCTCGCATCCGAAATTCTTGATAACTCCATGGATGAGGCTGTTGCAGGGCATGCCAACCGTATTGAAATTGAACTAACCGAAGATGGTTTTTTAATCATTGGTGATAATGGCCGCGGGATTCCCGTTGACGAACATCCGAAATACAAAGGTAAGTCTGCGCTAGAAGTTATCATGACAACATTACACTCTGGCGGTAAGTTCTCAGGCAAGGCCTACGCAACATCTGGCGGCCTGCACGGTGTTGGTATTTCTGTTGTGAATGCCTTATCCGACCAAATGTGGGTTGAGGTTGCCAGAGACAAACAATTATACAAACAAAGCTACAGCCGCGGCAAAACGACTTCGGAATTGGAAAACATTGGCCCGACAAGCAACAGACGCGGCACAACTGTGGGCTTTCACCCCGACCCTGAGATTTTTGGCGAAGGTATGCAGTTCAAGCCTGCACGCCTATACAAGCTCGCTCGCTCTAAAGCCTATCTTTTCCGCGGCGTTGAGATCCGCTGGAAGTGCGCACCAAGTTTAATCCAAGAAGGTAGCGAAGTACCTGCTGAAGACAGCTTTACCTTCCCGAACGGTTTGCAAGACTATCTGAGTACCGTTCTTGGAGAGCGTAAAACCATTACAGGCTCTATCTTTTCTGGATTTTTGGATTTTCCTGAAGGGCAAGGCCGCGTTGAATTTGCCGTAACATGGCCGACAACTGGTGAAGGCTTCATACATTCTTATTGTAACACCATCCCAACGCCTCAAGGCGGATCACATGAAAGCGGTTTACGCTCAGCGCTTCTACGCGGTCTCAAACAATATGGCGAGATGGTAGGCGAGAAAAAAGCATCAACGATCACCTCCGAAGACATTCTCTCCGGCGCATGCATTTTACTTTCCGTCTTTATTCGCGACCCCCAATTCCAAGGGCAAACGAAGGAAAAGCTTGCCACACAAGCAGCAACGAAGCTCGTCGATAATGCGGTAAAAGATCATTTTGACCTATGGCTTTCAGGCGATACAAATGGCAGTAAAGCCCTGCTCACAGCGATTATTGAGATCGCGACAGAACGCTTGCGCAAAAAGGATGACCGCACTCTAAACAGAAAGTCAGCGACCCAAAGACTTCGCCTACCGGGCAAGCTTGCTGATTGTTCACGCAACTCTGCGGATGATACAGAGCTATTTATCGTTGAGGGGGACTCAGCGGGCGGGTCAGCCAAACAAGGCCGTAACCGCGAAACACAGGCTATTCTTCCTCTACGCGGTAAAATTCTGAACGTTGTAAGCGCGACAAAAGAAAAAATCCGCAATAACCAAGAAATCCAAGATATGATTCAAGCTATGGGATGCGGCGCTGGTAGCGGCTTTGATATCTCAAAGCTACGCTATGAACGCATTATTATCATGACGGATGCGGATGTTGACGGGGCGCATATCGCCACCCTCCTCATCACTTTCTTTTATACGCAAATGCGGGAACTGATTGATGAAGGTCACCTCTTTCTTGCTCAGCCTCCACTCTACCGCCTATCAGCAGGCGGCGTGACAGCCTATGCCATGGATGACCCTCACCGTGAACAACTACTTGAAACAACCTTTAAGGGCCGCAAAAAAGTAGACGTTGCGCGCTTTAAAGGTTTGGGTGAAATGCCAGCGAGACAGCTCAAAGAAACAACGATGAACCCACAGACACGGACATTGCTTCGCATTACCGTGCCTGAAGCTAAAGCTGTGACAGAAGCATTCGAAGACGAGAGCGTTGACGGCGAGACAACAGATCTTGATCAACTCGTTGAAGATTTGATGGGTAAGAATGCTGAGGCACGTTTCAACTTTATCCAAGATAATGCGGACCGTATTTCAGAAGATTTGGATATTTAGCCTAAAATATTAAATCGGCAGCAATATTCTTACGCGAAGGCCTCCAAGTGGGCTATCCTCCAACATGATCTGTCCTCCATGGCTGTAGACAACATCCTGAGCAATAGACATACCCAAACCAACCCCGCCCGTCTTTTTATTGCGCGATTCTTCGAGACGATAGAAAGGTTTAAAGACATCATCCCTTTTATCTACAGGGATGCCCGGACCATCATCATCAATGAGAATAACAGCCTGCATATTGTCATGATCTACTTCTAAAGATATTTGGCAATGCTGAGCGTACTGCCCTGCATTACTAATGAGGTTACTTAGACACCGCTCAAAAGCAAAAATGCGTATCCATATAGACACAGGCTCTTTTATGTCCGTTTTATATACGATATCAATTTTTTGTCTGATCGCATCTTTTACAGCCTTTTCAATGATCGCGCGGACGTCAATCAACTCAGGCTCCTCCTTGGCATCACCGCGGGCGAAATCAAGATAGCCTTCAATCATATTCTCCATATCCGCGATATCTGCGCGAATGGCCTTACTGTCTCTGTCATCCAATAGTTCAAGTTCGAGCTTCATGCGGGTTAGCGGTGTTCTAAGATCATGTGAAACACCCGCCAGCATTTCTGTACGCTGGCTAATCTGACGCTTGATACGATCTCGCATCGTAATAAAAGCGTTGGACGCTTGACGTACTTCTTTAGCGCCATGCGGTTTGAAATCTGGTATATCACGTCCGCGCCCGAACCATTCTGCCGCCACGGCCAGACGCCTAATGGGCCTGATCTGATTGCGCATAAAGATAACGGCAATACTGAATAATACGACAGATAACCCGATCAACCATAGAATAAAGATATAGGACGATGAGCTAAATAGGCGGTTTTCCGGCACGGAAACTGTAAGCAGGCCATTTTCAAGCAAGAAGGACACGTCAAGCCACCGGCCATCTTCGCCAAAGAACATACTAAAAGGCATGTTTAAACGCCCTTTTAATCCATCTTTAAGTGTCTGCGCCACCATTTGTTGACGCCACCCCTCAATCCGCTCAGTGGGTAACTCTTTTACCTCAGGCTCATAATTAATATTAAGCCGCAAATCACGAGCGATGATATTGCTGATGCGGTCTATATCTTCCGCAGAACGTCCAACCTCGATTTCTCCTGTGATGATTGCAATTTCACCAACGAGAGCAAAAGCAAGACGATCCGTCATACGGCTCCAGTGACGGTCATAGAATATATATGTCCCAAGCACTTGTAGAATAAGCACAGGCGTAATAATAATGAGCAGCGAGCGCCCAAATAATGTTTTTGGCAAAAATCTTTTTAGGCTAAACGACATCACTCACCTTTAATAAATAGCCTTTTCCTCGGATTGTTTTCAAAAGAGTTGGAGTACGGCTATCATCCTCGATCTTTTTTCTGAGCCGCGTAATTTGAACATCAATACTGCGTTCATTTCCAGACAGCCCCATCTTATCAGCAATATCATAGCGCGAGACTGGGTTATTTGCATGTTCCACCAGAATATTACACAGCGCGCCTTCAGAATCTGTCAATGCGACGGACTGTCCATCTGCCTCATGGGATAGGGCTTTATTATCGCGGTCATAAATCCATGGGCCGATTTTGACTTTCTGAGATGATTTAACTTTATATTTTTGAGCGCGCTTGAGAACAGCCTGAATACGTAAGAGTAACTCTTGCGGCTCGAAAGGTTTAACAAGATAGTCATCAGCGCCAGAGCTTAACCCCGCCAAGCGGTCTTCAACTTCGCCCTTCGCCGTTAGTAAGATAACAGGCAAGTCGCTCTGCTTTCTGATTTCTTCCGTATAGCTGATACCGTCTTTGCCTGGCATCATCACATCCAGCACCATCAGATCATAAGAAAAATTCTTAAGAACATCCTCCGCTTCCATTGCGCTTTGCGCGGTACTCACCACAAAGTCTTGCCTTTGCAGATACCGTTTCAGCAAATCACGGATGCGATCATCATCATCAACAACAAGAATATGGGTTTTTTCTGCATAATACGGCATAGCGCCAGTTTAAACGCTATACCTCATAAACAAAAGTGTTTTTGCCTTGTGCTAATGTACCTAGGCACATTTCTTAAACTCTAAAGATCTATGGGCAGTCGGTGTCGCTACAGATGTTTTATTTTGCGGCATAGGTCTGTTTTCCAGCAACACAGCAACCATGCCCATTGTTTCGATAATTTGCTCTGCAGACAGACCTCGCCGCCAACCGCGTCCGTATAGTCTATTGGCAATAAACGCTAATCTTTGCTCTTGCTTTTTGGTTTCTTTTGTCATGGTACATCTCCTTGGTTTTTTGTGGTTAAAATTAAATTTTAAATATGCCTTCCAACACAGTGACTGCATCGCCGCCAATCAAAACACGATCACCGTCGATAATTTCTATATCCAGCACCCCTCCTCGTTTCGAGATTTGGTGAGCCAGCATTTTTTTCTTACCCGATCTTTGCGCCCAATATGGCGCTAAGGTACAATGAGCAGACCCTGTCACAGGATCCTCAGCAATCCCGTCATCGGCACAGAAAAATCGGGACACGAAATCATATTGAGGATCATCGGATGGTGCCGTCACAATGATGAAATCTTTATACTGGGCCAAAGTCTGAAAATCTGGGTCTATCGCACGGATGTCATCCTCACATTCATAAACCAGCATGAGGTCTCTTGATTGACGCGCCTCAACTGGTTTCTTAGTGCTCAGCGCATCCAATACAAACGCTGGGATTTCCTCGACACCTACCTCATCCCCTGCGCGGGACGGGAAATTCATCACATAATTATCCGTATTACTTCCCGCTTTCTTTACGACTTTAAGCGGACCGACAAATTTAGTATCAAACTCAACCTCATCTGCGCTCTGTTCTAATTCGCTAAGATAGATATGAGCCGCCGCCAATGTTGCGTGACCACATAGATCAATCTCAAACATCGGCGTGAACCACCGCAATAAAGGCGCTTTTCCATCACGCATCAAGATGAAGGCTGTCTCAGACAAATTATTCTCTATCGCTATATTTTGCATGAGCGCATCACTCAACTCTTCACGGAGCACACACACCGCGGCAGGGTTGCCCTTAAATGCTTCTTTCGCGAAGCTATCGACTTGCCAAATTTTAATTTCATGTGCCACGAACTTGTCCTTTTATATAATTTATTGTAAATTCAAACTTATTAATCTAATATTAGATTATATTGTATAAATTAAGACTGGATAATATAAATGTCAACAGAAAAATTTGAAAAGTATAAAAATACCGTTGAAGCCATGGCCAGACTGATGAATCCGACTGTTGAGTTTGTCATTCACAACCTTAAAACAAACAAAATTGAGGCCATCTATAATAACTTTTCCAACCGAAAAGTTGGCGATGAGTCTAATTTCGAAGTCGCCGAGATTGATAATCTGAGCCCTGTAATTGGCCCTTACCAAAAAACAAATTGGGATGGGCGACGCCTTAAATGTACGACAGCGGTTTTATACGATGATGAAGGCAAGGCGTATGGCACAATCTGTATGAATATGGATACAAGTCCTTTTGAAACTATTCAAAATTTCGCACAAGACATGATGCGCCTTGAAGACGATATTGATGCACCTGATCGCAAAATATTTGAAAATGACCTTCATGACCGTATCAACGTCTTCGTTAAAGATTATATGCAACAACATAAAAAAGCGCTAATCACCCTGTCCAAAGATGACAAGAAAGACATCGTCAAAGCACTAGAAACCCAAGGCGCTTTTGAACAAAAAAATGCGGCGGATTATATCGGAAAAGTTCTCTCCATCTCCCGTGCCACGGTGTATAATTACCTAAAGCAATAAGCAAATAAAGGCGATAAATATGAGCACGATACCCTTTGATCAGCGCGATGGCTGGATTTGGTTAGACGGTGAATTTGTACCGTGGAAAGAAGCAACCGTCAACGTCATCAATCACGGCCTGCACTATGGCTCTTCCGTTTTTGAAGGCATGCGCATGTATAATGGCAAGATATTTAAAAACCGTGAACATATGGAGCGTCTCGCCCTATCAGCAAAAATGCTCGATATGGATCAGGATATTGAGATCGATATCGAAGGCTGGATGAAAGCCGCCATTGAAACATGCGAAAAGAATAACCTACATGATGCCTATATCCGCCCTATCATCTGGCGTGGTTCTGAAGGCATGGGCGTTGATGCACGGGTGGCAAAGCCGCATATGGCGATTGCCGCATGGTCTTGGGGTAAATATTTTAGCGGCGGTGCAGATGGTATCTCCCTCATTACNGCCCCATGGAAAAAAGCCCCGCCAAGTTGCACCCCTTATCAAGCAAAATGCGGCGGGCTTTATGTCACAAATTCGCTCAACAAACACTACGCTGTCGATAAAGGCTACACTGACGTTGTTGTACTAGATTGGCGCGGCCAAGTGGCCGAGAGTAGCGGTGCGAATATCTTCGCTGTCATTGACGGCGTCCTTAAAACCCCTGTTGCTGATTGCTTCTTGAATGGCATTACACGCCAGACAGCTTTAGAGCTTGCCCCTATTATCGGCGTCACCGCAGAAGAATGCGTGCTCATGCTAGAGGATTTAGAAAAAGCATCAGAAGTCTTCGTGACAGGTACTGCCGCCGAAATAACACCGGTCAGTAAAATTAATGAGACAGAATATAAGGTCGGGCCAGTCACCCTCGCCATGCAAGAAGCCTACGTCAAGGCAACGCATTAGAAGACGCTTTTATTTTACTGTTAATTCGTTTGTTGATCCCTGTTGTTTTGCCATTCTAGCGCGAAGTTTCTTCGCTTCCTTGGCAAGAATTTCAGCTTCATAGGGACTATAATCAACTTCCACAAATGGGCGTCGCATCGCTTCATCAAGATACGCGATACTTAATTTCAATGAAATATCAAAGGCTTTATTTGTTTTTAGCATAATACAAATATAACTTAATCCAACTCAGCGAACAATAGACTCATCAGACATTAAAGCGGAAGAGATAGATATCACCGTCTTTACAGAGATATTCTTTGCCTTCTTGGCGCATTTTACCTGCTTCTTTGGCCGCTTGTTCGCCGCCTGCAGCAACAAAGTCGTCATAAGCAATTGTTTCAGCGCGGATAAACCCTTTTTCAAAGTCTGTATGGATAGCACCCGCCGCCTGAGGGGCTTTTGATCCCTTGCGCACAGTCCATGCCCGTGCTTCCTTAGGACCGACTGTAAAGAACGTCATAAGGTTTAAAAGCGCATAACCTTTACGGATAATCTTATTCAATCCCGGTTCTTCCAAACCAATGCTTTCTAAGAATTCTTTTTTATCCTCGGCTGTTTCAAGCTGCGAAATCTCAGCCTCAATAGCCGCGCAGATAATCGTATATTCCGCGCCTTCAGCCTCAGCTTTAGCCGCGACCTTCTTTGTCCACTCATTTCCCTGTGCCGCATCGTCTTCATTGACGTTACACACGTAAAGGATCGGCTTAGAGGAAAGCAACTGCAGGTTCTTAAACATGCGTCTTTCGTCTTCATCAACATCTACGTTCCGCGCAGGTTTACCCGCCTCCAAAACGTCTTTAACACGTGCCATCAAATCAAGCTGTGCTTTGGCATCTTTGTCCTGACCGCGCGCCTTTTTCTCAGCATTAGCGATATGCTTTTCTAGCGTATCCATATCCGCCAAGATAAGTTCCATCTCAATCGTCTCCGCATCACGGATCGGATCCACGGAGCCATCAACATGTGTGATATCACCATCTTCGAAACAGCGTAGAACATGGATAATTGCATCTGTTTCACGAATATTCGCAAGAAATTGGTTACCAAGCCCTTCGCCTTTGGATGCGCCTTTTACAAGACCGGCAATATCAACAAATTCTAATTGTGTAGGGATAATACTAGCAGACTTCCCAAGTTCAGCGATTTTATTCAAACGATCATCAGGGACCGCTACACGGCCTACATTCGGCTCAATCGTACAAAACGGGAAGTTCGCCGCTTGCGCCGCCGCTGTTGCTGTTAGCGCATTAAACAAAGTTGATTTCCCAACGTTCGGAAGACCAACAATACCACAATTAAAACCCATCTCGTTTCTCCTAAATTCCTATTATCTGTTCATGCTTTCTGCGAACCGTGTCATATAATCCGACTTGTTATCTTTAAGCAAGAGCGGAATATACTTTGATCCGTAATAAAGTATATCTTCCACGGCAGGCGCTTCTGCTTTGGCAAAGTTACTCAAAACATAGCCCGATACACGGTTCTTATCACCCGGATGATCAATCCCAATACGCACCCGCCAATAATCCTTTGATGGCAAATGCTTATCCAGTGACTTAATACCGTTATGACCACCAGAGCCGCCGCCTTGGCGCACACGTAGTTTTGTCAGCGGCAAATCAAGCTCATCATACAACACAATGATTTTATCTTCTGGGATATTGTAAAAACTGGCCGCCGCTTGCACAGACTGTCCAGAATTGTTCATGAATGTCTCTGGTTTAAGAAGGAGGACTTTTTGGTTATCTATAAGACCTTGCGAAATCAAACCTTGGAACTTTTTCTTAAATAAAGAAAAACCGTAATCACCCGCGATCTGGTCGATCATCATGAAACCAACATTATGCCGGTGTCCTTGATATTCAGCGCCGGGATTACCTAGTCCTACAATTAACCACATAAATTGCTCTTCTTTGTCTCGCCCATAAAAAAGCCGGGCGATAATTGTTTTTATAAAACCTATCATACCCGGCTCATTATATCTGATTATTTGAGAAGATTAAGATTACTCTTCAGTTTTCTCTTCTTCTGCTGCGTCTCCGCCTTCAGCTGCTTCATCAGAAGCTTCACCTTCAGCCGCTCCGCCTTCTTCGCCTTCGGCTACTTCTTCATCTTCTACTGGTGCCGCTTTCGGTTCAGCAATAGAAGCAATTGTGAAGTCACGATCAATCGTGAATGAAACACCGCTTGGCAGTTTAATTGAAGATGACTTAATAGTGTCATGTATCTGTGTTTCAGCAAGGTCAATTTCGATTGCTTCAGGAATTTCCAAAGCAGAACAGTAAACCTCAACATCGTAACGGGCCACAGCAAGGATACCACCATCGCTCAAACCTGGGCATGTTTCTTCATTCACGAAGCGAACAGGTACGTTCACAGGAATACGTGTTTTCTTTGTTACGCGAAGATAGTCAACGTGAAGAATATTGTCTTTTACAGGGTGAAGCTGTGCATCACGCGCAAGAACAAGTTCTTTCTTACCGTCTAAATCCAGCTCACAAACCGTTGTGAACAGATGACCGCGCATATATTCTTTTGTTAGTTCATTGCCGTCCAAGCAGATAGTTACAGGCTCTTTGTTGTCTCCATAGATGACTGCTGGCACACTGCCTTCACGGCGTAGTGCGCGGGCGGTCCCCTTGCCTGTCCCCTTGCGCTCAGAGGCTTTCAATGTATAACGTGTACTCATTATCAAGTCTCCAAAATTTAAAAGGTTAAATACTCACGAAGCCTCCAGGGGTGCTCCGCAAGCCGCTAATAAGCCAGATTTAGTCTTTAATTGCAAGAATTAATTTACCGATTTTATTTGAATAAAACCGAGACAGAACGCTCTTCAGAAATGCGCTGTATTGTTTCCCCGACAAGCGGCGCTACAGAAAGCTGTCTAATATTACGCGAAACCCTTACAGCTTCCGTAGCTGCGATAGAATCCGTGATCACAAGCTCCGTAATCGGTGAAGACGAAATACGCGCTACAGCACCGCCTGATAGAACCCCATGCACAACATAGGAATACACATCAACCGCTCCTTTTTCACGCAACGCGCCAGCGGCATTACAAAGTGTCCCGCCTGAATCCACAATATCATCAATCAGCACACAGACTTTGCCTTCCACATCACCGATAACGTTCATGACCTCTGATACACCCGCCTGTTCGCGGCGCTTATCAATAATAGCCAGATCTGCATCTAGACGCTTCGCAAGCGCTCTTGTCCGCACCACGCCACCTACATCAGGCGAAACCATGCATAACTCTTTACCTTTATGTTTTTTCTTAATGTTTTCCTCAATATCCGGCACAAAAACAGGCGCAACAATAAGGTTATCCAACGGAATATCAAAAAAACCTTGTATTTGCCCTGCATGCAATTCCATCGTTAGTACACGGTCTGCACCAGCAGATGTTATCAAATTAGCGACTAGCTTTGCAGAGATTGGCGTTCTTGGCCCTGTTTTTCGGTCCTGCCGCGCATAACCGAAATATGGTAGTACGGCTGTAATTCTGCGGGCTGAGGCACGTTTTAGCGCATCAATCGTCACCAAAAGTTCCATAAGATTGTCATTGGCAGGATAGGACGTTGATTGAACAACGAATACATCTTCCCCACGGATATTCTCCAATATCTCAACAAAAACCTCCATATCGGAGAAACGGCGAATGGAGGCTTTACAAAGAGGAACATTAAGATAGGCGGAAATCGCTTCTGCTAGAGGGCGATTAGAATTACACGAAATGATTTTCATAGGACCGAGTCTTTATTTTTATTAATTTTATAGTGCCGATCTTAGCGCTTGATCTTAAAATTTCAAGAGGTTATCGAATCATAATCACAGATGCCTGCCTACCGCAGTCTGATTGCTCGTTATGGGTTGCTCGGCGGTGACTGAAATAGCCATTTTCTATCGGATATGTATCAACTCCCGATATCGAAACAGCCTTTACACCTTTATCACCTAAGCTCTTCGCGCAATAACCCGATAAATCAAAATGAGGGTGCCCAGCCCGCACACCAGCTTTAAAGAAAATTTCATTCTCTGGCGATTGGTTTATAAATTTTTGGAAGAAAGCCTCATCTACTTCATAGGATTTTTGCTGAATACAAGGACCAATCACAGCTTGAATACTATCTAGCACCGCCCCTCTTTCGCATAAAGTATCAACCGTGCTTTGTAAGACACCTTTGAAAGCACCGCCCCAGCCCGCATGTGCCGCCGCGACAATCGGTGATCCGTCACCTTTTTGCGCACTAAATAACACAGGCGCGCAATCTGCCGTCAAAATGAGCAAAGCTAAGCCTACTTTATCCGTTACACTGGCGTCGGCCTGAGGGCGCTCATCAAAGGTTGCCTCAGCATAGACACACACATCACTGTGAATTTGATATAGCGCCGCAACCTCACGCGCGCCGATCTGCTCAGCAATACGGCTCCTGTTTTCTTTCACCTTTTCAATATCATCGCCAGACCCAAGACCAGCATTTAGACTTTCATAAAGTCCATCGCTGACCCCTCCATCACAGCCAAAGAAACCATGGCTAATAAACGCATTGTCAAATTGCGGCGCTTTATAATACTTCATCTAAAATCCTTCTAAGGCATATGGTTTATCACTAAAGGCGAAGACTTTAAACAGCTTACCCATTTGATCCTGTGCCACTAACCGTTCACATTCTTTCTCAAGGCTCAGTTTTTGCGCTCTATATTCAATACCCAGATGCCTTAGAAAAAAACCTTGTTGGCGCAATGCATATATGTGCGCGCATCCTTCAATAGAACGGCTTAAGGCATCAAAGTCCACATGCGAGGTCACATCCGCCGCGCCCAGCGTCTCCAAGACATTAACAGATTGATGTGACTGAACGGCTTGAAGCGTATCACCATAGGCACTTATTTCGTGCCCGTAATCTATAAACAGTGCGCACCCCGTCTGTGCCTTAAGACGAATTGCCAGATCACGCACAAATTTCTCGCGCGCAGGCGCATGCTCATATATCCCCTCGCCCTTTTTCGGTAAAGAGGCGTTTACCTCATCAGCCACCTCCTTATGTTGGAATGATAACTGTCCGTCTACGCCGTAAGATATATAACGTTCGCACCAAACATCTTTTACGCGCTCATACTGCCTTATTGGCAACGCATCTAAAAATTCATTCCCAATAACGATTAAAGGCTTATCCGTTGGCAATGTCTCCACTGTGTCATGCCATTTAATATTATAGCGAGATAATACCTCTTGCTGTTTTTGTTTAAGCGCCCCGCTTTGTTCTACTAGGTGGATAGACAATGCATTGAAACACGGCAGTACTTTTTCAATAACACGGAGCATATCCGCCATGAGTGTGCCGCGCCCTGGTCCAAACTCCACAAGCACGAAAGCTTGCGGCGTTCCTATTTTCGTCCATGCATCAACAATCCATGCCCCTAGCATTTCACCAAAAAGCTGAGATATCTCAGGCGCTGTAGTGAAGTCTCCCGCGCGACCAAAAACATCACCCTTTGCATAGTAACGTTCTACAGCAAGGGCCATAGCGTCTTCTACTGATATAGATTTTTGCTCAGATATATATTCAATGATTTTTTTGTCTGCGCGCATAGGCTAGTACAATAACACCAAATAAGAACATTGGAATACACAAGATTTGCCCCATACTCATGCCCGATCCCAACAAGCCAAGATGCTGGTCCGGCTCTCTGAAGAATTCCACGATAAAGCGGAACGTCGCATAGCCCATCAAAAAGGCCGCTGAGACGAAACCATGTTGGCTACGGATATTTTTATTGTAATAAAGAATGTTCAAAATGATGAACAAAGCGACACCTTCAAGGGCGGCTTCATAAAGCTGGCTCGGGTGGCGCGGATAATCATCCGGCGCGGTTGGGAACACCATGCCCCATGGCTGCCCTGTAATACGCCCAAAGAGTTCCGCATTCACAAAGTTGGCTATACGACCAAAAAACAGACCTATCGGCGTCACAACAGCAATCACATCTGTCATCTGCATCAGCGGGATTTTTTTGTATAGGGAAAATAGTATCAGCGACAAAATCGCACCGATAAGCCCGCCATGGAAAGCCATACCGCCTTCCCATAGCTTGAAGACCTCCATCGGGAATTCCGCATAATACGGCAGATTGTAGAATAGGATATAGCCTAAGCGACCACCGAGGATAACGCCCAACACCATCCAAGTCAGGAAATCATCAATATCGTCTTTATTGGGTCTGAGCTTATCTTCCAATTTCGTGAGTTTAGAGGCGTAAAACCAGCCACCTAAGAACCCAGCCAGATACGCCAAAGCGTACCAACGAATAGCCAAAGGGCCGAGTTGGATCGCCACAGGATCAATTTCAGGGAACATTAGGCTCATACTACTGGGAACTTACTTGTACTGATCTTTTTGGCTCATATAGTTTTGAACATAGTCACGCACCCCATCTTCAAGACTTGTGAACTCTTTATCATAACCAGCATCACGGAGCTTCTTCATCGTCGCTTCTGTGAAGTATTGGTACTTATCTTTCAATGTCTCAGGCATTTCCGTGTACTGAATTTTCTCAGGCTTACCTGTCGCCGCAAATAGCGCCAATGCAAGATCTTTGAATGAACGCGCTTTACCCGTTCCTACATTGAACAGACCATTGATATCTTTATTATCATAAAGCCATAACATCACATCAACACAGTCTCTCACATAGACGAAATCACGTAGCTGTCCGCCATCTGAATAGTCTGGATGATAGGATTTAAAGAGCTTCGCACTCGCCCCAGCCATAACCTCAGGATAGCGCTTACAAATGACGCTCATCTGATCACCTTTGTGATATTCATTCGGTCCATAGACGTTAAAGAATTTAAGGCCTGCCCATTGCGGTGGCGCCGTCTCTGTTTTGTCTTTAGCAATACGAGCAATACGCTTATCAAAAAGGTGCTTACTCCAGCCATAAGGGTTTAGCGGCTGTAATTTTGCAAGATGATCTGTATCCTCATCATCAACAAAGCCGTGTACGCCATCACCATATGTCGCAGCAGAGGAGGCATAAATAAAGCGTACCTCATTATTCGCACACCATTTCCACAAATTACGAGAAAGGATGAAGTTGGTATTAATAACAAGATCAGCATCATATTCTGTCGTCGAAGAAATCGCACCCATATGGAAGATTGCTTCGATCTTTTTCTTATAACGCTCTAAATACTCCCACATCTGGTCAGGATGAACGATATCGCGCAGTTCTCGCTTCGCAAGGTTCTTCCACTTATCATCAGAACCCAGCACATCACAGACCACAATGTCACTGATCCCTTTTTCCTGTAATCCTGCAACGAGGTTAGATCCAATAAAACCAGCACCGCCTGTAACAATAATCATCCTTAAAAATCCTTTCGATTCATAGCTCTTATAAAACTACCACAAGTTTTTTACATGTCCACAGCAATGAATCCTTGCCAACATAAAACTTTCTTTGCTATTACCGCTCCATGCTCAATTATAACGAAATTGATTCTTTTGACGACATTCTCCATCCGATTGATTTTATCGAGGATATGTCACGCTCTTATAATTGGAAGTGTCAAAGAAACAATGAAGACAAAGCCAGTATTGCATTCAAAGGCCAGTACCAGTCTTATGACATGGTGTTTGTATGGGATGAAGAGCTGGAAACACTTCAACTGTCTTGCATGACGAATATCTGCTTCGATGATGAGGCACAAAATTACATCCCGACAACACTCATGAGCATCAATGCCAATTTATGGCTTGGACACTTTATTTTCCGAAAAGACGATAATGGCAACGGTCAGCTTGTTTTTAGGCACACAATGTCTTTGCGCAGCACGAGCGTTCAAAGCGGCCATGATTGCTTAAAGAGCTTAATCGATACGGCGATACAAGAATGTGACCGCTTCTATCCGTTATTCAACCTCGTACAGACAAAAGACGTCAGCAACCCAGCAAAGCTGAACCTAGCTTTGTCCGATTGCCATGGCATTTCTTAACGATATTTTAGATCAAGCTATTTCGGGCGTTTAACGTTTGCCTAAACCAATATCTTTGGCAAGTTTCGAACGCTTTTTCGCATAATTGGGGGCAACCATAGGATAGTCCACATTTAAGCCCCATTTATCACGATATTCTTCCGGTGACATATTATATGCTGTCTTCAAATGGCGCTTGAGCATTTTCAGCTTTTTACCATCTTCCAGACAGATCAAATAATCTGGCGTGATTGACTTTTTCACAGGCACAGCCGGTTGCGGCCTGTTCACTGCTGAAACATCGCCGCTCGTCTCTAAACCTTGGAGGGACTGGTAAACCTTCTCAATAACATTTGGGATATCATCAACAGCGACCACATTGTTAGATAAATGCGCGGAAACAATCTCCGTTGTTAACTCAAGAAGATTTGGCTTAAATAATTGTTCTTTTTCTGACATAAAAACCTCAATGTCATCCTTGTTATTGTTAGTTAAACAGCTACCCTTCGGAAAATAAGTAGTCCGTATTTTTTTGATGACAAGATCATACTTATCTTATTCATTATATTGGTTACAAGAGCTTTCTTTGCTTCTTTTTTGAAAAAGAAATATCGGCCTCGCGCAAATACAGTGGTATGGCGTCATAGCGCTGTTTTTCATATGTAAAAATTTTTTTTGCATATTGCGCCATAGCCGCACCATCCAAATATTGAACAGCCATATCTGCGATATCGCCTCTTCCTATTAAGCCTTTGATATTCATTATATTGCACTGGTTTTTTAAATCATTTTGTGAACAGCAAATAGGATCGGTAACGGGTTCAGCATTTTCATCAAAAAACTGAGCATAATAGCTTTCAGGCTTATTTTTTATAACCGTACCAAAGCTACCAGATAGCTGTTTTTCTTTAAGAGCCTGCCAAGCCAAGACATCAAAACAACTAACGGGTAAAACACGAATATTCAGCGCTAACGCCAATGCTTTCGCAACGCTCAAAGCCAAACGCACGCCAGTGAAACTTCCTGGTCCAATCGTCACAAGAATAGCGTCCAAATCAGCTTTGTCAGTAGAGGCCGTGCTTAACAGCTCGTCTATCGCGGTCACGATATGAGAGGCCTGATCATATTGCGTATCTTCAAAGGAGGCGTAAGTCTGCCCATCCGCCACAAGCAGACCAACACTCAAGCCACCATAGGCGGTATCCAGACATAGAATAACGGGATTTGACTCCGTCGTTTCATCAGACATGCTTCTTCTTTACAGAATTTCAGCCGCCTCATCAAAAGAAAAACGCGGACTACGGTCAAAAATGCTCTCAGGGTCACCATAGCCGATGTTACACAACATGTCAGACTTGATATTCGTACCAGCAAAGAACGTTTTATCCACGCCTTCAGGATCAAAGCCTGTCATCGGCCCTGTATCTAATCCAACAGCACGTGCAGCCATTATGAGATACGCGCCCTGAAGCGCACCATTGCGATTTGCGGTTTCTTTAATAAAGTCATCTTTACCAACAAACCAGCTTTTAGCATCTGTATGAGGAAACAGCTTCGGTAACTCTTCGTAGAAATCCATATCATAGCCAATAATCGCCACGACAGGCGCTGACATTGTCTTGTCTACATTGCCTTCAGCAAGGTGTGGCCTCAGTTTTTCTTTAGCTTCATCGCTCATTAGAAACTTAAAACGTGCTGGCGAACAATTCGCTGATGTCGGCCCCATTTCGAGTAACTCAAAAATTTTCTCAACCTGCTCTTTTGTTACTTTTTTATCCTTCCAGCCATTATATGTTCTGGCCTTATTAAACAATAAGTCTAGCCCCGCTTGATCTAACATCGTTTCTCCAAATTTTTAGGGTTTCATTTTCTGGTATTTGCCTTATTTATCAGATATAAACAATTGTGATGAAGTCAATGAGACCGATGCGTTTTTTATTCCTGCTATTTATTTTAGCGCTCCCAAGCGCCAGCTTCGCACAAGAAAATACTGCGCAATCGGTCATTATCTTAAGCTACCAACGCGTCGACGAGCCACGCTACCCCGATACCAATATTCAAAAAGATCAGTTTATCAACCAGATGGAAACCCTGACCTCCGAAGGGTATGAAATCGTTTCTTTGGACACGGTGTATGCGGCTTTAAACGGTAACGGCAACCTACCGCAAAGGGCTGTCGCCATTACCTTTGATGGCGGGTATAAATCTGTGATGGGTATTATGCCCTATATTACAGAACATAAAATTCCTGTAACAATATTTCTAGCCCTACACCCCGTCGTTCAAGACTCACCGCAATTCTTAGATGAACGCAACATTAAATCATTGCGAAAAAAGAAGTTCATCACCTTCGGCCTAACCACGCATAATTATGCACGCTTCACAGGCGATACCGTCAAAATCAAAGAGCAGATCAATCTATCAAAATCAGCATATAGAAAACTTTTTGATGAAGAGCCTAAATATTTCGCTTATCCGTTTGGCGAATACGATAACGTCTTTAAAGACATCGTTGAACAACAATCTTTTGTCGCCGCATTCGCACAGCATTCAAGCCCTGCCTACAAAGACTCGGATATTTATGCACTACCCCGATTTGCTATGTCAGAAGCCTACGCCAATCTTTCACGCTTCCAACTCATCATTTCAGCAGAGCCTTTACAACTGGAGCATGTTACACCCGATAATCCGGTTCTTGAAAGCTTGACGCCTTCTTTCGGTTTTACCCTCGTCAAATCCGAGGATAAACCCAATTTATCATGCTATCTTTCAGACCAAGGTCATCTTGATCTCATTTTCTTAGACAAAAAACGCGTTGAGATCAGGCCTACTGCGCCGCTGACACAAAAACGTGTTCGCCTTAACTGTACGTCTTTCATTGACACAGATGGTATTCGATCATGGAAATGGTTTGGCCGGCTGTTCACTGTCTCATCCGACATTATGGCGGACGATCTCAGCTCTTAAGCAGAAGAATTATGTGGATTGTTGAACTTCTTGCACCTCAGGCACAAAGTGTTTGAGCATGTTCTCAATGCCCATTTTAAGGGTCGCCGTTGAGCTTGGACACCCCGCACAAGCCCCGCGCATACGCAAATAAACAACCCCATCTTCAAAACGCTCAAAATCAATATCGCCACCATCTTGGGCAACAGCAGGCCGTACACGCGTATCGATCAATTCAACAATCTGTTTCTCGATCTCATTCAGCATGTCTGCGTTTTTACTATTATCTTGTTCATCTATGCCGGATAATACGCCCTCTTCGATGACAGGCATGCCGCTCATGTAATGGTCCATGATTGTCGCCAAAATCTTCGGCTTTAAAATCATCCACGACGCGTCTTCCTCCTTCGTCACAGAAACGAAATCACCTGCCAAAAATACAGAAGATACACCTTTGACTGTAAATATTTGTTTCGCCAAAGGCGATTTCATGGCTTTTTCAACCGCATCAAATTCAATAATGCCTTTAGGCATTACAGGCTGGCCTGGAATAAATTTTATAGTTTCAGGATTGGGGGTGTCCTCAGTTTGAATAAACATTTTATGCGCTCTTTTCTTCGTCTTTGTCCGTGTCTTCTTTTTTCGCTAATTCAGCGCCGGGCACAATAATCAGCGGTACGCTCATTTTGCCCGAAACTTTTGTAGCGAAATAAGTCACTAATCGTCCAGGTCCAGAGCCACTTACATCACTGGCCAAAATAAGGCTCCGAACATCATTATTTTTGTCTTCCAAGATATTCATAATCTCGGCATTCGTATCGCCGACACGAATATGCACGGATGGGTATATGCCCGCTTTCTCGTGTATTTTCTTTGCAACAGACCAGACATATTTTTCAGCCTTGGAGCGTAGCTCTTCTTTCATCATTTGATCTACATTTCCCCACGTAGAGAACCCTTTATTCTCAACAATATGGGCAACAGCCAGATGCGCATTGTTACGCTTAGCCATATCAATGGCATAGCTGAGCGCCGCTTGCATTTCATCACTATCATCCGCAACAACAAGGTAAGCGCCGCCATCCGTGCTACGGTGCTTACGTTCTTCAAGTATCACTTCATTGGCCATTGTCTAGTCTCTCCTTAATACTTGCGTAGCGCCCCACCCTACAATAATGGCAATTAAAACGCCAATAATTCCATATAGGGCAGGCTTTTCTTCCGCATATTCCAATATATCAGCCGCGATCCCATCCTGATGCACCCTGAATGTCAAAGCCTGCTGGTCAATGATGACATCGTCAACAACCGCATAGCCCCGAACGGTGTATTCGCCTCGCGGTAAATTAGCAGGCAGCGTAAAGCTCGTCTTATAAAAAACGTCACTGATATTTTTTATCTCTCCGATCTCATCGCTATAAAACCGTTTTTCCTTTTTGAGTGCTAAAAGCGCACGGCGGAAATGCACATAATCATCCCGAAGCTTCTTCTTTTTCGGCGTTAACCTTAAATAGGCAGCACCAAGTTCTTCCTTAAACCTAACCTCTTCCCCTAATTTTTCTAAGACGCCTGGCTTCGCCGCAATTTTATATAGCGCTGGCGCTTCCTTAAACGTCATTGCTTCCAAGTTTAGCCAAACACCTAATATCCGCTTTTTACGGCGCATAACAACATCACGGCGCGGACCTTCCAGCACAATAACAGGGTCAATTTCTTTTGACATCTTTGTTCCGAAGACCTTAATCTGCGTGCCGTTGAATCCCGTTGTAATGGCGACATGGTCATCCGCCAGATTGAGCATAAAGACAGACGGTTTTTCCTGCGCCTGTGCAAAGCCAATGATCAGGAAGAATGAAAAAACAGCGATAGAAAAAAGATATCTCATAATTCTACCCCCTCACCACGATTGAGTAAATTTGTTCAGGTTCCACCACAAGATCAACGGCCAGTCTAACAGCCACAGCCAAAATCATTAGGGATAAAGCCGTACGAGCTTGAATACCGCTGACATATTTCGCAAAGCGCACCCCAAATTGAGCGCCCATTGCACCGCCGACCACCAAAATGACAGCAAGTAACATGTCGACACTCTTATTCACAATCGCGTGAAGAATTGTTGTAAAGGCCGAGGTAAATATGATTTGGAACAAGCTGGTTCCCGCCACCATCAACGGCGACATACGAAGCATATAGATCATCGCTGGCACTAGAATAAAGCCGCCGCCGACCCCCATAACCGCCGTCAGCATCCCGCCGACAAAGCCGATACCCGCTGGCATTAAAGCAGAAATATAAATGCGAGACCTATTAAACCGCATTTTATACGGTAAACGCTCATTAAGTTTTCTGTACCAACTCCGCTCTCGCCCTTCCTTAGGTTTTACAATTTTTAAACGGGCATTGATCACATCAATAAGCATCAGGCTTCCGATAACACTGAGCATGGAAACATAAGACACGGCAATCACAACATCGATCTGCCCCAGATATTTGAGTAAGCTAAAGAGGAAAATACCCACGATAGAACCAAGCGAGCTCCCCGCCAGCATCACAAGGCCAAGCTTGATATCAACATTCCCTTGCCTAAGATGCCCTAAAACCCCGGTAATACTCGACGCAACAAGCTGGTTTGACTGCGTCGCAACAGCTACCGCAGGCGGAATACCGCTAAAAATGAGAAGCGGCGTTAAGATAAAGCCGCCGCCAACACCAAAAACGCCGGAAATAAACCCAACCATCAAAGCCATACCGAGAAATAATTCCGCCGGTATCGAAACTTCAGCAATGGGCAGGTAAATATGCATAGCTTTTGCTTAGCATACCCACCCATAAAAATGTAGGGGCTTTTGGTGAATTACACGGAAAGTTTTTTAATATGCGCTATAACCGCGACCAACAGGATATAAAACGTCGTAATCACGGAAGAAGTTACGATATTCCCCCCATGCTCGCCCGTGGAAAGCTGGCTCAAATGTGACGGATTTCATCACGCCTGAGAACAAAGGAAACCATGCAGGGTAGCGTCTTGCATCACTTGAACATTCAACCACCACACGCATATCATGATAAATGGTGGCATAGGCAACGCCGCGCATCTGTCTGGCCTGTCCGTTAAAAGAGGCCTTATACGCAAAGTCAACATAGGTAGCATAACCACTACCCAAGCCGCCGCCTTCAGCAAAATAGCCAATCTTCACATCATCGTAATTCACAAAATACTGACGCCAGAAACTGTCATTCAACTCACGAGACACGATATCTTTCAGATATTTCTTCGGATAAATTTCGAAGCGCTCGTCTTTTTCGATGTCCATTTTACATTGCGCCATATCCTGTGCCGCTGGCGCGACAATGAACAAACGCTCGCCATCATGTTTATTGACCTGTTTTGTCCAACCATCGGGATACGCAATTACCACGCCAAAATCAGGGTCGGTCCACATCGTAACCTCTGCTTTCGCAGAAAAGCTAAAACCAACTAACAACAATAAAAAAGATGCAAAAATACGCACGTCTAATTTTCCTTTTTTCTAAGTATCAAAGTGTAATAGATGGATTTCAAAAAGCCAGCAATAAAAGACATATTAATCTTACCCATCTTTAGCGCTTTCTTAAACGCTTGAAAAGCCGACACTGGTCGTCCCGTCTTTAACAAGACATGGCCAAAATTAACCCAAAATTTTCCACTCGGATACAGACCTTTTTCCAAGCTATTAATCATCTCAACCATTTTCATGTTTTCACCTTCGGCTGGAGCAACTTGTTCTCTCACATGAACACGCAGACTAAAATCCTGTTTTTCTGACTGAACTAAAAGAGCTTTATATAGCTGCTTAACACTATCAGGAAGGCTCTCGGTGTCCTCTGCTTTCTTACCGCCTACGGTGTTGAAGTTAGCATCATAGAATTTGATTTGTTTATGCGCATCAAGGCCAAGAGCTGCGGCAATCTGACGAAAGCGCTGAATATACTGCTCAGGTGGCAAATCATAGGACAACACAGGTATATTATATTCTTGTGCCAGCGGCAAAACTTCGCGGTTATAATCCGCCCAGAGCTTTAAGCCCTCTTCAATCGGTAAGTTACTACGCTTCAATAATGACTTCGCCACTGTCATCGGGTGACGCAAAGAAATAATACAGGCGGCGTTAGGCGCAATCGACAGCCACTGATACGGCATAAGTGCAATACGCGGGTCTTTCACCACGGCCATAGATGGTTTGGCCTGATTAATCATATTCTCCAACACAAACTCAGCAATTTTATAATCACTGGCTATCCATGGAATAGCCTTATTCGGAATATTAGACCACTTATAACCATTACGCTTTAAAACCACTTCATTAAATAAATGGACATCGGGGCTTTCGCGGTTTCCCTTGGGATTTGATGATGCCTTATTTACATGGGCCATATCAGCCTCATTATAAACGCCAAGATCTTCGAGGCATCCCGTCAAGCAACTCGTGCCGCTTCGGTGCATACCAACGATAAAAATTAAATCTTTGGAGCGTTTTGCATCAATCATTTCCAAAAACCCATAATATCCAGAACCTCTTGGTAAACAGGCTCTGCGATAGAAGACGCTTTTTCAGAACCCTCTTTCAGCGCTTTATCAATCTGCGCAGGATCATCAAGCAGTTTACTCATCTCTGTCGTAATCGGCGCTAGTTTTTCAACGGAAAGCTCAATCAGCGCTGGCTTGAATTCAGAGAATTGCTTTCCGCCAAACTCTTTTAAGACATCTGCTTTACTTTGATCTGACAACGACGCATAAATCCCAACAAGGTTCGAAGCCTCAGCGCGTCCCTCTAATCCATCTTCATTTTCAGGTAACGCTTCTGGGTCAGTTTTGGCTTTCTTGATTTTCTTAGCAATCAAATCAGCATCATCCGTAAGGTTAATACGAGTCATATCGCTTTCCGCCGATTTTGACATTTTTTGAGTCCCGTCACGTAAGGACATCACACGGGTCGCAGGTCCTGCTGAAATTGTCTCTGGCAATGGGAAAAAATCAACGTCATAGCGGTGGTTAAATGTCGATGCGATTTCCCGCGCGAGCTCTAAGTGCTGGCGCTGATCATCACCAACAGGCACATGCGTCGCCTTATACACCAAAATATCAGCAGCCATCAGCACTGGGTATGCATATAGCCCTAAGCCTGCGCGCTCCGTATTCTTCCCTGCCTTGTCCTTGAACTGAGTCATGCGGTCCAGCTTGCCCATCTGAGTCATCGTTGCGAAGAGCCAGTTCAGCTTTGAATGCGCAGGCACCGCCGATTGCACAAACAATGTCGATTTATTGAGATCAATCCCCCCAGCAATATAGGCCGCGGCAATCTCGCGCGTTGATTGCGCCAAAGCATCGCGGTCATAACTCACGGTGATAGCATGAAGATCCACCACGCCATAAAGACACATATCTGCGCCTTGGTTTTGCAAGTTCACCCAGTTTTTCAGCGCACCCAAATAGTTACCAAGGTGCAACTGGTTCGTTGGCTGCATACATGACAGAATTCTTTTACTCATTTTTGTTTTTACCCATTATTCTATTGAAATCGTCCATACGGATTAGCTTCACCCAGACTACGGAAAAGAAATAAACAATCAATCCTAAAAGCACAAGAATGACCATTTTTACGACAGCCTCGAATGGTAACAGCACATCAGCCAGCATAATCGAAAGTCCCATAACAAGTGCGCAGAGCGTAATTTGTATGACTTGTGTTTTAAAACGCGGCGCATATACGTGATATTCACTACGCTTCATTGCACCCAGATAGAGCGCTATTTGCATCCATGTTGTCAGTGATGTTGCAAGTGCGATCCCCATAACGCCAATCTCTTTGATCAAAATAAGGCTCAACCCAATATTAAGGAGTGTCCCGATAATAGATATTTTTACAGGCGTTACTGTGTCTTGGTGTGAGAAATACAGAGTTGAGAATACTTTTGCCAAGATAAAGGCCGGAAGCCCGAGCGCATAAGCGCGAAGCACGCCACTGGTGATATGTGTTGCTTCAGATGTGAATGCCCCGCGCTCAAATAACCCTTCGATAAGCACATGCGGCATAACAGCCAAGGCCGTAGCAGCAGGCATTGCCAAAAGAAGACCAAAGAAAAGAGACTGGTCAAACAACCCTTGCGTCTTGAACTTGTCGCCTGAGGATACAGCACGCGACATCATCGGCAAAAGCGCTGTACCAATGGCAATTCCTATGATCCCTAACGGTAATTGATTGAGGCGGTCTGCATAATATAGTGCCGAGATAGCCCCTGCTTGCAAGAATGAGGCAAGGATGACATCAACAAAGATATTAATCTGGACAACTCCTGCTCCAACAATACCTGGGGCCATGAGCTTGAATAGTTTCTTAATATCCTTATCCAACTTTGGTTTTTTAAAATTAAGATCGATCCGGTAGCGCTTGAGACAGTAATACAAGAACACCGCTTGCAATACGCCGGAAAACGCTACGGCCCAGACAAGGGCATGCCCTGCTGTTTCAAAAAAACCGCTAAGCAATAAACCGCTGATCAGACATAAATTAAATAAAATCGGCGCCGCGGCGAAAGGTGCGAATTTGTCATGGGCATTCATCATACCGCCAAGCAACGCACCGAATGATATCAGCGCAAGATAAGGGAATGTCACGCGAGTGAACTCAATAGCCAGATCAAAACGCATCTCCCCTTCCGTGAAACCAGGCGCAATAAGGCCAATCACAAAAGGCATGAACCACATCACGATAAGGCTGAGCGGTATCAACACGCCCATCATCACCGACGCGACACGTCCTGCATATTCCGCCGCCGCTTCCCTGCCTAGCTTTTCATCCTTATCCGCATAGGTCGGTACAAAAGCAACAGTGAAAGCACCCTCCGCCGTAATACGTCTGAAAAGGTTGGGTAATTTAAGCGCGACAAAAAAAGCATCGGCAATAGGCCCTGCGCCTAATATCGCCGCCATAAGAATATCTCGCACGAAGCCAGCAACACGGCTCAGTGCGGTTAATCCAGATACGGCAGCAAGGGCTTTTAAAAGTCTCATCGCTTTCTTTTTTAAACGAGAATTATAATTGAATAAAGGATGAAAACGTGGTTAATCTCATTTCTATGAGCAAGACAAGCAAAGATAACCCAGAACAAAACTGGTTTGGCGAACGCGCCGTAGATGCGAATGAGAAGACAGAGCTGGTTGGCGGCGTCTTTCACTCCGTGGCGCAAAAATATGATCTAATGAATGATGCGATGTCTTTTGGCACGCATCGCCTGTGGAAAGATCGATTTGTTTCGATGATCCGCCCTCGTATGAACTGGGAGTACCTAGACGTGGCTGGCGGCACAGGCGACATTGCCTTTAGAATCCGCAAAAAAACCTCGCCCAAGACATCTATTACCGTTTCAGATATCAATGAGTCGATGCTCTCTGTAGGCCGTGATCGCGCTATTGATCTTGGCTACACACAAAATATGGATTTCATTGTAGGGAATGCAGAACACCTGCCTTTTGCTGATAACAGCAAAGATATCTACACCATTGCTTTTGGTCTGCGTAATGTCACACGCATTGATGATGCCTTAAAAGACGCCTACCGCCTTCTCAAACCCGGTGGTCAATTCTGGTGTCTAGAATTCAGCCATGTCGAAAACCCGCTGATGAGCAAACTATATGACACTTATTCATACCACCTGATCCCTAAAATGGGACAGATGATCGCGGGCGATGCCGATAGCTACCAATATCTGGTAGAAAGTATTCGTAAGCACCCAACGCAAAAGCAACTTGCGGCGCGGATGGAAGAGGCAGGCTTCACCGATGTGAAATACACAAATATGAATTTTGGCGTGGTTGCTATCCACCGCGGGACAAAGCCTGAATAGAAGACTATAAACTTGCGCATAACTACACATGAAAGATTTGCTTTTACTGTAAAAGTTTTAGTACTATGCAAAATATAGAATTACCGAGGAGTTAAAAAATCATGTCAGACTTTATTAAATTTGCCGTTGTTGCTGTTATCGCCGTTATTGGGACAGTTTATTTCTATCCTAACCTTAACGCAGATAGCGTTGCGAATATTGAGCCTGCTGCTGGTACGTCGACCACTGTAAGCGGTGCATCTGACGAAGATTTGATGGAAACATTGAACCGTTCTTTAGAGCGCGCAAACCAAGCTCTTGAAGAAGCAAACAGAAAACTCGAAGATCAAAATACTTTCGAGAATATTGATGGCACAACCTACTAAATCAGTCCTTCTTATTATCTCTGGTGGCATTGCCGCTTATAAGAGCTTAGAACTCATCCGTCTTTTCAAAAAAGACGGCATAGGGGTTCAAACCATTTTGACCAAATCGGGGGCTGAATTCGTTACCCCGCTGTCTATTCAGGCACTTTCAGGTAACAAGGTTTACCAAGATTTATGGGACTTAACGGCTGAAAGTGAAATGGGTCATATCGAGCTATCACGCGCCGCTGATCTTATCTTGGTTGCCCCAGCAACAGCTAATATCCTTGCAAAAATGACCCATGGCATTGCCGATGATCTGGCCACGACATGCCTGCTTGCTACAAACAAGCCTGTCATCGCCGCACCCGCCATGAATGTTAAAATGTGGGAAAATGCCGCCACGCAAGACAATATCGCGACACTTAAAAAACGCGGTATAGATATCATACAACCTGAAGAAGGCGACATGGCTTGCGGCGAATACGGTGAAGGTCGACTGCCAGACCCCGAAACTATCTTCAGCATCGTTAAAAAAAAACTAAATCCTGAGACACTCCCTCTTCATGGTAAAATCGCTTTTGTGACGGCAGGGCCAACCTATGAAGCCATTGACCCTGTGCGCTTTATCGGAAACCATTCATCAGGGAAGCAAGGTTATGCCATCGCCGAAGCTCTGCGTGACGCAGGCGCAGAAGTGACGCTTATTTCAGGCCCGACACGTTTACAAGATCCGCACGGCGTCAAAACGGTCCATGTAACATCCGCACAAGAAATGCTTGATAGTGATGATGATGAGATTATTCT
>PALX01000002.1 GCA_002710775.1 Micavibrio sp. | reverse complement strand
AAAGGCTTAATCTGGCAGAAAAACGACTTGAACTGGCCAATAAAACGCATTTGGCAGTCAAGGGGCGTGTAAAGGCTGCCGCTGCATCTGATATTCAACACACTAAGGTTGATATTGAGCAACAAGCTGCTGAAATAGAGAAAACAGCTGCTTTAGAGATTTTTGATTCATCTAAAGCTCGGTTTGAACGCCTACTTTCTGGGAATGTGGATGAGCTAGGCTTTGAGTATAAGCCCTTATTGACAGTTATAGACTTGCCAGAAAAAGAAGACCTGCTGGTTGCAATACAGGAATCTCCTCTAGCACTTATTGCAGGTCTAAAAAGGCTTCAGTCTAAGAGCAGAATTGATCTGGCCCGAGCAAACGCAATTCCCAACCCTCGGCTGGGTTTAGGCGTTCGTCGGTTTAACGAAACAAACAGTAACGCATTGATTGCGAGTATTTCTATCCCATTGCCATTCTTTAATCGTAACCAGGGAAATATTGCTTCTGAACGTGCTAAAAGTTTTAAAGCTGAATATGAAGCAGAGGCGGCTATCCTATCATTAAAAGAATCGGCTGAATTGATTTATGCACAAATTCTGGCCGCGTCAAATGCAGTCAAACGTTATCAGGATGAAATTATTCCAAGCGCTCTTAGAGCCTATAACCAAGCTTCTGAAGGGTATGGGTTAGGACGGTTCTCATTCTTGGAATTGTTGGATGCTCAGCGCACTCTTTATGAAATGCAAGAAGCTCATTTGAATAGTCTTCTGCAATTTCACAAAGCCAAGGCGCAAGTTGATTTTCTTATGAGCGCTCATGCTGAGCTCATTCAACAAACAATTTCTTTAAAATAGGAGAGACCCAAGAATGAAATATTATTTATTACTAGCCGCAATATTTGGTTGGTTGATAACGCCCATCATAACTGTATCTGCACACGTAGCGGATGCTTATCCGGAAACTGTTGAAAAGCACGATGAAGCCGAAGACCATGCGCATGCTGATGGGGATGAGCATAACGAACATGGTGAGGAAACTGATAATCATGAGGACCATGGTCATGATGCCCATCAAGAACAAGATGATCACGATGGTCATGGGCATGGCTCGACAAAACCTGAGGAAGGTCATGAAGAAGGTGAAGATGAACATGGAGAACATGAGGAAGGTAAAGCTGANATAGCGCCTGAATCTGTTCAGCGCATGGGCATTGTTATTGACAAAGTTTCTCCAGCAAAAGTGGACCAGACAATTCCTCTTACAGGTCGTATTACAATCAATCAAAATACAAAAGCCGATGTAAGAGCGCGTTTTGAGGGGATTGTACGGAGTGTTAAGGTCAATTTGGGGGAACGTGTTGAAAAAGGGCAGGTTCTGGCAGTTATTGAATCGAATGAAAGTCTCCAAGACTATAATGTAACAGCGCCGATTAACGGTGTTATTCTGGAACGTAATACAAATATCGGAGATGTCGCAAATGGTGACGCACTTTTTGTAATTGCAGACCTTTCAGACGTATGGGCAAAATTTCATGTATTTCCCCGTGATGCTGATTATGTACAAAGCGGACAACGTGTTTCTATCCATACGCTCGAAGGCGATAAAACCGCAATGGGCAAAATCGACATGTTGTTTCCTACGGCTGATGAATTAACCCAAACGCAAATTGCCATTATTGTCCTGCCTAATCCAGAACGTATATGGAAGCCAGGTATGACCATAGAGGGAGATGTTAGCATTGCTGTGGCCGAAGCACAGCTTGCCGTTAAGGAAAGTGCTTTACAGAAAATGGAAGAACTTGGGGATGTTGTCTTTATTAAGGAAGGGGATTCATACATTCCTCGTCCTGTAAAAACAGGCCGTAAAAGCGATGGTTATGTTGAAATCATTAGAGGGTTAAAAGCTGGAGAAGCTTATGTTTCCGATGGAAGTTTTATTGTCAAATCAGACATCTTAAAAGCCACTGCGGCTCACTCACATTAAAAATATAATAAGTAATGAAAAGAGAATTCTCATGTTAGAAAATATTGTTTCCCTATCTATACGTCACCGCTGGCTGGTGATGATTGTTGTGCTTTGCTTTTGCGCTCTTGGTATCTACAATTTTAATCGTCTTCCGATTGATGCTGTTCCTGATATCACGAACGTGCAAGTTCAAATTAATACTGAGGCCGCAGGATACTCCCCATTAGAGGTTGAGCAACGTATAACATTTCCGATTGAGACAGTATTGGCAGGCATTCCTAATCTTGACCACACACGCTCATTATCCCGCTATGGCCTTTCACAAGTAACGGTTATTTTTGAAGATGGCACAGATATTTATTTTGCCCGCCAGTTAATCAGTGAAAAGCTTCAGCAAATAAAAAGTGAAGTGCCAGAGGGAATAGAGCCAATTATGGGGCCTGTTTCAACAGGACTTGGAGAGATCTTTTTCTATACCGTTGAAGCTGAAGAAGGTGCGAAGAAAGAAGATGGTTCAGCTTACACCCCGATGGATTTATTAACCATACAGGAATGGATCATTGTGCCGCAGCTCCGTAATTTAAAAGGTGTGGTTGAGGTCAATACGATTGGTGGGTATGAGCAACAATTCCACGTCACACCGTATCCAGAACGCCTGCTTAGCTATGATTTGACGATCCATGATGTTTTAGAATCTCTTGAAAAGAATAATGACAATGTCGGTGCGGGTTATATTGAACGTAACGGGGAGCAATATCTTGTTCGTATTCCGGGCCAAGTTGAGAGCATTGAAGATATAAATAATATTATTCTTGCAAAGCGCGATGAGGTCACCATCCGTATTGGTGATGTTGCCGATGTTAAACTAGGTTCACCTTTGCGTACAGGTGCTGCAACTGAGAACGGACGTGAAGTTGTGCTTGGTACGGCCATGATGTTGATGGGAGAAAACTCGCAGGATGTGGCACAGCGTGTTGGGAAAAAACTGGAAGAGATTGCTTCTAGTTTGCCTGAAGGCGTTGTCACGAATGCAGTTTATGACAGAACAACATTGGTAGAGCGTACAATTAAAACAGTCGAGAAGAACCTTGTTGAAGGCGCTTTGCTTGTCATTGTTATTCTTTTCCTGCTTTTAGGTAATCTAAGAGCTGCTTTGATTACAGCGGCTGTTATTCCAATCTCTATGTTGATGACAATTACAGGCATGGTAGAAAACAAGGTGTCTGGTAATTTGATGAGCCTTGGCGCGCTGGATTTCGGCCTGATTGTTGATGGTGCAGTGATTATCATGGAAAACTGTATTCGGCGGTTTGGTATGGCACAGCATCAACTAGGACGCTTGCTTACCAAAGAAGAACGTTTTGATCTGGCTGCAAAAGCTACAGCAGAAGTCATTAAGCCAAGTATTTTCGGGGTGATTATTATTACGGTTGTTTATTTACCAATTTTTGCCCTAACGGGTGTTGAAGGCAAGATGTTCCATCCTATGGCTTTAACGGTTGTGATGGCATTACTTTCTGCTTTGGTGCTATCGCTTACTTTTGTACCCGCCGCAGTTGCAACATTTATCACAGGCAAGGTTGATGAAAAGGAGGGTCGCATTATCGGAGGCGCTAAAAAGGGTTATGAGCCTTTGTTAAGATTTACGCTACGTCGGCCTTTGCCTATTATTAGTTTTGCGATTGTACTAGTTGTCATCAGCTTATTTGGGGCAACAAGGATGGGAGCAGAGTTTATTCCTTCTCTTGATGAAGGAGATATTGCTATACAGGCTCTTCGCGCGCCAGGAACATCATTGACGCAATCTGTGGAAATGCAGTTTAAACTCGAAGAAGAAGTCATGAAATTTCCTGAAGTGCGAACAATTATAGCACGTATCGGTACGGCGGAAGTTGCAACGGATGCGATGCCACCCAATATTGCTGATATATATGTTTTGCTTAAGCCTCGTGATGAATGGCCAAATCCTGATAAGTTAAAAGCCAATTTGATTGAGGAAATGGAAATTGCGCTTGAGAAGGTGCCAGGTAGTGCCTATGAATTTTCTCAACCCATCGAACTCCGCTTTAATGAACTGATTTCCGGCGTACGAAGCGATCTAGCTGTAAAGATTTATGGCGATGATATGGATCAGCTTTTAGCTTCCGCTCAAGAGATTGAAAAAGTCTTACGTTCAGTTTCTGGAGCAGCAGACGTCAAGGTTGAACAAGTTACAGGACTTCCTACGCTCAGTGTAGTTCCAGACCGTAAACGTCTAGAGCGTTATGGATTAAACGTAGCCGATGTCCAAGAGGTGGTGGAAGTTGCCATGGGCGGTCGTGAAGCCGGTGTTCTTTATGAGGGGGATCGACGCTTTGACATTGTAGTGCGCTTGCCAGAACATTTACGCAGCAATATCGAAAGCTTGGAAAGGTTGCCTGTACCGCTACCCCTTGCAGAAATGGAAGGAGCTGATAGCAGGCCTGATTATGTTCCTCTTAAAGAGGTCGCAGATCTTAACATTGCTTTTGGTCCAGCACAGATTAGCCGTGAAAATGCCAAACGTCGTATTACTGTAACAGCTAATGTTAGAGAGCGAGATCTTGGTAGCTTTGTAGCTGAACTTCAAGAGGCGGTAAAAACTCAAGTAAGCCTCCCTTCTGGATATTGGGTTGAATATGGCGGTACGTTTGAGCAACTTATCTCTGCCAAAACAAGACTGATGATTGTTGTTCCTATAGCGCTAGCTCTGATTTTTGGATTGCTATTTATGGCGTTTAATTCTGCCCGTGCCGCTTTGGTTATTTTCTCAGGTGTCCCGCTGGCATTAACGGGAGGAATTGCTGCTTTGATGCTTCGTGATATACCTCTATCTATTTCAGCAGGGGTTGGTTTTATTGCCCTGTCTGGTGTTGCAGTCTTGAACGGTGTTGTGATGATCTCCTTCATTCGTGATTTGCAAGCTAGCGGCAAAGCTCTCGATGAGGCAATTATTGAAGGGGCTTTGACTCGTCTGAGACCTGTTCTGATGACAGCACTTGTGGCCTCTCTTGGATTCGTTCCGATGGCCTTTAATGTGGGCGCTGGGTCTGAAGTGCAAAGGCCATTAGCAACGGTTGTTATTGGTGGAATTATATCCTCTACCATCTTGACGTTGTTAGTTTTGCCAGCTTTATATAAATTCTTTCCTGGTAAGAATTTCTTGAAAAACCGCAGAAGAAGAAAGAGTGTTCAACATGGGGCATAGTCACCACCATGGCGACCCTTCTCAAATAGGCGAACGCCGTCTTTGGTGGGCCGTTTCCGCCAATATATTGCTGACGGTTGCACAGGTGATTGGGGGAATCCTATCCGGTTCCCTCTCACTTGTCGCCGATGCACTGCATAATTTCAGTGATGCTGCTTCACTCCTTATAGCATTGGTGGCAATCCGAATTGGTCGAAAACCACCTGATCAGTTCAAAACATTCGGCTATAAACGCGCGGAAACCGTGGCGGCGCTCATCAATTTGACCACGCTTATCATTATTGGCCTTTATCTGTGTTATGAGGCGATAAAGCGTTTCATTACGCCGGAACCGGTGGCAGGCTGGACGGTGGTTATCGTCGCTGGAATTGCATTAGCCGTTGATGTTTTTACCGCATTGCTTACTTACAGGCAGTCTAAAACCAGCATGAATATTAAGGCTGCTTTTCTTCATAATGTAACGGATGCGATGGCCTCAGTCGGTGTGATTATCACCGGAACGCTTATTTTGCTGTATGGCTGGGTCTGGACTGATGCGGCCATGACGCTCATTATTTCCGGCTATGTGCTGTGGCAGGGTTTTACCCAAATCCCGAAAGTTATTCATCTTTTGATGGAGGGCGCACCCGATGGTTTAAGCCTAGAGGATATAAGATCATCGATGGAAAAAGTTGATGGCGTAAATAATGTTCATCATGTGCATGTTTGGCAACTGGACGAACACCGCAACGCATTAGAGGCTCATGTTGTATTGGAAGAGAGTATTGACATGGATACGCTCAAAATCCGTCTTAAAAAGTTACTACACGATCAATTTGAAATAGAACATTCTACTCTTGAGTTTGAGTATAAAAAGTGTTCGCGAACATTTTAGGAGCGGACAGGACGAACAAAATCGCCTAGTCTAATCAATACAATCGCCGGAATTGTACCGCAAAGCCACGCAACCATTGACCATGGGCGTGGCTTTTGCTTTTTCCCTTCCCTGTTATAGCAAAAAGGTACTTCCGGAGATTGAACCCTATGCGGCGGGCTTAGGCGCAGGAATTTTTTAGCGCCAGAAGATTTTTTTGGGTACGCGCCCCCACCGCCAATCATCAAAAAACCAGTCAGAGCAACGTGTTCAAGGTGCGTACCTTGGCGCGTACTCATGCGTACCTGACTGCAAAAAAGGAATTTGAATTTGTGGATCATCATTCCCTTAACATTTTGTCCTTGTGCGCCGGTGTCGGCGGACTCGACCTCGGCATCCGAGTGGCGCAGCCAAATGCTCGAGCAGTCTGTTTTGTCGAGATCGAAGCCTTTGCGTGCGAAATCTTGGCAACGCGCATGGAAGACAAAAGCTTGGACGAAGCGCCTGTTTGGACGGATTTACGATCCTTTGACGGCAAGCCATGGCGTGGCGTTGTGGATTGCATTACTGCAGGATATCCGTGCCAGCCATTCTCGATTGCTGGAAAACAAAAAGGCAAAGACGACCCGCGCCACCTCTGGCCAGATGTGTACAGGATTGTGCGGGAGATACGCCCACGGCTCTGCTTCTTCGAAAACGTCCCCGGACATTTACGATTGGGGTTTGAACAAGTCCATGATGACCTTCGAGAATTGGGTTACAGCGTTAAGGCAGGCCTGTTCTCAGCGGAAGAAGTCGGCGCGTCTCATAAACGCGAACGGCTCTTCATTCTGGCGTACCGTGAAAGCGACAGAGCCAACGGGTGGCTGTCTCAGCTCAAAGAAATTCAAAGAACGGATGGATGCGGGCATGCCACTGAGCCTGCGGGATCAAGTGAAGCATCTCTGGCCAACAGTCCGTGTCTCTTCTGCGAATGGCCCTTGCCAGAAGGAGATCCAGAACAACAATCCGAAATGCCGTCTGGAAGTATCAGTGGTGAATTGGCCGACACCGACGGCACAAGACTTCAAGAAACGCGGTCCGAATTCATCGCAGAAAGGACTGGCGGAGATATCGGTCAACTGGGCAACGCCGAACACGCTGGATCATCTGCCTGCCAGATCGCCCGAGGCGATGGACAGGCTGATGGGGCCGAATGGCCAGCGTGCAGGCAGATCCCGACCGAGCAATCTGCGGGAGCAGATCATGTGGCCAACTGTGACGGCGCAGGATTCCAAAAACAATGCGGGGCCGAGCCAATTTGTGCGGAACACCAAGCCGTTGAATGTGGAAGCTGTTTGCCATTCCCACCCGGACCCGAAGGCGATTGGGACGGAATCCCAGCCGGTCTTAAACCCGCAATTTGTCGAATGGCTGATGGGTTGGCCAATCGGGTGGACAGAATTCGCGCCTGTGGAAACGGTGTCGTCCCACTGGCTGCCGCTTATGCGTGGGGCGTTCTTACAACTGCAGCAAATGGAGGAAAATAAAAAACCATGACTGATGCAAAATCTAAAGACTTAAAAATCGAGCATGTATCGGTTGATGAGCTGATCCCATATGCCAAAAATGCCCGCACACATTCCGATACACAAGTGGCGCAGATCGCAGCATCCATGACGGAATTCGGTTTTGTAAATCCAATCTTGCTGGGGGATGATAATATCATCATCGCAGGGCATGGGCGTTTAATGGCGGCGAAACTGCTGGGCATGAAAAACGTGCCGACCATTCGCCTGAACCATTTGAATGAAGCACAGCGCCGTGCGCTGGTGATTGCGGATAATAAAATCGCCGAGAATGCTGGTTGGGATGAAAGCCTGCTGCGGGAAGAATTATCGGCGCTGGAAGATTTGGATTTCAATATCGATCTTCTGGGCTTTAATGCCGAAGAATTGGATAATCTGTTCTTGGATGATGCCAACGCTTCTGGCGGTTTGACTGATGAGGATGCCGCACCCGAAGCGCCTGAAAATCCAATCAGCGTTCCAGGTGATATTTGGATTTGCGGAGACCACAAAGTTCTATGCGGTGATTCCACCATGATTGACAGTTACAATGCCCTATTGGGTGAAGAACTGGCAGATATGGTCTTTACAGATCCGCCGTATAACGTCAATTACGCAAACTCCATGAAAGACAAAATGCGCGGCAAAGCCCGCCCGATCCAAAATGACAATCTGGGCGAAGGTTTTGGTGATTTTCTCTATGATGTTTGCACCAATTTGATGATGGTGTGCAAAGGCGCGATGTATGTGTGCATGAGCTCGTCCGAGCTTCACACCTTGCACGGCGCTTTTGTTGGCGCTGGTGGCAAGTGGTCAACCTTTATCATCTGGGCGAAAAACACCTTCACGCTGGGGCGTGCGGATTATCAGCGCCAGTACGAGCCGATCCTCTATGGCTGGAAAGATGGGCATGAGCATTTCTGGTGCGGTGCGCGGGATCAAAGTGATGTTTGGTTTGTGAATAAACCCGTTAAAAACGACCTGCACCCCACCATGAAACCAGTGGAGTTGGTGGAGCGTGCCATCCATAATTCCAGCAAAACCAAGGATATTGTGCTGGATGCGTTTGGCGGGTCAGGATCAACCATGATCGCTTGCGAAAAAACTGGCCGTCGCGCCCGTTTAATCGAGCTTGATCCGAAATATGTCGATGTGATCGTCAAACGCTGGGAGGATTTTACTGGCAAGAAAGCAACTCTGGCCAAAAGTGACCAGAGTTTTGAAGTTTTGGCTGAAGAGCGTGCTACTTAGGCTGTGATGATGCGATAATACCGCACCCCATCAACGCGTTCGCTGATAATGTCTGCGCCTGCTTTTTTGAGGATGGAGAGATGCCCGCGCACGGTGTGGGCTTGCCAGCCGGTTTGTTTGGATAGCTCCTCAATCGTTGCGCCTTTTTCGGATTTGAGCAGTTGTTCAACCAAGGCCTTTTTGGTGATTTTTGGCGCTGGCTCAGCGCTGGTTTCCGGCGTTGTTTTGACTGCCTCGGCGGGTTTGGCTTCTACTGTTTCGATTGATTTTTTGCTTTGTTTTGTCATGGTTTTTCCTTTCTGTTGTGATGACCATGAACGCTTCAATTCAAACGCTTATCAAGTCAATAATCCTTAAAAAGTGAGAGAATATGGGACTTTCAATCAGGAAATACGCCACGCTGCGCGGTGTGACCGAGGGCGCGGTGCGAAAAGCCATCAATTCAGGGCGCATCACGCCGAATGAGGATGGCACAATCGATGTCGAACGGGCGGATCGTGAATGGAAAGAAAACACCGATGAAGCCAAAATCAATACGGGCCTGCCGGTGATGACCGAGAACATGCCTGCCGCGAACGGCAAACCATCTTTTACCAAAATCAAAACCGCGCACGAGCTTTACAAGGCCCAGCTGACACAGCTTTCCCTGCAGGAGAAGAAAGGACAGCTCATCAACAAAGACATGGTGAAAACGCAAGTCTATCGCCTAGGGCGGCAGGTTCGGGATAGCTGGCTGAATTGGCCTGCACGTGTGTCGGCCTTGATGGCTGCTGATCTGGGCATTGACGAACACGCTCTTCATCAGGCGTTAGAGCGCTATGTGAGGGAGCATTTAAATGACATTGGAGAGGGAAAACTCAACTTCGATTGAGTATGACGCGGCATTTGTTCAAAACGTCTACCTCAAAAGTTTCACCCCCGAACCCCATTATGATGTGGCCGATTGGGCCGATAAATATCGCCTGTTATCAGGCAAATCCGCAGCAGAACCCGGGGAATGGAAAACATCCCGCACGCCATACCTTAAGGAGGTGATGAACCAGCTTTCCACCAGCTCGCCCGCTCAGCGCATTGTGTTTATGAAAGGCGCGCAGGTCGGCGGGACAGAAGCTGGTAATAACTGGATCGGCTATATAATCCACATGGCGCCGGGGCCGATGATGGCGGTATCGCCGACGGTCGAGCTGGCCAAGCGTAATTCCAAACAGCGTATTGAGCCATTACTGCAGGAAACGCCTGAATTGCGGGAACGTGTGAAGCCTGCCCGTGAACGGGATAGCGGCAATACGATCCTGAGCAAAGAATTTGAGGGCGGTTTACTCATTATGACGGGGGCAAATTCGGCGGCGGGTCTGCGCTCCATGCCTGCACGCTATTTGTTTATGGATGAGATTGATGCCTATCCAGGGGACGTTGGCGGCGAAGGTGATCCAATCCTGCTGGCTGAACGCCGAAGCGCGACATTCCGCCTGCGTCGTAAGATTTTTATGGTGAGTACGCCAACAGTGAAAGGAATATCCCGTGTGCAGCGTGAGTTTGAAAAAAGCGATCAGCGCTATTTTTTTGTTCCTTGCACATCATGCGGCCATTACCAGCATTTGCACTTTACGCAACTGCGCTGGCCAGAGGGCGAACCTGAGGACGCCAAATACGCTTGTGAATCCTGCGGGCATCTCATGCATAATCATGAGAAAACCTTGCTACTTTCCAAAGGGGAATGGCGGGCAACGGCGGACAGTATTGATGGCACGGTTGGCTATCATTTGTCATCACTTTACAGCCCCGTTGGGTGGTTTAGCTGGTCGGATGCGGCGGCGCTGTTTGAAGAAGCCAAGCGCAATCCCGATTTCATGAAGGGTTTTGTCAATACGGTGCTGGGTGAACCTTACGAGGAATCATCCGAAGCGCCGGAATGGCAGCGCATTTATGAACGCCGTGAGAAATATAGTCAGGGTGTTGTGCCGATGGGCGGTTTGTTCCTCACCGCTGGTGTGGACGTTCAAAAAGACCGCCTTGAATGTGAGGTAGTCGCTTGGGGCCGTAACAAACAAAACTGGTCAGTGGATTATATCATCATTGATGGTGACACCGCACGGCAAGATACATGGGATCGCCTCGCGGTCGAAGTCTTGGATCGTGATTGGCCTCACGCATCTGGCCACACGATGCCCATTCGGGTGATGGCGGTGGATTCCGGTTATGCCACGCAGGATGTTTACGCCTTTGTGCGTCAACACCCGCAGGCGGTTTGGGGCGGTTCGGGCGCACGCGCCAGCCAACCACGCACTGTGGTGGCCATTAAGGGACAGGAGCGCGACACAGCGCTGATCTTGAGTGTTTCAAAAGCCGATACGGGTGGTAAACGTCGAGGGCTTCGGGTTTGGAACGTATCTGGCCCCGTGGCGAAGATGGAACTTTATCGCTGGTTAAAACTGGAATGGCCAACCGATAAAGATTTGGAAGATGGCGTGGCGTATCCGCCCGGAAGTTGTCACTTCCCGCAATATGGCGAGGAGTATTTCAAACAGCTGACGGCAGAGCGTTGCATCACCCGTGTGGTGCGCGGTTTTCCAAAACAGGTTTGGGAGAAAGACCCTACGCGTCAAAACGAAGCCTTGGATTGCCGTGTTTATGCGCGGGCAGCGGCCAGCATTTTTGGGCTGGATCGCATGTCTGATTATAAATGGAGAAGCTTAGAAAAAAGCCTCGGACAAGAGGTCATTATTCCAACCAAGGGTGTGGAAATGTCCGTGCCAGCAATACCGCAACAGGCACAAACTGGGCAAACAACACAAAAACCGAAACGAAAGCCAAGAGTACCTCAGCGAAAGGTAATCAAGGCTAACGATCCGTATTTATAAGGAGTAACATTTATAAGGTATGACTGATACTCTCGTGTTCGAGTTCTAATTGAAAGCTGACTATGTCGTCAGGTTGAATGCTTGTAAGGATAAGAGAGAATTCTTGATGGATTGTGCCCTCAAGATCTCCATGTTCAATATCATCCATAAAGTCTTTGACCTTAAATTCATAATCACCGTCTATTGCGGCTGAATCATCAAATAGCTCTAATGCTTTTTTCAAGTCGCCGACGGTCTTGAGTTTAAGTGGTAAGTCGTCTTGCTTTAATTTTGGTTTTAATGCTGCTGAAGCCGTATTCCAGTCTTTGAAACCAAGGGCTTGTGAGATGATTTCCATGCAGTGACCATGAGAAACATCAACTTGGTATTTATCGTTTAAAAATTTACGGACAGTTTTTGCCTTTTGTTTAAGGCTATCTTTTGTAGGTATAGACATCTTATTCAACCTTTCTGGGACTGTATTTCTTTGCTCGCATTAAGAAAGTCCTAAAAAGTTGGAATTTCTTTTCAAGATATCTGAGAAATTTTCACCGTAGCCAAATGGCCGCGAGCGGCTGGGAACTTCTAAAAAACCAACATCAGAATATTTTTTTATCGTCGAAATGTCAATGAAAGATCAGGAGAACAGCGTATGACCGACACATTGCTGGAATTGCAAAGCCGATTGGTGCAGGCCAAAGAAGCACGCCATCGCCTGCTGACAGGATCGCAGGAAGTGACCGTCAGCTTGCATGGCTATGGCTCAACCACCTATAGCGCCGCCAATGTCGAAGCGCTGGAGCGTTATATTCACGAGCTTGAAGCAGAAATCGCGAAGAAAAGCGGATCTGCCCGCCGTGGCATTATCCGCACAAGTTTTTAAGGATAGTAAAATATGGTTCAACTTTTAGACAGCGCGGGCAATCCGTTAAAGGTTAGCGATACGGCGCACCGCGCGGCATCGCATCGTGCGCGAGAGCTTTCCAGCTGGCTACCGCCCTTAGGCTCTGCCGATAGCGATCTGCTGGGCGAATTACCAACGCTGGTATCCCGCTCTCGGGATCTAAGCCGTAACCATGGTGTGGCGGCGGGCGCGATGCAAACGCTCACCGATAATGTGGTCGGCACGGGTTTGCGTTTGTCGGCAACGCCTGATTATCGCAGCTTAGGCAAGGATAAAACATGGGCGGACGAATGGTCGCGCGGGGTAGAGTCTCTCTGGCGGGCATGGGCAGAAAGCACGGATTGCGATGCTGCCAAAAGCCTGACTTTTTCAGGTATGACATGCCTTGTGTTCCGCTCCAGCATTGTGAACGGTGAAGCGCTGGCGTTACCGTTATGGCTGGAAAACAGAGGCGCAAAATTCGCAACCACCATTCAGTTGGTAGAAGCAGATCGTTTGTGTAACCCGAACGGCAAACAGGATAGTAAATATCTTCGCGCTGGGATTGAGATTGATGCGTACGGCGCACCGCGCGCCTATCACATCCGCAAGAGCCATCCCGGTGATGCATATTTGGGGTTTGGCGTTGATATCAGTGATTGGGAGCGTATTCCAACAGTGACAAGTTTTGGTCGCCGTCGTGTTCTACATATCCATGATAAGGAACGGACAGGTCAGCACCGTGGGAAGCCGCTTCTCACCTCCATTATGCCGATGTTTAAAATGCTGGATCATTACGAGCGATCAGAGCTTCAGGCGGCGGTGGTCAATGCCATGATTGCGGCGTTTATTGAAACACCGCTGGATGGTGAAAGCATTGGCGAGATGTTTGGCGGGTCGGTTGAGGATTATCTTGCCGCCCGTAATGAATGGGATATTCGTCTGCAGGGTGGATCAATTATTCCGATCTTTCCTGGCGATAAAGTCGCACCCTTTACGCCAAGCCGTCCGAATAGCGGATATGGCCAGTTTGTTGAAAATGTCCTGCGTCATATTGGTGCAGGCCTCAATATCCCGTTTGAATTGTTGATGAAGGATTTCTCCAAAACCAATTATTCAAGCGCCCGTGCGGCACTCTTGGAAGCGTGGCGGTATTTCTCGGCGCAACGCCAGTGGCTTGCGACTTACTGGGCAAGGCCTGTTTATGAATTATGGCTGGAAGAAGCGATTAACAAGGGGCTCATTGAAGCCCCTGATTTTTATGAGAACAAAGCCGCATGGACACGCTGCAAATGGATCGGCCCCGGTCGTGGCTGGGTTGATCCTGTTAAGGAAGCCAAAGCCGCACATCTACGCATGCAAATTGGTCTTTCCACGCTGGAAGATGAATGTGCCAGCCAAGGCTTGGATTGGGAAGAAGTCTTGGAACAGCTTGCCCGTGAAAAAGCCAAGATTACGGAACTTGGTCTAACGATCAATGATGTGAACAGCATTTTAAACACCAACACTCAAGAAAAAGAGGATAATGATGAGAATCTGGAACCGCATAACCGGTGATCCATGGGCGATCACTGAAACAGCCCTGCACACGATTTTAGAAGTGGCCGCCCGTGAAAATGAGGCACCTGAGGCGGTTGCTGCAAAACTTGGTCGTCAATTGCAAAACAGTTATAACGCTACCGAGCGTGATGGTGTTGCCATTATTCCTGTGACAGGGCCGCTCTTTCGTTACGCCAATATTTTCACGGCCATCAGCGGTGCGTCCAGCTATGAATTGATTGCGCGGGATTTTATGAGCGCCCTTGAAAACCCGCAAATCAGCGCGATTATTTTGGATATTGATTCCCCCGGCGGTGAAGTGAACGGCGTGTCGGAGCTTGCCAGTATGATCTTTGAGGCACGCGGTACAAAGCCGGTTATTGCTTATGCTTCTGGTGACGCAGCATCGGGGGCATATTGGATTGCCTCTGCTGCCGATGAAATTGTGGTATCGGAAACATCGGCGCTGGGATCAATTGGCGTGGTTGGTATTTACCGTGGAAAGTCAGCTAAAGAATCTGCCGAAACAGTAGAGATTGTATCCTCGCAAAGCCCGCACAAACGCCTCGATCCAACCAGTGATGGTGGCCGCGCCAAATTGCAAACGCGCATTGACTCCATGGCCGATGTGTTTGTCTCCACCATTGCCCGCAACCGATCCGTCACGCCGGATCATGTGCTGGAGCATTATGGCGGTGGTGACGTGATGATTGGTGCACATGCCGTTAATGCTGGCTTGGCAGATCGCATCGGATCATTAGAACGCTTGATTACAGAACTTTCATCCCTGAAAACCCAAAGCCCTCGCACTACTACCATGGTGGAGGGCTTTTTTAGTTCAACCCAACCGAAAAAGGAGAAAAAGCCCATGAACCTTGAACAACTCAAAACCGATCATCCCGATCTGGTTGCATCATTGCACGCAGAAGGATCAGCCAAAGAAAAACAGCGATTGAAAGACATTCTAAGCTGTGAAGCCGCAGAAGGTCGTCAAAAGCTTAGCTACGAAATTGCTCTTCATACCGAGATCAATGCCATGGATGCCCAGCATTTGATGAAGAGCGCACCTAAGGATGAGCCAAAGGTGTCGAATTCGACATCTTTCGAGCGCGTGATGTCGTCCATCCCCAATCCTGAAATCGCCTCTGATGGGGATGATCATATCGCCACTGCCGATACGGTTGCCGACCGCATCGCCTCAACCCGCTAACCTCAACAATAAAGGAGATTATAAACCATGACACATGCTTCAGGTTTTACCGATCAGGGTGAATATAAACCCTGTAATTTGACAGCGGGGGAGTATCCCCGCATCGAACGCATCATCACCATCGCTTCTGGCAGTAATCTTGCCAAAGGTGCTGTGCTAGGACGCATTACCGCTTCGGGCAAGTTTGTCTTAAGTGCATCAGCTGCAAGTGATGGCTCAGAAACGCCCGATGCCATTTTGGCTGAAACGGTAGATGCCAGCGCCGAAGATAAAGAAGCCGTTGTGTATTTCAGCGGAGAGTTTAACGAAAACGCGCTTCAGCTTGGTACAGGCCATACGGTGGAAAGTATCCGCGCTGGTTTACGCTCCAAAAGCATCTTCCTTCGCTCAAATCAATCTTAACCCATAAGGAGAACACTCATATGTCTGTAGATATTTTTAGCACCCATGTTCTGACCAAGGTGGTCGAACGGCTGGATCGTCCAAGCTCGTTTTTGCTGGATGTCTTTTTTGGCCAGGAACAAACCGAAGATAGCGAGGAAATCCACTTCGATATCGATAAATCAAAACCGCGCCTGACACCTTTTGTGTCACCATTGGTAGCGGGTAAAGTCGTCGATGATGAAGGTTATATCACCAAGAGCTTCAAACCGGCTTACGCCAAAGACAAACGCCGCTTTGATCCAAGTCGTCCGCTTAAACGCTCCATTGGCGAAAAAATTGGCGGGACATTATCCCCGCAACAACGCCTTGAAGCCAATCTCAACCGCACGCTGACCAAGCAGCTTGAAAACCTTACCCGCCGTGAGGAAGTCATGGCGGCAGAAGCCTTGCGAACAGGAAAAATTACCGTTGCCGGTGAAGATTACCCAACAGTGGTGGTTGATTTTCAGCGTGATCCTGAATTGACTATCGCGCTGGCTGGCTCGTCCCGCTGGGGTGAAACAGGCGTGAATGCGCTTAACAACCTTGAGGACTGGGTTGCCAAAGTGCAGGAAAAATCTGGCGCTGTTGCCCGCACGGTTGTGATGGATGCGCTGGCATGGCGTGTGTTTAAGGCCGATACGTCTGTTGAGAAGCTCCTTGATATTCGTCGCTTGCGTGACAATGCCGGTATCAATCTGGGGCCGATTGCGTTTGGTCAGGGTAATGAGCTTGCCCGCTATGTTGGCTCAATCGGTGATCTGGATTTCTGGGTTTATAACGACCGTTATGTCGATGAAAGTGATCAGGTGCAAAAACTGCTTCCTGATTACACGGTTTTAATCGGCAGTACGTCGCAGCTTGAAGGCACGCGCTGTTACGGCGTCATCCAAGATGAAAAAGCGGCGTATCGGGCGCAGCGTTTCTTCTCCAAATCATGGCTTGAAGAAGATCCAGCTGTGCGCTGGTTGTTGTTGCAATCTGCACCTTTGCTTGTGCCGTACCGTCCCAACGCATCATTTTGTGCAACCGTGCGCTAAGGGAGGAATAAACTATGAAAGTTATTGCAATCATTACCCTGCATGTTGACGGCAAAACTATTCTGCCTGGTAAATCGGTTGATATTTCTGATGAGGAGGCAAAGTCACTGATTGAACGCGGCTTTGCCAAATCGGCAGATGCATCAGCTGTAAAAGAGCAGAAACCTGTCCAAACCCAGCAATCCGAACCCGCCATTGATGATGTGATCGAGGCTATTGAAATCCTCAACCCTGAAACTGATTTTGCCAAAAACGGCAAGCCAAAGGTAGAAGCGATAGAGGCTGTGCTTGGTCAAAACATCTCTGCCGACAGCCGTGATAAAGCATGGGAGCTTTATCAAAAAGAGCTGGAAGCCGATGAGGCATCGGGCGATGACGTTCAGGAATAGTGCTATAAAATCGGTGGACGTGCTGTTTAATCGTTTCGGGAAAGCGGCACGTCTTATCTTTACTGATGAAACGGAAGCTGATGCGCTGGTGATCCATCGTTTGCCCGATAAAATCACGGATGTATTTGATGCGCGGGTGCATTCGGAAACAGATATGTTTGAGGTGCGCCTCAGTGATATCCCTGCAGGCAAAACACTTCAATTCATTGTTTTGGATGACAAGCGTTACACCATGCAAGGCGAACCCGTCAAAGATCAGCATAATCTTATTGTAAAGGTAGATGCCTATGCGGTTGAAAGCGGCGATTGAGGGTGACCTTAAACAATACATGAAGGAAGAGTATCAAACGGCAGAACGTGCCGTAACACTCGGCATTCGTGAGGCTACAAACGGTTTGAAAATGGCGATGCGTCGTCAGGTGCATTCGTCAGGTCTAGGGCAACGCATGGCCAATACCTGGCGTGGTGATATTTATCCGCGTGGGCAAAACTCCATTCGGGCGGCGGGTCTGGTTTATACTAAAGCCAGTAAAATCATGGCGGGTTTTGATGAAGGCACGGTCATAAAGTCAAAAGATGGCTGGTGGTTAGCAATCCCAACCCCCAATGCGCCAAAGCGTGGTGTAGGCGGTAAACGGATTAATCCGTCCAACTTTCCTGAGCATCGCTATGGCAAGCTTCGCTTTGTGTATCGACGCAACGGGCCGTCATTATTAGTGGTCGAAAATGTGCAGGCGTCTTACAGCCGTAAAACAGGTGATATGCGGGGCTTTCGCAAAGCCAGTCAGAGAAACCTGAAAACAGGTCGTAATCTCTCAACCGCCGTGATGTTCTGGCTTGTGCCACAGATCAAATTGCCAAAGCTGATCCGTTTCGATGAAGAAGCCAAGCGCTGGTATGACAAACTGCCACGGCTGATTTTGAAAAATTGGCCAGATGATTAACTTTAAAATAATCGCAAAAACTAAACTCTGAGTTTATTTACAGGCATATTTTTAATGAAAATGAGCCCGTTCGGGATGAAAGTGGATAAAAGAGGAATGAAAGAGGTAAAATCAACCCGAACGGGTTGATGAAATAGATTTGTTTGTTTTTAACCCTATCAGGGTAGCTATACTACCTTTATAGAAATTAAAATAAACAAATCACTTGATGTTCTTTATTTTTGACCTTATATTGGTAGTATGGCTACCGATAATAAAACCAAAATAAACAAAATGCTAAGCACAGCTCCTGCAGGGGCTGTGCTGTTGTCATCGTGGTTAGCGTCGCAGGGATACAGCACTGATCTTCAAAAATACTATAGAAAAAGCGGTTGGCTGGAATCTATAGGAACTGGTGCTCTCAAACGCGCTGGCACTGATGTTGATTATCATGGTGGCATATATGCACTCCAAAATCAGGCGGGATTATCCATACATGTTGGTGGACGAACAGCGCTATCGTTATTGGGACGGGGTCATTATGTGGATTTGTCAGGGGGACGCACCGTCTTGTTTGGGGGTGTAAAAGAAAAATTGCCCACATGGTTTCGTAACTATGATTGGGGAACTCGTATAGATTATTATACGACATCCTTTTTACCAGAGGATATGGGGCTTGTTGATCTGGAACGCCCAAGTTTCACTATCAAGGTCTCTGGTGCCGCCCGTGCAATAATGGAGTGTCTGTATCTGGCTCCCCAGCATCAGGAGTTTTATGAATGCTATGAGCTGATGGAGGGTATGAATGATTTAAGGCCTAAATCGGTACAGGAGTTGCTAGAGAATTGCTCCTCGGTCAAAGTTAAGCGCCTGTTTCTCTACTTGTCAGATAAACTTAAACATCCGTGGCTAGAGTTTGTTGATTTATCGAATGTTGATCTTGGCTCCGGCACACGCAGCCTTGTCAAAAACGGGGTTTATATAGATAAATACAAAATAACAGTGCCGAAAGAGTTTGAAAAAAATGAGCAACCCGAAATATAAAGCGCAGGTTAACATTCTGCTGACCGTGCTACCTGCTGTCATCAAAGAGGAATGTTTTGCTCTGCATGGTGGTACGGCGATCAATCTTTTTGTACGCGATATGCCCCGCTTTTCAGTGGATATTGACCTGACTTACTTGCCTATCGAAGACCGTGCAACCACACTTAAAAATATCGATGAAGCGTTGCAACGTATTAAAGAGCGTATTCAGACCATTCTGCCGCGCGCGCAAATTCTCTATAAAGAGGATACAGCAAAGCTCGCTGTTCGGCATGATGGCGAAGAAATCAAAATTGAAGTTAATCTTGTCGGACGCGGTGCATTGATGCCGCCAACACGCATGATATTATGTGATGCAGCGCAGGAGCTGTTTGATCGTGCTCCCGTAATGCCAGTTGTGCCAATAGGTCAGCTTTATGGCGGTAAAATATGTGCGGCGCTGGATCGTCAACATCCCAGAGATTTGTTTGATGTAAAACTCTTGATGGAAAATGAAGGTTTCTCGGATGATGTTCGCACGGGCTTTTTGCTATGCCTTTTATGCAGTGACCGCCCGATCAATGAAGTTCTTGTGCCAAACTTCCAAGATCAACGCCAAGCCATGGAAAACCAGTTCACGGGTATGAGCGATGTTGAGTTTACTTATGATGATTTTGAAACAACGCGTGAACAGCTTGTCGAGATCGTTAATAAAAGCCTCACAGCCAAAGACAAAGAATTTTTGCTGAGCGTCAAAAACTGTGAACCGGATTGGAGCATCTATGATTATGAGCGCTTCCCTGCTGTGCAGTGGAAACTGAAAAATTTACGCAAACTGAAAGAAAGCAACCCTGATAAGCATAAGCAGCTTTATGAGGCTTTGAAGGAAAAGCTCGAAGGATAAAACAAATATGACATCAAAACGAGAACAGGCCTTAGCGGGCCTTTTTTTATGCCTGCAAAATGGGATGAGCGGCGTTGCGGTTTTACGGAATGAGCCATTGCCCACCAAAATTCCTGCATCAGGATTGCTTATTTTACGTGACGGCGATGCGGGCGAGCCTGAAATAACGCTTTCCCCGACCAGATATCACTATGCTCATGTCGCAGAACTGGAGGTGCTGGTTCAAAAGCCAAAACCCGATGAACGTGACGCGGCACTGGATGCATTGCTGGTGACGCTGGGGGATGTTCTCAGCATCAACACTACACTCTCAGGCGCGGTGGATTTCATGTCCATCGGTTCACCTGAATTTTTAACCGAAACCGTGGAAGGTGCGCCCGCTATTAAGGCGGCAGTCGTGCCGATCACGCTTGAATACACAACCCTTAACCCACTTCAATAAAGGAGAAACAGAATATGTCACGCGCTTACGGGTGGAATGCCCGCATGTTACTTGGTTTTGAAACCATCTATGGTACACCCCCGAATGCGGGGGCTTTTCATGTCATCCCCTTTGTCTCAAGCGATTTGGACTCTGCACAAGGGTTGATTGAATCCAATGTGCTGGGGCTTGGTCGTGATCCGACTGCGCCGTTTCAGGATGTGATCAACGTGGATGGCGATGTTGTTGTGCCGATTGATCTTCGCAATATCGGC
>PALX01000001.1 GCA_002710775.1 Micavibrio sp. | reverse complement strand
AACATATTTAATTCCATTTTTATCTCCGTTATTAATGGCCTCTTTATATAGGCCCGATTGCACAGATCGTCAATAAAACTGTTGAAATCAATAAACAAAAATAAGCAACAAAATTACTATTTCGCAACAACATCACTCTTTCCTTGTATTTTGTCATATTGTCTGGTTACTTGAAGATATGAGTGAACAAGAACAACAAGACGACACAAAATACAGAGAAACCACAGAACACTATATAACGCTCATTGTTTTAGACAGCGAAGAAAACCAGCGTCAATTTGATTTCCCTCTAAAAAATCCACCTCCGTCTGACCCAGGCGTCATCCCAAAAAAAGTGTCCCTTATTTTAGCAGAAAAGGAACATGAGGAGGGAACACAATTTTTCATCAAAACAAGCATTGCCAAAACTATAAAAAACAGAGAAGAAATTAGCGCTTACGGAACAACAGAAAATAAAGTTAACACACATGTAGAAATGGTTACAACTCATTACGAGGCGCAGTTAATCTCCATGGAAGATTTTGTAGAAATGGCTAATGAATTCGATAAAGAAGACGACGAATTCTACGCCACAAATAATCAAGCTATTGCTGAAGAAGCATTCATGATGGGGCAAAGTTTCTACCAACTTCCAGACGGGGCGATGTACACTGCCTTCCATAATGGCCTCTCCTATATGCACGAAACAACAACACGCCAAAACATGGAACAAAAAGATATGCTGACCGGCGAAATCACTACGGGTACAGCTATTTTATTTGAACGCGAAAAAATGGTTTTAGTTACCAAACCTGCTCTAGAAAACAGACCGTTGAGAGATTATATCATGACTCCATCAGGCGATACGTCCATAACGCACCTTGGCTCTCCAAAACCGCACTAAAACATATTTTTGCTTTTAGCTATTGACTCATAGCGCCATGCAAGGCTATATAGAACTATCTTTTGAGGAACTTCCCTATTTAAATTAATAATAAACGCAGGCTCAAGGCCGCTGGAAGCAAAAGCAAACCTAAACTTTATAACGATTTAAACATCTATCTATTTATTTCATCAACCCACACTCGAAATGTGACACTCCATGCAATTACAAGAATTAAAAACAAGATCTCCCGCTGAACTATTGGCCTTTGCCGAAGAACTAGACGTTGAGAATTGTGGCTCTATGCGCAAACAAGACATGATGTTTGCGATTTTGAAAAAACTCGCCGAACAGGATGTGCCGATTTCTGGCACAGGCGTTATCGAAGTCCTTCAAGACGGCTTTGGTTTCCTAAGATCACCAGAAGAAAACTATCTCCCAGGCCCAGATGATATTTATGTATCACCAGCGCAAGTGCGCCGCTTTGGTCTGCGTACAGGCGACATTGTAACAGGCTCAATCCGTGCGCCAAAAGACAATGAGCGTTATTTCGCGCTTGTCCATGTAGACAGTGTCAATTACGACACACCGGAGAAAGTTAAGCACCGCATTAACTTTGATAACCTCACACCACTTTATCCGGATCGTAAGATCAAAATGGAATTGGAAGACCCGACTAAAAAAGGTATGACTCAGCGTATTATAGAGCTGGTCTCACCGATTGGTTTTGGTCAGCGTGCGTTGATCGTTGCGCCGCCGCGTACAGGTAAAACGGTTATGCTTCAAGATATTGCCAGCTCTATCGCCGCCAATCACCCTGACGCTTATCTCCTCGTTCTTCTGATTGATGAACGCCCTGAGGAAGTGACAGATATGGCGCGTTCCGTGCGCGGTGAGGTGATTTCATCTACCTTTGATGAGCCGGCATCACGCCACGTACAAGTGGCAGAGATGGTCATGGAAAAAGCAAAACGTCTGGTTGAACACAAGCGTGATGTTATTATCCTGCTCGATTCCATTACACGTCTGGCCCGTGCGTATAACACGGTTGTGCCAAGCTCTGGTAAAGTTCTAACTGGTGGTGTTGATGCCAACGCCCTACAACGCCCGAAGCGTTTCTTTGGTGCCGCTCGTAACGTTGAACAAGGCGGTTCTTTGACAATTATTGCCACAGCCTTGATTGATACAGGATCACGTATGGACGAGGTTATCTTTGAGGAATTCAAGGGGACAGGTAACGCCGAGATTGTTCTGGATCGTAAGATCTCTGATAAACGTATCTTCCCAGCCATTGATATTCAAAAATCCGGTACACGTAAAGAAGACCTTCTGGTTAGCAAGGATGATCTATCTAAGATGTGGGTATTACGCCGTATCTTGAACCCAATGGGTACTGTAGATGCTGTTGAATTCATGCTTGATAAGCTTAAAGGCACGAAAAGTAACGAAGAATTCTTCCAGACAATGAATCAGTAAAAATTCAGAAACACGGATATTGAACATAAAAAAAACCGCCCCAAGAGGGCGGTTTTTTAATTACGTCCAAGGCGGTTAGGCCTCAGAGATAATTCTTATTTTCTGTTAGAGTAGTTGAAAACGCGAGTAGCTTTTTTCTCTGTTTTCTTTTTAGCAACTACTACTTCTTTGTCACAGTTGTAAGCTGTACGGCATTCTTTTGAAATGCTTGATAGACCTGTGAACTCGCTAGAAGATTCACACGCAGCAACAGTCAAAGAAAGAGCAGCTACAGCGATAATTGAAGCAAATTTTTTCATTTTAGTTCCTCTATTTAGTATTAAATTAAAGCAATATGCCCTCTTATATATACACAATTTATAGCCAGAAACAACCCTATTTCCTGAATCAGCCCTTATTCCATCAAGTTTTTTTATGGGGTGTTGTTACGATACGACACTTGAAATATGGGCATTATTACTCTGAATATTTGGCCAAACGGTCAAAGTACAAGTCCACGCCTTTTGTGATCGCTTGCGCTATTTTTTCTTGATAATCGCGCTGTGTGAGACGCCTTGCCTCAGAAGGATTAGACACAAAACCCGTTTCTATCAACACGGAAGGGATGTCTGGCGCTTTGAGAACAGCAAAACCAGCGTGGCGGTGCGGGCCATCCAGCAGTTTAATACTGCTTTTATTAAAGCTATCTACCATCGTATTCGCGAAAAAACGAGATTGATTTTGCGTATCACGGCGCACAAGGTCTAATAAAATGTCTGCCACCTCTTTATCTTCAACATCCAAATCAACACCGCCGATTAAGTCGGCACGGTTTTCTCGCGCGGCAAGTTTGGCTGTCTGCGCATCTGATGCCTTATTAGACAAGGTATAGATTGATGCGCCCCGTACATCCGCCCGCCCCACCGAATCGGCATGAATAGAGATAAACAAGCTTCCTTCATGGCGGCGCGCAATCTTTACACGGTCATAAAGCTTAATAAAACGGTCATCCGCCCGCGTCATAATAACTTTATACCGCCCTGTAGCTTCTAATGAAGATTTAAGGCGCTGGGCGATACCCAGTGTAATCATCTTTTCGTGAATATTGCCTTTACCAATGGCACCGGGGTCTACTCCCCCATGACCAGCATCAATAATGATAATAGGTTTTTTCGTCCGTGTTTTTTTGGCCGGCGTTGGTGCTTTTGGGATAGCCAGCGCCTGTTTAGATGGCGTTGGCGCCTGCATCACACTCAAGCTACCAAATCTCTTATCTATGTTCGCTTTATCCCGAACATCGCCGTAATCAATGACAAGCCGATCTTTCAAATTACCTTTCGCAGGCAATAAGAACGCATTATAAATCTGAGATTCTTTTTCTAAGTCCAAAACGATTCGAGAAATACCCGGTTCAAGCACACCTTGGCGGATACCCGTCACCGCCGATCCTGAAATATTATCTATCGTTTGCGGTTTCCAGTTAAATTCAGGAAAATCGATGACCAACCTATTTGGGTTTGTGAGAACGAAACTACGAAAATCTGTCGGCTTATTAAGATCAAGAACGAGTCTTTTTTTATCGGGATGTACACCGAAGCGCAAATCTTCAACGGATAAGCTCTGCGCCATGCCGCCTGCCGGGAGCAAGAAGAACAAAAGCCCTAAAATAAAGAAAAACCGATTCATCATAGTCTTAGTCTAAAAACTTCACCCGCGACAAACAATAAAAAAAGCCCTGAAAATCAGGGCTTTCTTATTCCATGAAAAAATAACGGTGCTTTTAAGCAGCTTGCTTAGATGCTTTTTCAACAGCGCTCGTAATTTTCTTATTTAGTGGCTCAGCCGCTTCTGTACAAAGCTTGATGTATTTTTCAGTAAGCTCTGTCGCTGAAGCCAACGTCTCGTTCAACGTTTGCTGTGTGTACTGAGAGTGCTTTTCAGTGAATTCATTCAATGAACGGCAACCCATCAATTCTTTAACCATGTCTGATGCTTTTTCAGCCGCTTTTTGTGAGTTCGCTGCGTTTTCTTTGAAAAGCTCCTGAGCACCTGTTGTCGCAATATTGCTACATTGAACCCATGCATCGAAGAATTCTTTACCCATCGTTGTCATTTGTTCAAAACCAGCATATGCCTGCTTTGACATTTGCTCATATTGTTTTGTTGTATTTGTCGTTGCCATGATAGCCTCCTTAATTGACGGTTTCTGTTTGGCAGTTGTTTTTGCTTTCGCCTTTGCTTTGGGAGACGTCACTGTTTTCTTGGCCTTTGTTTTAGCCTTAGACACCGGCGTCTTCGCTTTCTTAATTTTTGTTTTCTTTGCTACAGTCTTTTTTGTTGCTGTTGCTTTTTTCTTTGTGCTCGTCTTTTTTTCCGCTTTTTGCTCTGCTTGGCTTCTTGCCCCTTGAACTTGCGTAGACGTCGCACTTCCTTGGCCAGTATTGGCACTCGGTAAACTCACAACCGTACCCGATATATTTTTCGATGCGTCTGTCATGAATTCTCCTTATTCAAATATTGTCCAAATTCTGCGTTGCACAATTCATAATATAGGGGTTTGAGCGTAGCAAGTCAATATCATTTTTGTGCAGTGCAAAAATATGAAAACTCTATTTATTCGGTTTGATATTTTCTCCTATTTGTTGCTATACTGGACGAGTCCTTTTCATCAAAGTGACAGGCCAGCAAGTTGACGACAAAATAATAATAGAGGTGACATGGTGCGGGGCAAGCAACCACATACATTGGTAGGAAAGCTGACTTATTTTTTAAGCCTTATCCTAACTGCCGCTTGCTTCATTTTCACGCCTTCTCAGGTCCACGCCAATCCAAAATATGCCTCTATTGTTATCGACGCCGATACAGGGCAAATTATTTCCGCACGCCATGCCGATAAAATTCTGCATCCTGCATCTCTGACAAAAATCATGACGCTTCTTTTGACGTTTGAAGCGCTCGAGGATGGGCGCTTAACGCTCAAATCTCGTGTCCCTATTTCCAGACATGCCGCCAGTATGGTGCCTTCAAAAATTGGCTTGTCGCCCGGTAGCTCCATCAGCGTCAAAGATGCGATTCTCGCCCTCGTAACGAAATCAGCGAACGATGTCGCTGTCGCCCTCGGTGAGGCAATCGGCGGTACAGAAAGTCAATTTGCCTACCGCATGACACAAAAAGCCCGCGAAATTGGCATGCGTAACACACGGTTTAAAAATGCATCGGGATTGCACCACCCCTCACAGATTTCGACAGCACGCGATATGGCCAAGCTGGCGCGTTATGTGATTCGTGCTTACCCTAATTATTATGGTTATTTTGCTACAAGTAGCTTCCGCTATCGCGGTCACACATACTCAAATCACAATCGTTTGATGCGCACCTATAAGGGAATGGACGGATTAAAGACAGGGTATATTAACGCCTCAGGTTTTAATCTTGTGTCTTCCGCTGTTCGCGATAACAGGCGTCTGATTGGTGTTGTATTCGGCGGGCGAACATCCAGATCCAGAAACGCACATATGGAAGCATTGCTAAATGCCGGTTTCGGTAAGATTCGCACCGTGCGTATTGCAAATCATAAACCAGCCCCGACACCAACACCAAAGCCAAGTCCGGAAGTAATGCTCGCCGCTCTTACGCCACAAGCCAGCATGGCACTCCTTGGCACCGTAAGAGATATTACCAGCATTATTGGTCAGGGCGACACAGATCCAGAAATATCTAAGCGCTATGAAACAGGCTTGCTGGCGGCAACACTTCACACAAAGCAAGATCGCAGCATGGATGGTATCGGCGTATTCGACTATGATGCTCTGACCGCAGAAAAAGCATTTTACGGTGCGAATTCTTTAAACACAGCACCGCTGACAACAGGCTGGTCTGTGCAAGTCGGTGCCTTTAATTCACGCCTTGCCTCAGACCGTGCCATTCAAACGGCGCAGGCTAAATTGCCTGTCTCGCATTTACGCGGCATAAGCCCACGTATCGTACCAGGCAAGACCAAAGATCAGCGCACCGTGTTCCGCGCGCGCCTTAGCGGTTACTCTGAGCAAGCGGCACGTGAGACATGCCAAATGATCGAAAATTGTATCGTTATCTCACCAAACTAATTTCTAAACAAAGCCAACCCTAATCAAATCAATAATGGCTGAAAATACTTGCTTTTCCGCCTGTTATCCATAAAGATCAGCCCATGAGCGCCTTAAAATTATATAACAGCCTAACCCGCAAAAAAGAGATTTTCACCCCGATTGATCCGGAAAATGTACGTCTATACGCCTGCGGACCAACCGTTTATAGCTATGCGCATATTGGTAATGCCCGTATGGCCGTAGTGTTTGATTTATTGCGCAGTGTTTTACAAACCATCTATNCTGATGTCACCTATGTATCCAACATCACAGATATCGATGATAAGATTATTAAGGCGATGCAGGACACAGGCGCGCCTATGTCTGATATTACGCTGAAATACGAAAAAATTTATAATGAAGACCTCGCCGCTCTTGGGGTCGCAGAACCTGATATTCAACCGCGCGCGACTGAGCATGTTGAGGATATGATCGCCTATATTGAAGCTTTAATCTCCGAAGGACATGCTTATGTTGCAGAAGGCCATGTCCTTTTCAGCGTCCCAAGCTACGAAAATTACGGCGCACTGTCAGGCCGCTCGCGCGATGAACAAATCGCTGGCGCACGTGTTGAGGTCGCATCATATAAAAAAGACCCTGCCGATTTCGTTCTATGGAAACCAAGCGCCGCAGATGAACCGGGCTGGGAAAGCCCTTGGGGCGAACATGGCCGCCCAGGCTGGCATATCGAATGTTCGGCCATGTCAGCGCAACATCTCGGCCTCCCTTTTGATATTCATGGCGGCGGTGCCGACTTAAAATTCCCACATCATGAGAATGAAATCGCGCAAGCTGTTTGTGCGCACGGCCATGAAGACGACCCGTCGAGCTTTGCTAAGTTCTGGGTCCATAATGGCTTCTTGACTGTAGAGGGTGAAAAGATGTCCAAGTCTCTGGGCAATTTCATTCTCACCCATGATTTGCTTGAAAAGGGTATAGCAGGAGAAGCAATACGCCTGACTCTTCTATCGGCTCATTACCGTCAACCGCTAGACTGGACAGAAGACAAGCTTCAGCAATCTATTAAAACGCTTAATCGTTTCTATAAAATCTTGCAGGATAATCTGGACCGCAATGTCGAACCAGGTGTCTTCAGCGACGATTTCATCAATGCGCTTATGGATGATCTGAACACACCCAAAGCCATGGCAGAAATGTTCGCGCTCGCCTCTGATATCGAAGAGGACAAAGACGAAGAAGACGACGAAGCTTTATCAAATTTTATCAATGGTGGCTTGCTTCTTGGTCTTTTTTATAATGATCCAGAGGAATGGTTCGCGGCGCAAAAGAAAGAAATTAGTGTCGATGAAGGCTTTATTTTGGAACAAATTGAAAAACGCGCGCAGGCCAAAAAAGATAAAGATTTTGCCTTAGCCGATAAGATCCGTGACGATCTAGCCGCCCAAAACATTATCCTCAAAGACAGCCCAGAGGGCACATCATGGGAAGTCGCATAAGATAGTTCTTGCGCCACTTTCATATTCTCTCTATAAAAATTATTATGAAAAAAATAGAGCTTGTCACCGCCCATATTTCCCAGCTTTTGGCTGAGAGCATTCAGTTCTGGATTGCCAGAGGCGATTTCGGCGATGCTGTCGTCAATCTTCAAAATGAACAAGACACACGCCGCCAAACGATTGAATATGGGTACAGCTATCATGCTATGGTAAAAGACCCGCAGGCTGAGCCAACAGACATTCCTGTCATATTACAATCTCTTTACTGGGCCGCCATCGCCACCTTGCAAGAAAGTAGTGACGAAGAGCTAAACCTCTCAACAGATTTCAATAACTGTATCATTTCTATTTTCGGGCCAGGCGATAAACTTCGCCCACATGTCGATGTTGATGAAACGCGCACCCATACCAGCAAAGGCGACCCCGTTCATTTTTACTACGACAAAGATGTTGTCGGCATCATTATTAAAGCCGATCCTAAAGGCAAACTCTATCTCGTAGATCAAAGGGAAGAAGAGGAAGAAAATCCTGATGCGGTTTACTTACCCGAAGAAGACGGATTCGTTTATCTCATGACGGGCGAATCTCGTTTTGTGCCCTATGCGCACGGCGTGTCAGAAGTCACAGACCAGCGCATCTCTATCACCTTCCGCACAATGCACAAACGCTTCGGCTAATGTGCAAAAAAAACAATAATAAATAAACTACTACTCATTCTCGGCGAGCTGGCGTCTACCCTCGCCGTAGGTAACGTTATTTAAGTGAAGCAGGAATGTCCCATAATCCGACACGGTCACGCCTTTAACAGGCACAGCAGGTAATTTATCGTCAATAGAGGCTAAAAATATCTGCGGTAATTTTTTCTTAGCGCGGCCTTGTTCTTGAATCGCTAGCCAACCTCGTGGCTTTTTATGCCATTTCCCACCTTTCGGTGTAATCTCGACTTCACATACTTCGGCAGGGCCCTCATAAATATTGTATTTGCTAGGCGAAACCGTCCCAGTTTTGAGGGTTCTGAATTCCGTTGCAAAACGGCGTTTTCCATCAAAGATATCGGCCTCATGACGACATGTGCCATCGGCAATAACTTCCATCAACAAGCTCAAAATGTCTGTCGTGCCGTCTGATAGATCCGGTAATAATTTTGCATCATGTATATTGCCGTTCTCGTTCACAACCACTTTTTCTAAGCGCCCGCTTTGGTCGTATTTATAAGTGCGCACTTCTTCATCTTCTTTCCAGCGCGCCAGTGTTTTATGGGTGATAGGCTGAAAATGATCAGCACCTTTTTTTATACCCTTCGTATCAAAAGCACCCTGCCACGGCACCAGCTTGCCTAAAATACCCGTCAGTTTTGTGTTCAAATCCACTTCGTAACTGCGGGCTTCGTTTTCAATCGCGATATCAATATCCAGCACATGAAAACCACTGGCATAGACGCTGTAATGCAATACTGCGTTCACCTCTTCATCCATCTTCTTTGCAAAAGCCAATTTTTCCTCAGCTGCATTTTGTGCAAGGGACATACTCGGCATTACCCCGCATAACAGGAAAAATCCAAGTCCCAAAATATAGCTATATTGTTTTTTAAACATCATCATCCAAATTGTCCTATCAGCTGTGCACGCTTACCGCCAATACCGTCCTTAAAATCCGTTACGCCTTTGGCTGTCTCAGTATTAATACCGCCCATATCCAAATATTGTATCTCTTCTTCTTTTAACATTTTTATCGCCCGCCATAAAAGAAAATGATGTGCGTTGGCACTTCGCCCTTCCAGTGTTGTCCAGCCTGTCTGGTAGGTTGCAGCATTACCATGCTTTATGACACATATTGCCGCAAGAATACGGTTTTTTTGTGTCGCTTTAAGCAAGAGCAGATCGTCACTTTGCGCCGCCATTTCCATCAAGGTCTTTAGAAAAGATAAACTGGGGCCGGGATATTTCTTTGCCAGCCGGTCTTTAAGATAGCCCTGCAGAAACCACGGGATATCAGCGCCATTACCAATTTCCATTTTCTGATCTTGTCGCTCTGCTTTTGACAGAGCATTACGCCATTTTTTTTCCATGTTGCTTTGGAGAGCCTTTTCATCTTTTGAGATATCCAGCCATATTGTTCTATAGGCTTTCTCACGTTCTCTCTTTTTCCAGCCGCGATATAGCTGCCCCTTAGAAATTTCAGGCATGAAGCGTCTTTGTCGTCCAAATCTCGCCGGTGCATACGCGTCCAGCGCTTTTGAAAACCCATACATATCATCAACATTCCCATGTCCTTTAAACCAGCATGGGCCACGATCAATGGTCAGTACATGTAAAAAGCCTAATAAAGTAGACGCCTCGAAAGTAGAGAAGAAACCAATCTCCTCTTCATTTTTTTTAATCACACCCAGTCGCGGTTGTAACTTTTGTGTTTGTCTAATCGCATACGCGTAAGGAAAACTTTGTAATAAGCTAGGCCTTTTTGCTTTTTGTAAAAAAGCATCAAAGTGCTCATAATTCGGTTCAACAAATTCTAGGGCGTACGCATCAACCATGGGTAAAATTTAGCACAAACAAGCTCAATAAGGACAGATATCTTTATAGCTATTCTTAGGGCCGCGCACATGGAATCAAAATTGAAAAAACCGCCCCGCCATTTGTCTTATCATTCGTTGCTTTGATCGAACCACCCCACCCCTGAACAACGCTTTGTACAATAGATAAACCTAAGCCTGTGCCGCTTTGCACTTCTTTTGTTGTAAAAAACGGCGCAAAAATTTTAGGGAGTATCTCAGAGGGTATACCTGTACCTGTATCTTTGATTGTAATCTGTGCATATCCTTCCATCGATTCTTTTGGCTTTACCGCATATCCTTTCATATCCATCGCGTGCTCGTTCGCAATGTGCCTAAACTCAATATCAATTCGGCCCGTATAATCCATCGCTTGTGCGGCATTTAAAAATAAATTGCAAAACACACGGAACAAATCATCAGCGCTGATCTGACTATAACAAATCTGACACCCTAACTTTTTGTCACTATCATCAAATCCGGAAAGAGAAAAGGTAATAGATTTCGGTAATATTTCGCGGGCAAAACCAATCTGCTTGAGCGCTGTTTTACGGATATCGACACAATCGACTCCTTTGTTTTTTATATGCGAAAAGCTCAATATATCATCGATGACATTGGCCGCAGAACGCGCACAATCAATAATGATCTCCGCCTTTTTCCTGACATCATCATTATTTGTTTCATCACAAATATCATCTGCTTTCAGCATGATCGGTTGTAATAAATTGTTAAGCTCATGCGCAATACCACTCGCCATTTGTCCTAAAGCTTCCAGCTTTCCTCTATGGTCGTCCTGCTTTAAACGCTCTTCAGCTTTTTTGCGTTCCAGCGCATAAGAGATACAACGAAAAAGAAGAGAGGGGGTCAGTTCATTTTTCAATATATAATCATACGTGCCGCTGTTTAATGCCTCGTTCACAAAACCAAGATTGTCATAGCCCGTCATAATGATAAAAGGACCAGACGCGCCTTCATTGGCAAGCGACCCTGCAAAATCCAGGCCTGTATTTCCGTTCAGCACGTAATCAATAAAGAATATATCATAACGACCCTTTTTTGCTTTGCTTAAGCCCTCATCAAAATTGCGTGCCCAATCAACATCTAGATAGAAACCATAATCCGATGCGTTGAGTTTTCTTACCGCACTATCCATAAGCTGATAATCCAGAAAACTATCTTCCACAAAAAGGCTACGAATAATCTGGTGATTAAAGGTCAGCAACGCTCAATCGCCTTCAGTAATGAGGTCATTAACACTTGATATAAATTCCCGTTTCGAGAATGGCTTTTGAATAGATTTATCAGAAGCCACATCACTTATTGCGTCACATATATCTTGATTATAAAAATTGCCGCCGCCAGAAATTACTAAAATTTTAGTTGAAGGTGTATTTTTGCGAATATCTTTGACCAGCTCAAATCCATTTTTATGCGGCATCATAATATCCGTAACAACAAGGTCATATTTAAACAGCTTTAAAAAAACATCTGCATCGGCCCCGTCTGTCGCCGCATCAACATAATGACCTAAACTACATAAAATATCGCACATGCCATCCCGCGTATAGGCTATGTCCTCAACAACTAAAACCTTAGCCATAGCATTCTACCTCCGGAAGATAGGATACTACAGGCTTAGCAACTGCTCTAGGTCACCCATACCGAGGTATTCGCCAAGACATTGAAAGAAATATTCTATAGGAAAATGTACTTAGAAACCGGCGCCGCCGCGTTTCATGTCATTCAAAAGCTGGTTGCCCTTAATCTTTGGCGCACGGCCTCCGCCTTGGCCGCCTTGTCCTGCGCCGCCCTTATCCTTCATAGTTTCTTCTTTGATTTCATCAAAGTCTGGAATGTGACCGCTCTTAATTTCACGAACAACCGCTTTAAAAAAACGGCAAATTTTATTTTCCCAAGACGGTAATTCATTTACAAAGTTCTTACCTTCAAAGCGGCAATTATGAATCGTATATTTGCCATTGGCGCTTTTTTTTGCCTGAAGCCACATAATGATCTCCATATCACTTGTGCCGTCTTCCTTTAGGCCCTTATCCAGCATAATTTCAGCCTCAACCTCATCACAATCCCCATCCATAACACGGACTTCAGCGGCGCATATGATCTCCTTCTCGGCATCGTAATATTGCCAAGGCTTCGTCTCATATCCGGACAGCACGGGCGATACGCCTAGCTTATCTAATAATTCGCCATAAGTTAGTTTCATGCCTTTACGCTCTGTTAACGCTCATCTATCATAATAAGTGAAATTTAATTGTAACCTATAATCACTTGGTATTTAACTATGTTTTCATCGCATAATAGACCCAACTTCTTCAAAAAGGCAAAGAAATACACGTTTTTTGCGCTTTTTATTGCCTTTTCGGCGTTACTTTTAGCACCGTCAGGCAAAATCTATGCTCAACAGGCTGATCAGTTCTCGGCCTCTTCCGCCCTTCCGACAGGGGGTGCGATGATCAAAACAAGCCGTGTCCTTGTTAAATTATGGGGCATCACCGTACCAAATTACAGCGATAACGGTATTCACATCCGCGCCCGCGCCCTGCTTGACCGCGCCATTAGTGGTGGCCAGATTGCCTGCCGTGTTTTTGAATGGAAAGGTAACATTGCCGTATCACAATGCCGTAATACAGCAGAACAAGACCTTGCTGTCCTTCTCCTAAATCAGGGGCTTGCCTATGTAGACCGTGAAGCCGTCTATGACCAACCGAGTTTACGACAGGCCTATACCGAAGCCGAAGGAACAGCGATGGCGCTTCAAAAGGGTGTATGGTTTGATGCCACAGTCTCTGCGGTGAACTTTTTAGATTTCGAGAATCTAAGACCAGATCTCAAGAATAATCTGTTCTTACTTGTGGCTCTTGTTTCTGCCGTACCGCTCGTCGGCCTCATCATTATCGCCTTTATCATGTTCTCAGGCTTCGGACGCCTGATTCATATGCAAAAGCGCCAGATTGCCAAAGTTGGTAAGAATGAAAAGGACATGAAAGACCGCGAAAAATACGTACTTGCCTCTTCTTTTGATGGAGAGTTACAGGCCAATAAGAGCAAGGTTGAGGCTTTCCTCACCATCTACCGCGAGCTTCTCAAAGATATTCGTAACCCGAATAAGACACCAAAATACAAGCAGACAGGTGATATTATTCATGATAAACCGTCCCTGATGCGCATGGTCTACGATGCCAATATCGACAAGCTGTCTCTCCTTGGCCCAAGTATGGCAAAGCTATTGACCGAGCTATACACAGAGATTGAAACCAGCCCGAGCTATCAGACACTCGATCCCGATGTGCCATTGGAAGAAGCTGAACGCCGCGTTGAAGCCATTGTTATTCAGGCTGAAAAATACGTACCGATCATTGATAAGCTACTCACAGGCCTTAACGTTGTGACCCGCAATCAATAGATTCGAAACAAACAAATAATAAAAATAAAGGCCGCTCAGATGCGGCCTTTTTAAATTCTATTATGATCCGATATCTTAATTAGAAAATGTCAACGATGGCTGAGACGAAGAAAAGATACGTCCGTCATTACGAAAAGCCGCATCATCATCGAGCAATTCTTCGATATGACTATTCATCGGAACACGAACATCAGATGCCGATAGGACCTTACCCGTAGCGA